>JAKEFD010000039.1 GCA_022616245.1 Gemmataceae bacterium
CGAGCTACGACGACATCGCGGGCTGCGGGCGCGACTTGGTCGACGGTTTGCCGGGCGGCGGCGTCTGCTTCATGAAGCTGCGCCAATTCTCCATCGGAATCATCGCCAGCCCCATGATCGCGAGTTGGCTGATCGCGAAGGTGATGAGCGCGATCTTGGTCCCTGACTTGAATCCATAGGCGTGCAGACCGATGCCTAAGAGGTTGGTGCCGAACCACGACCAGGCGGTGACGATATTGCCCGCCACTGCGAGCATCGCCAGGCCGCGCTGTTTGATCAAGCCGGCCCAGCGCGCGTGCAGGATAAGCGCTGCCCAGATGACGATCAAGAGCGCGCCATTTTCCTTGGGATCCCAGCCCCAGAACCGGCCCCACGACTGGTCCGCCCAGATGCCGCCCAGCATGGTGCCGGTGAAGCTAAGGAGCGTCGCGAAGCAAACGACGCCGTATGTCATTTTCGCTAGCAGTGAGCCGCCATCGTCGCGCAGTATTGGAGTGAACAATCCCATGAGGATGTATGCGATACCTAAAAATCCAGCAACGAACATAGCCGCGTAGCCGAAGGTAATGCAGGTTACGTGAGTGGCAAGCCAAAAGTTGGTGTCAAGGACCGCTTGCAGCATTTCCAGGGTGTCACCGTCGAGTGAGAGGTAGTGGGCGATAATGCCGCTCGTTATGGCGCTCACGACGCTCCCAACGACCAGCGAAATGCTGTTGCGGTAAATGCGGTCGATGATTTGACAGACCAACATGGCGCACCAGCCGATGAAAACCGCCGAAGAATAAAGATTGATGACCGGTGGTCGACCAAGGATTTCCATCCGACCGTAAAGTCCGAAGCATTGAACTAGAAATCCGACGAATCCAAGCATTGCTGCGGCGGAATTAAGGGGACGCGTCCAACCCAACCATGACAAGCAACCTAGGAGAATCGCGAAGAGGTAAAGCACACTAGCTTGGTGAAAGGCTTCGAAGCGGCTAAAGAAGACTTCAAAGCCTGCGTCGGAGGTTTCATCCGGCAGCCGCTCCTTCATGTACGCGGACAACTTTTTGACTTCGTGGTTAAACTCGCGCGGCTCGTTTTGAGCGTAAGCCATCAGGATGCGGACATAAGCGCCGGCCACCGGCTCTTGTTCCAGGAAAGCGGGGAATTCGGGGCCCATCGACCGGCGCAGTTGCGCCAACGAGGACCACTCACCCCCCTCGAACATCGACGGTATGTTCAGCGGCATCACGTAGGACGCCAGCCCACGGTAGGTCTTCACATGGTGGCCGAATTCGACAAGCTTGACTTCATATAGCGTGCGGTGCTTGGCGTCCTTGTTGCTCGCGAAGTCCGCGGCGTCCATGGCGTCTTCCAGCCTGGGGGCGAACTCAGCAAAAGAGTAGCGAAAACGGGGCCGCGGCTTGAGACCGAGCTGTTGCAGCAGCTCTTCATTTTCGATGAAAAAGATCTTGTATTTCTCCGCCCTGCCGACCATCACGTCGAGCAGCCACTTGACCGCGCCATGGCGGTTGTCATCTTCGTCCTTGAACGTCTGCTTGTGCGTGAGGTAGACGAGGTAGGAGCGGGCTACGGTGTCCATAGGCTTGACCCGGCCGCGATCCACGACCGGCAGCGCGCCAAAGGCGTTGTAATCGAACTCGAACTTGGCCGGCGCGGCGGGCGGTGAAGCGATCCAGCCGATGAACAGAACGCCCAAGGCAAGGATGAGCCAGGGGAAAACCTTTTCGAGGATTTTCATGCCAGCCTCCGAATGATGAAGTTCACGAGCATGATCCCAAAATGGACTAACATGCCGAGGGTCACCATGGCGGTGGAGAAATACGGCATCAGCCAGCCGGGATTGCGGACAACCTGGAGCACGGTGCCTTTGCCCATCGGGTAGAGGCTGGCTTGATAAAACGTCTCGCCTTCGTAGCGCAGCGGGTTGTTCATGTAGATCTTAACGGCGCGGTCCACGTTGTTCGCAGGATCGACCAGGCGCACGTCGCTTTGGAAGTTCTTCGGCGTCTCGGTGCCGATGTACTTATCGTGCGTGAACTTGGTGAGGTGAATCGTGTATGGCTTGTACTCGCGCTGATAACGCAGGCTGATCTCGTACTTCTTGCCGTCCACAGTCACCATTTCGGCGGGGATGAGCAGGAACGAGAACCAGGTGGAAACGAGATAGGTGCCAAGCGACTCGCCGGTGCCTTTCTTTTTTAAGGTGACGTAAGCCGAGGCGATCTCCACGGCTTGATTGGGATCGGTGCCGGAGACTTTGGATTTCGCGACGGCGACCTGCCGCAGGCCGATGCCCACAGTAGCCGGGTTGGGCTGACTAGTTTTCTCAACGGAGCGCAGGTCGGAGTTCTCGAGGTAGCGCTCCACTTCCACGTCGAAAGGCAACTGGGCGTCTTGAATCGGTTTGCGGTCGTGGTATTGCAGCCGTGAGCCGGGAATCAAAGTTTCTTCTTGCTCCTTTTCGCTCAGCCGGCGCACGATGGCCAACTCTGTATTCTTGTCGCTCTCAATGTGACTGGAGCTGTGCCCTTCCGGAATGCTCATGCGCCCTTCGATTTGGAAGGCGGCGACAAATTCGCCGAGCATCATGAGGACGATGCCGCTGTGCAAAAGGATGATGCCGGATCGCTTCCAAGTGAGCTTGAAACGAACGGCGTGTGCGGCCAAGAGGTTGATCATGAGCAGCGAGCCGATGGTCCAGCCACCGGGGAAGGGAATGTAAACCGGCAGGTCGATCAACTCAAGCGTGAGCGGTTTAAGTGGAATCCAAACGAACCACCAACGAAAATAGCTGTTGACGACCGACCAAATGCTTTCATCCCTTTGGGCCCAGGTGCCCCAAAAGACAAGTAAAAACGAAAGTACAAAGAGGACGACAGTGACACGCAACGAGGCACAGATCTGGAGAATGCGCCAAGCGAGGCCAGCGCGCGGCTTGTTCCCGGGGACCAGTGCGCCTTTCATGTCCGCCTCTTTCAAGGACGCCGGCGCTGGGCCGGGTTGTGTGGCCGTGGAACTCATGGCTGCCGCACTCCAAAAACCAAAGCGGCGGAAAAGCGCCGCACTCCAAATGCTTATTCTACCCGCCAAACTGGACTGATTTCACGAAGGTTTCGAAGTTCTTCTTGTGTTTTTCGACCACGTCGGTGTGCCCCGCCATCTTGAAGAAGTAGGTGCTATCCGGCCGGGGCCAGACGACGCCGAGGATGCGCTGCTTGGGTCCGTCGATATCGACGTACTTGAAAGACTCTAGTCCCACGGCAAGCTCTTGCACATCCTTGGCCAGCTGCGTTTCATTGATCTCTGGAAGACCGGCATAGTCGCGCCGCCAGCGATTGACGTTATCCAGCAAGCTGCCGGACTTTTTGCCCAATTCCGAAACCGTGACCCGCGCTTTCTTGTCTCCTTCCTTTACTTGAAACGTCAACACGCTCAAGGTAATGTTGGCGATTTTTTCCCAACCCTTGGGTGCTTCATACTTGAAGGGCAACGCATCGGGCCCAGGCCGCGGCGGCGCACCCATGGGCGGGCCCTTGCCTTGCGCGACCGCGCCGGGGCCGATCATGTCTACGACGATCGCCGGCCCGGCGGGCAAATCTACTTTGCGCAGAAACGGTTCCAGGTCGCGCTTGTGGAAAGCCACCAGGCCGATCTGGGCACGCCAGCGATTGACGTTTTCCGTCACGTCTTCGGCCTCTAATCCGAGCGCCGTCACGCTCAAGTCCAGTTTCTTTTCTTTGGGGCCAATGTGAATGGTCTTGTAACGCATCTCCTTGCCTTCTTCTTCGATCCATCCTTTGGGGAGCTTCCACTTCGGCTTCAGAGGATCGGTGAAGTCGATCGACTTCAGAAACTCGTCGAACGGCTCCTGCAATTCGGCCATGTCGTCTTCCGTGCCGACCAGCTTGAAGAACCAGATTTTTTCGCCTTTGGGCAGGATGGCGCCGAAAAAGCGCTGCATGACGCTGACGCGCGGCACCGTTTGCTTGACGATGGGTTCGTCCTCGCGGCAACCCGCCAAGCACAAGGGAACGAGCACACAGAGCCAACTACGGCGTGGGAGCACGAAGAATCCTTTGGAATGTGGGCGGCAGTCAGGGTTGCCTCACCGAGGCAAGGCGGGAGGGCGAAAAACAAAAGTTAACACTAGCCCGACGCGCGAGCGAGGGATCATTAACAATGGCAACGCGCGAGCGAGGGAGTTAACAATTGTTATTGTGGCAAGGTTTGCGGGCTTTGCAAGACCAATGCGCCTTTTCCAAGCGGGCAATGGTGTTTACAATGGCGCAGAAGGAAAAAAACGATTTATCGGTTCGCGCACGCCTGAATGGTTGGGAGACTCGAGCGCGAAGCGATCAATCGAAATCTCTATATGAACTACATCGTCCGCCATGGCGTGATGCGCTTCCTGGGGGAATACGAACCGGCCCCCGCGGAGGCGCGCTATGCGCGCGAGCAGGCGGTGATCGTGCGCTCGGAGCGCGGACTGGAAGCGGCCGAGGTCTTGTGCGAGGCCACGCCGCAAGCGGTGCAGTACTTGTCCGAGCCGACGCACGGGCAAATCCTGCGAGCGATGAACGACGACGACCAGGGACAGTTGTCGGCCGTGCGCGAGAAAGAGCATATCGAGTTTCTGCGCTGTCAGGATTTCGTCCGGCAACGGCAATTGCAGATGGACCTGGTGGACGTTGAGCACTTGTTCGGGGGCGAGCGCATCGTCTTCTATTTCCTGGCTGAAAAGCGCGTCGACTTTCGCGAGCTGGTGAAGGACCTGGCCCGCGAATATCGCACGCGCATCGAAATGCGGCAAATCGGCGTCCGCGACGAAGCCAAGCTTTTGGCCGACTACGGCGACTGCGGCAAACCGGTGTGCTGCAACACGCACATGGCCGTCATGCCGCCGGTGTCGATGCGGATGGCGAAGCTGCAAAAATCAACGCTGGACCCGTCGAAGATTTCCGGTCGCTGCGGGCGGCTCAAGTGCTGCCTGCGCTACGAAAACGACGTGTACGAGGAGTTTCAGCAAGCGCTGCCGCAGCCGGGATCGAGCGTGGTGACTCAGAAAGGGCGCGGCAAGGTGCTTGCCCAAGAAATCCTGGCCCGCAAGGTGCTGGTGGAATTCGAGGACGGGCGGCGCATCGTCGTGCCCGCCAATGAGATTCTGACGCAGATAAAGTAGCAGGCACACTCCGTGTGCCGTCTCAACCTGACGGCACACGGAGTGTGCCTACTACAATAAGCAACGATGAGTTTTTTCAATCCTCAGCTGGCGGAAGTGGCGCAACGCGACGGGCGTTATGCCTACGAGGCCTATGAGTTCGTGTTCTTGGGGCTGGCCCACACGCAGAAACTCCTGGGCAAGCCGCCCCTGCCGGACGACGTGCCGCCGGCAGAACTGGCGGCGGATGAGCGGCATCACGTCAAAGGGCGGGAGTTGTTGGAAGGCATCCGCTCGTTAGCTCTGCAGGAATTTGGCTTAATGGCCCGCGTCGTGTTCCAGCGCTGGGGCATTCGCTCGACGCTCGATTTCGGCCGGATCGTTTTCAATCTGGTCGGCGCTGAGCTTCTCAGCAAGACCGACGAGGATTCGCTGGTCGACTTCCAGGATGGTTTCGATTTCGACGACGATCTCGCGGGGAGCTATCGCATCGAAATCGACGAGGCAGGGTAGCCATGGTTTTTCCGAAAGCGCGGCTGGCGGTGTCGGCTTGTCTGTTTTTGGGTTGGATCGGCATTCTCCTTTTCCTCGTGCTCAGGACGCGCGATCCCGTTATCCTCTCCAGGCCACAGTTTCTCGAATCGCCGCTGCACGTGATTGCCGACGTGCGCGCCAGGAACGGGCTTCCCGACCCGGAAGTAACCATCGTCGAAGTGGCCTGGTCCAGCGACGCGGCGGACAAGAATCTTGCCGGCGTCAAGCTACTCGTTGAAGACTTGTCTTATGCGGGTCCAGACCAGGGCTGGTCCGGAGCGGGCCAATACCTCTTGCCTTTGACCAAACGAACCATCGACAAAGGCTTCGGTTACAAAGTAACACCGCTGCCCTGGCACCCGGGATATGTGCCGCAGGCGTCGGTGGAGGTGGAAAACGTGGGACCGGAGCCGGAGAAGGTAGCGGAGATTGTGCAGACACTTACCGGCATGAAGTTCGAACCTGGAGCGGTCTGGCGCAATGTGTCGTGGAATGACGCGCTGCAGCTCAAGACACGGCTCGAGGAGGCGAAGGCCAGCGTGCGTATGCGCGGCGAGACCCGCATTTACCGCGCCTCGCCCGAAACGTTGTCCCAATGGCGGCAACTCGGCAAGTAGGACGTGGGGCGAACACGTCCGAGCCCGAGCGCCAAGCGAGGGACAGCGTCATCGCCCCTCGCTTGGCGCTCAAGCTCGGACCATGTGTTATGGCCAAACAAGAATGTTCGCCCAACCCTTCAAAATGAAAACTTCCCATTGAGGGGGCAAAGGCGGCGGCTGTATAATCTTGGAGATCACCGTTTTCGGCAACCGCGCCGGCGAACCATGGGGGGCCTCCCATGGCCAAGGAAACCGTCGAAAGCCTATGCCAACGCGCACAGACCTCCATCTCCCAAGGCGACAATGAGGAGGCAATGCGGCTCTATCGCCAAGCGCTGGCGGTGCGCCCCGATCATCCCGACGTGCATTACGGCATGGCCACCGTGTGCTACTTGGTCGGCGATCTGGATCAAGCCTCGCAGCATTTCAAGGAAGTCACGCGGCTCGATCCCTTACGCGCCGGCGCTTACATCAATCTCGGCGCCGTCTACAATCGCATGGAGCGCTTCGACGACGCCATCCCGGCTTTGCGGCGCGGCATCCAACTCGACATGAACCGCGCCGAGGGCTACTACAACCTCGGCTTGGTCTATCGCAAAAAGCAACAGCTCGACATGGCGATTCAGGCCTATCGCGAAGCGACGCGGATCAATCCGCGCATGGCCGACGCGCATTACAACATCGCCAACATCTACTTTGAAAAGATGCAGTACAACCTGGCGGTGGCCCATTA
>JAKEFD010000329.1 GCA_022616245.1 Gemmataceae bacterium
GGTGTCGCTCAAAACGAACAAAGCTCGGCCAATAGCTCTCCGTCCCGCCCCGGAAGCGTTGTTCCGGGGGGTTTGGCGCTATTCGCCGGCAAAAAGTAATTGTATTACCCCTCCACCGTAATGCCCATACTGCGCGCCGTGCCGGCAACGATCCGTGCCGCGTGTTCTTCGTCGCGGGCGTTCAGATCGTTGATCTTCTTTTTGGCGATTTCCTTCACTTGTGCAGCTGTCACTTTGAAGCCTTTGTATTTTCCGGTACCTTTGGTCTTTTCTTCGGCGGCGATGATCTCGCCTCCCTTTTTCTTCTCTATGGGAATGCCGGCGGCCTGCTTGAGCAAGATCGCGGCCGGAGGGCTTTTCGTTTCGAATGTGAAGCTGCGGTCGCTGAAGACGGTGATGACCACCGGCACCATCATGCCGCGCGCTTCTTTGGTGCGCTCATTGAACTGCGAAACGAACTGGCCGATATTGACGCCATGCTGGCCGAGCGCGGGACCCACAGGCGGGGCCGGAGTCGCCTGCCCGCCGGGACATTGCAGTTTGATCTGTGCGGTAACTTGTTTCGCCATTGCATCTCACCTACGCGTAATCGACTTGCCAGTATTCCAGTTCCACGGGGACGGGCCGTCCGAAGATCGTCAGTTCGACGCGCAACGCGCCTTTAGCTTCCAGCACTTCCTTGACTTCGCCTTCCATGCCGGCAAAGGTGCCGTCCTTCACCTTGACCCGGTCGCCTTGGTCGAAGCGCGACTTGGAGGGGACAACGCCTTCCTTGATGCCCTGGCTTTGCTGCAGCCGCTCGACTTCGTGTTCTTCCATGGGTTTAGGGGGCTTGTTGAGCCCGCCGCCCACGAAGTCGCCCACCCCCGAGGTCTCACGAAACAGATAGAGAATGCGGTCGTTGAATTCCACATTCACCATCAAGTAGCCCGGATACAGCTTGCGTTCCTTGACGACCCGTTTGTTGTTGCGCATCTCGGTGACTTTTTCGACCGGGATGATGATCTGGCCAAAAAAGTCTTGCAAGCCTTCGATCTTGACGCGCCGCTCAATGGCGTCTTTGATCGATTCTTCGCGGCCGCTTTGCACTTTGACGACATACCATTTCTTGTTGTCCAATGCGGCGGGCACGGGCTGATCGGCGGCGCCGTTGGGAGAGGGCGCGGCAACGCCGTCGTCCGCGGGAGGATCGGGAGGCGTGTTGTCCGAGTTGATCGGTTCGTCCACCATGGCGGTATGTCCGGAGCTTACCACTGGGTTTTTTCCTGCTGTTTTTGCTGCTCGGCCTTGATGTCCACTTGCAATACGCCGATCGGCTTCCAGCTCAGCACCTTGATCCAAAGGATGTCAATGAAGAAGAGAAACGCAGTCAACAAAAACACGGTTACGAGAACCACAATTGTGTCCTGGACAAGCCGTTTTCGCGAAGTCCACGAGACTTTATTGATCTCGGCTTCCGTAGCGATCAAGAAATCAGCAAAGCCGGGAAGATTGACCACGCGCCAGGCAAACCAAATGATGACCGCAGCCAGCAAGATCGGCAGCACCAGGTGCACTTTGAACATGAGCGGGAGCGTGAGCATCTGTTCCGTGTCCGGATTGTACGTGAAGGGGATGGTCCATTCCCAGTTGTTTGGCGCCAACCGGTCCGAGCCGAAGCTGCGCTGAGACGCCATCGTGATCAATCCTGCCGCTCCGACAATCATGATGGCGATATCCGTGCCGCGGCGGACGCGCACGCCCTGCGTCGGTTTGTAAAACAGCGCATGAAACCATCCTTTGTTCTCCACGCGCACAAGCCAATCGGCAAAGTTGGCCCCGGTGAGGATGCGATAGGCCAAATAAGCCAAGCCGCCCATGACGAGCAAGGCGAGGACGATTCCCGCCGTCTCCAGCTCGCGCCCCTCCAAGAAGTTGCCGACGACTTTGGATAGCCAGGCAACCAGATAGATAAGCAAAGCCGCGAAGAAAACGCCGGCCCGCAATCCGGGTTGTGTGTGCGTTAACTCCAATCGATATCCGACGTACCACAAGCCTGTCGCCGCCAAGATTGTGGCGATCAACAAAAGCGCCCCGCTCAAGAATTCATTGTTAATTGGGACGATGATGTCCCACAGTAGCGGTAGCCCGGCCAGGACGAACCAGATGCTGAACAGAACGTACGCTGCGCCCAACGTGCTGGCCAAAGCCAGCGATTGGTGCTGCGTTTGTTCCGTTGGAACCGCCGCCTCTTTTTCCACCACGGACATGGCCATTCCTTTACCTCTTCGGCTTCCACAGGGTAAGCGTCCTCGCTCGCCCTTTTTTTTGAATGAGCAAACGGGCTTTGCTCAACGGGAAGTCAACCGCTTGCGCCCAAATCAGGGGCGGAGCGACTCGAACGCTCAACCTGCGGTTTTGGAGACCGCTGCTCTGCCAATTGAGCTACACCCCTTCGAAGCAGTGATCAGTAATCGGTGATTCGGTGATCAGTGTTCTGATCACTGTTCACTGATCACTTGTTACTTTTTCCTGGATTCCTTATGGAGCGTATGTTTGCGCTCTTTTCGGCAGAATTTCTTCTTTTCCAGGCGCTCGGCGCCGCGCGTTTCCTTATCCGTGCGGTAGTTGCGCGCGCCGCACGCAGTGCATTCGAGCCAGACGTATTCACGCATGGGAAGACCCAAATTGTCGCGAAGACGGGCCTGGTGGCCCGTCCCACGCGCTGGTGATTTACTCGAGGACCTTGATCACGACGCCGGAGCCGACCGTTTTGCCTCCCTCGCGGATGGCAAAGCGGAGACCGTCGTCCATGGCGATCGGTGATTCGGGAATCAACTCGACCTTCATTTTGATGTTGTCGCCGGGCATGCACATTTCCGCCTTGCCGCCGTCCGACGCGATCAGCTCGGTAACGGAGCCGGTCACGTCCGTGGTGCGGAAATAGAACTGCGGGCGATAGCCGGAAAAGAACGGAGTGTGCCGTCCGCCTTCATCCTTGGTGAGCACGTAGACATTGGCCTCAAACTTGGTGTGCGGAGTGATCGAGCCCGGCTTCGCCAATACTTGACCGCGCTCCAGATCGGTGCGCTCAATGCCGCGCAAGAGCACGCCGACGTTGTCGCCGGCCAGTCCAAATTCCAGCGTCTTGTTGAACATTTCGACGCCTGTGATGACCGTCTTGCGGCTCTGCTTCATGAGGCCGACGATTTCGACTTCGTCGCCGATCTTGACTTTACCGCGTTCGATGCGGCCTGTACCCACAGTGCCGCGGCCCTTAATGGAAAACACATCCTCGATCGACATGAGGAAGGGTTTGTCTTCTTCACGCTGCGGCGTGGGGATGTACGTGTCGAGCGCGTTCATCAGGTCGTCGATGCACTTGCAAGCCTTGTCGTCTTTGCCGTTGCTGTCGAGCGCGGGCTTGGAGCTGCCCCGGATGATCGGGATGTCGTCGCCCGGGAAGTTGTACTTCTTGAGCAGTTCGCGCATTTCCAGCTCGACCAGGTCGAGCAACTCGGGATCGTCCACGGTGTCGATCTTGTTCAGGAAGACGACGATGTAGGGCACGTTGACCTGACGCGCGAGCAAAAGGTGTTCGCGGGTCTGCGGCATAGGTCCGTCGTTGGCGGCCACGACCAGGATAGCGCCGTCCATCTGGGCCGCGCCGGTGATCATGTTCTTGATGTAGTCGGCGTGTCCGGGGCAATCGATGTGGGCGTAGTGGCGCGTCGGAGTCTCGTACTCGACGTGCGAAACCGCAATGGTGACGGTCTTATTCTCGTCACGGACGATGCCGCCCTTGGCGATTTCGGCATAGCCTTTGAACTTATCGAGCTTGTTTCGGAAGGCCTGACGGGCCAGGATCGCCGCGGTCAATGTCGTTTTGCCGTGGTCGATGTGCCCGATGGTGCCCACGTTGACGTGCGGCTTGTTCCGCGTAAAGACGTCCTTAGCCATCGTTCCTCCGCAAATGCAAATACGCCAGCCTCATTGTAGGTCGGCCATTCGCGCCCGTCACGTCGGACAGGGATGTCCCACCTACCACAGGCTGAACCGGTGTGAATAAACAGGAAGCTCTCAACAACAAAGCTGCTGCTGGGATTTGAACCCAGGACCTCGTCCTTACCAAGGACGCGCTCTACCGGCTGAGCTACAGCAGCGGCCGCGGTTCTCGATTTTCGATGCGGATCTTGATTGCCTTGTCCGCGTTTCATCGACTCCAAAATCAGCGGCCGCAATGCTCAATCCAAAATCGAAAATCACCCATTCAGTCTGTTAAGCGGGCGATGGGATTCGAACCCACAACAACCAGCTTGGAAGGCTGGAGCTCTGCCAGTTGAGCTACACCCGCGCTTCCAGGGGTCAGCAGTCAGGAATCAGCAGTCAGAAAATTCGCGCTGGCCTGACCCCTGACACTTGACCCCCGATCCCTCTCCTATTGGGCAGGGAGGGATTTGAACCCCCGTAGGACGTAGTCCGTCAGATTTACAGTCTGATGCCATTGGCCGCTCGGCCACCTGCCCGTCGAGCAAACGCGCGCGCTTGCTTACCCAGTTGCATTTCCCGTAATGGAGCTAGCGGTGGGAGTTGAACCCACAACCTCCGGTTTACAAAACCGGAGCTCTACCGTTGAGCTACGCTAGCCCGCTCGCGCATTGTGGCGCGTATGGAACGTGCCATCGCCGCTGGCACGTCACAGCGTTGCTGCCCGAGTGCGAAATAGAAAGTATAGAAAAACGGCATAACCGTTGCAAGCCGTTTTTCCCGCACTGGTTGCGCTCATTCGTGGTGATACTCCGGCCTTGCGCCAATCCTCATGTTGGTTCTGGGAAATATCCGGGCCACGAGGTGCTTTCTAAATAGACAAAGTTCCCGCAGAAAGGTTCTAACCCTCTCTCGGGAGGACTGGCGGCGTTTGGGCTTCTCCTTTCGTTATACCAATCCGCCAGGCAGCACCAAGGGTGCTGCCGCAAAAATCCTCGATAGAATGATCGTTGCACGGGACAGGTTTACAACCTGTCCGCAGCGATCAAAGGACAGGTTGAAAACCTGTCCTATTGCTGTGCATAGGAAATGAGACGGCGATAACGCAAAATCTCTCCGTCGCCAAAGGCGAATAAGGAGAGGGAACCAGCTGTGGCTTGGGAGCCGGTTGGATTCTGCCCCATGGTTTGGCGAGATCCTCCATGCCCTCTCCCATGCTGGTTGCAACGTGCCTCGCAAGCTGCGTCGTCGCCGGCTTTCTCCCTGGCTTTTTTCGTCCCGTCCATTTTTTCCTGAAAGCAAAGCTCGGCCTTTCCGAAGAAAGCGCGGCGCGACTGCCGTTTTGGTTCGCGCTTTACTCCATTCCTTTCTTACCGGCGGCGGGATGGCTGGTCGATCAATGGGGCCTGAACGAGGTGCTATTCGTCGGCTGTCTGGGTCAGGCGTTGGGCGTTTCCTGGCTCGGCATGTGCCGTAGCTACGCGTCCCTGCTCTGGGGCTTGCTGGGACTCGCGTTTGCCTGCGCGTGCACGCTGACGGCTGCCGTCGCGCTCATGCCGCACGCGCTCGCTCTGGGAACCGGCACTTCGTCCGGTTTCGCTTTCGCACTGGGCTTCACCGTGCTCGGCGTTGCCGCCCTCATCGCTCCTTTGTTAATATCCTGGCTCGGCAACCGCTTTGACTTTCGCAATGTGTTGCTCTGCGCGGGCCTGTCTTGTCTTTTGCCCGCATTGTTTCTCATCCTCACTCCGAAGTCTGAATTTCCAGACACCGCGCCCGCTGCGCCGTTGCAAGAGTCGTTTGCCGATCCCCGGCTCTGGATTCTGGCGTTGGTGACGTTCTTGTATTTTCCGTTGGAGCATTCACTCGAAGTTTGGCCGCGACCCTATCTGGCAGAAACAGGCCATGGTTCCAGCGGGATGGGCCGTTTGCTGCTCCTGTTCTGGCTGGGATTTTTCGCGATGCGGATCGTGTTCGGCTGGATCGTCGGCCCGGGTTATGAAGCGTGGATGATCCTGACACTGCTGGTAACCTCCTTCATGATTCTCGGCAACCTGGTAGGTGCGTACGGCGCGAGCAGCGGCTATTACGGCGTTTGGTTTGTCGGCGCGTGTTATGGTCCCCTGTTGCCGCTATTGTTCGGCGTGCTTTTCGATCTGGAAGTTGCCCGCGGCATTCCGGGGCTGGCTATCGGCGGCTTGCTCGCACTCGCAGCCGTAAGCGCCTTGACCATTCAATCCTGGTTGGTGCTCTACGCCCGCAGCCACACCGCCCGCGCTTCGATGCGCATACCCATGATCCTTGCTCTTGTCATGGCCGCGCCGGTGCTGGTATTGGCGCTAATTCGACATGCCCGTTGACATGGATTCGTTGAAAGTCATTTTTCCAACACCAACCGATCCAATTCCCACACATAGATATCATTGCCGCGAGTGACGGCCAGCTTTTTCGCGTCGGGACAAAGAGCGAGATCCCAGAGCGTGCCGAATTCTTTGCCGGCGCGCAGCGTCGCCAACCACTTTTGCTTTTCGAGATGCCAAAGCTGCACGTAGCCGCCGCCCGTACAAACGGCGAGCACTTCACCGGAATAGGCCATCGGGCCAAGAAGGCTGCTCGGACCTTGCAGTCTAATGGGCGAGAGCTGTTTCTTGTCCTCAAGATTCCAGGTGCGCAGGCGCAGCCAGCTCCAGCCGGCGATCAGCTGCTTGCCGTCCGGCGAAACGGCGAGCGATCCGGGACCGGGTCCGGAGACAGCAAACGTGTCTCCTTCGACGCCATAGAGATCGGCGCTGGCTTTGCCCGTTGGCAAGTCCACGAGGACGAGCCGATTGGCCAGGTCGCGGCCCAGCGCCAGATGCTTGCTGTCCGGCGAAATCGCGATCGCTTGAATGTCGAACAGAAAAAGCTCGCCTGGCTTCTTGGCGCCGAGGTCCCAGATGCGCGCCCCGGGTTGAGCGGACGACACCAGCCACTTGCCGTCGGGCGAGAAACGCACGCGCCGAAAACCAACGAATTTGAAAACCATGGCCTCGTCGGTAAGCGTTTCGACCTTGCCGCTTTCCAGATCGAGTAGATCGATTGTTTCGCGCCCATAGACCTTGGCGACGGTCTTGCGGTCGGCGGACAAGGTCGCGCCGGCGAGACGCTTTTCCTTTTCAGGCGGAAACGAGAACTTGTCCGCGAAGTTGTCCGTGTCCATGACTTTGATGACGCCGTCCCACCAACCCGCCATCAAGAGCTTGCCGTCCTGCGAGAACCCCACGGCCCGTGCAGCAGACGTTCCTGGTAGGATGTGATGCGGTTTCTCGTTGTCCGGGTGGACGCGCAGAGTCTTCTTGCGGCTGATGTGGACCGGGCCATCGAGGACGTCGAACGATTCGAGGAACGACTTGATGTCGGGATGTTCCAGCCGGGCGTCTGCCCCGGTGGCGATGAGGCAGAAGTAGCGTGCTCCTTTGGGGACATCGTGCAACCTAAAGTACCGGCCGGAAACGATGCGCTTGCCTTCCTGCTCCGCCTCCACATACTCAAACTCGCGCCCTTTGCGCTTGCGGAATTCAATCGCCTGCTCCGCCTTCGTCGTGAACCGTTGGTGCCCGACATAGTGCAAGAAAAAGGAACGCGCGTACGACGTCGGATCCAAATGAATCTCCGTTGTTTGAAACGCCGCGGCCCGAAAAACGATGTCGTCTTTCGGATGCTTTACAACGTATTCTGGTCCGGCAATCTCGCCGTGCTTTTCCTCGAATTCCTGCAACAGCGGCGTATCCGGCAGGTGAATCCGAAAGCGGCCGGCCCCTGAGACGACTTCAACCCAGCCGCTGGGCAGTTTCTTGAGCTCGTCCTTGGGTGCTTCCTCTTTGGGTGGTTCCTTCTTGGACTCGTCGATTTTTACTTCCTTGTCGATTTTCCCTTGCTTCGTAGTGTCGTTTTTTTTGACCGTTTCTTTGGCGGGCAACTTCTCGTCGTTGGACGGTTTCTTTTGCACTTCCGGTTGGGGCGCGCCGCCCTTCTTGTCGTTTGCGCTGGACTCCTTCTTTTTGAAGTCGTTTGTCTTGTCGGCGGGCTTCGAGTCCTCACCCTTCTTGTCCGAGACCTGCACGACTATCGGCGCTTGTGGATCCTTGGTCCTTGAGAGAACATGCCAGGCGAGCACGCCGCCGCCGCCGACAAGACCCAGATACAAGAGCATGAACAGCAGCCATTGGACGGGATTGCTGGGGCCGCTTCGGCGCGGCGACGCCGGCCTTTGCACCAGCGCCGGCGCCGGCAGCGGCCGCGCGCTCTTTTTTGGAGTCGCCGCCGCGGGCTTTTGGGTGGGAAAGGGCGCCAGCGGGGTCGCCGCCGGCTTTGGAGCGGCAGGCGGCGCTTTGGATTTTTGGGGCGTGTGGGGCGCCGTGAACACGAACTTGCACCCGGGACATTGAACCGCCTTGCCTGCCGCGTTGTCCGGCACTGCGATTCTCATTCCGCATTTGCCGCATTGGAGCGCCATCGCCATGTATCAACCCCGCGCCGTCGAGAATTGTTTTGCATTTTACGCGGCCATCTCGCCTAATGCAAAAGCCCTCTCCGCTTTGCCGCCGCGAAGGATGCAATGATGGTTGACCTGTCCCTCCCAGCGAAAGACCAAAAAATCCTGCAGAACGCCTTTTATCTGGCGCACTTGTCGAAAGCGGTTTATGCGGACGCGCCCGAGGACTATCCGCGCTACGAAGAATTTGGCATCGACACCTTGCTCTTCTTTGCCAGCCCGGACGGCAGCACGCGCGGCTTTGCGGCCAAGACGAGTGCCTGCGTGTTGCTCGTCTTTCGCGGCAGCGACGACGTTCTCGACTGGATCAGGAACCTGGACTTCGCGCAAGTGGAAGCCCATGGCGGCCAAGTGCACCGCGGCTTCTATTTCACCATGGACACCATTTGGAACGAGATGAACCAACGCTTAAGCCAATTTCAACAAGACAATCTGCCTCTTTGGATCGCCGGCCACAGCCTGGGCGGCGCCTTGGCTACGCTGGCGGCGCGACGACTGGCGGACACTTTTCCCATTGCCGGCGTATACACGTTTGGGCAACCACGCGTCGGCGATCCGGATTTCGCGGACGCTTTTCCGGACGAGCCGCCGCACTATCGCTTTGTCAACAATCAAGACATCGTCACGCAGGTGCCCATGCGCTGGTTCTTCAATTCCTACAAGCACCACGGCCAACTGTACTACTTTGACAAGAAGGGCAAGCTTTCGCATAGCGATAGCCGCTGGAACAAAATGGCGCTGGCCTTCGTTCAGTTCCTGGCGAATCGCGATTCCACCGAGTCACAAGAGTTGATGGAGGAGATGCTCCACGACCACGACTTGGAGCAGTACATTGACCGCATCGAAGCGAGTCTCGACGGCTAACCCAATCGCGCCGATCTTCTATAATCACTGCATCAGTGCAACTGGATTCAACGTCGCGCATTGGGATGCAAATCGGCACCCTCACCATCGTCGGCGTCGGACTCATCGGCGGCTCCATCGGCCTGGCCGCAAAACAGCGCGGCTTGGCCAATAAAGTTATCGGCATTGGCCGCAATCTCGAAAGTCTGGAACGCGCCCGCAAGCTCGGCGCGATCGACTTGGGATACTTGGAAGCTGCACCGGCACTCCGCGACGCGGACTTCGTCGTGTTCTGCACTCCGGTCGACCAGATCGCACAACAAGCTGTGTCCTTCGCGCCGCACTGCCGACCCGGAACGCTGCTGACCGATGCCGGCAGCACCAAGGCGAAAATCGTCGCCGCGCTCGAAGGGAAACTCCCAACTGGCGTCAGCTTTGTGGGCAGCCATCCGCTCGCTGGGTCCGAAAAGCGCGGCCCCCAATTCGCCGACGCCAACCTGTTTCAAAACCGCTGGACCGTCGTGACACAAACGCCGGCCACCGACACGGAATCATTGAAAAAAGTCAGCGGCTTTTGGCAGGCGCTGGGTTCGAAGGTGCAAATCCTGTCTCCGGAAGAGCACGATCGTGGCCTGGCGGTGACGAGCCATGTGCCGCATCTTGTGGCTGCGGCGTTGGCGGCCGGTCTGCCCGCGGAGTTATTCGACCTTGCCGCCACCGGCTTCCGCGACACGACGCGCATTGCCGCAGGCGACCCTGGCCTGTGGACAGCCATCTGCCAACACAACCGCGACGCGCTCTTGGAGGCGTTCGTCCCGTTCCAAGAGCGCCTGGCACAACTCCGCGCCGCATTGGAAAGCCGCGACTGGAATTCCCTCTGGGCCTTCTTGACCCAAGCCAAAAAGGTGCGTGATGATCTGGGAAATTGAAATACTGCCCAGGCTTCGCGATCCCGAAAGGGAACGCGTCTTGACCGAGTACGGGCTGCTGGCCGGCCCCCAGCGCCGCGACCGCGACCTGGCCGAATTTGCCCTCACGGCGCGTGGCTTCCTGGTCGAGGGAATCTTCCCTTTGGAATCCGCGCAGCGATTGCTCGACGCATTGTTGCTGGATCCCTTGGCGGAATGGGGCAGGGTCGGCGAGCTGAATGCCTTGCAATCCTTCGAGCATCCCTCGGGCGTGACCGCACTCGCGTTCGCGACGGTCCTGCTGAAACCTGGCGTGATGGATCCTGTTGCCGAGAGTGTGGAGCTGGCCGCGCGCGATTTGGGCATCGACCTGTTCTCGGTGCGCACTTTTCGCCGCTACTATGCCGCCCAGCCGATGCCCGCGCCGGTTCGCGATCTCCTCTTTCGCAAAATCCTCGCCAACGAAGCTATCGAACAGGCGATCGAAGGCCCGTTACTACTCGATCACTTGACACTTGGCTCGGAATACACTTTTCAACTTGTAACAGTCCCGATCCGAAACCTGGACGACGATGCGCTTCTGACGTTGAGCCGCTCGGGCCAACTTTCGCTCAATCGCGCAGAGATGCGAGCTATCCAGGAGCACTACCGCAAGATGGATCGCGATCCGACAGACGTGGAATTGGAAACATTGGCCCAGACCTGGTCCGAGCATTGTTCTCACAAGACGCTGAAAGGGCACATCGAGTTCAACGGGCGTCTCATTCGCAATCTGCTCAAGGAAACGATTTTTGGCGCTACCCAGGAAATCCGCAGCAGGCTTGGACCCAACGACTGGTGCGTGAGCGTCTTTGAAGATAACGCCGGCGTGGTCCGCTTCGACGACAACTATCACGTCTGCTTCAAAGTCGAAACGCACAACCACCCGTCCGCCATCGAACCTTACGGCGGCGCCAACACCGGTCTGGGCGGCGTCATCCGCGATCCCTTGGGCACCGGTCTCGGCGCCAAGCCGATCTGCAACACCGATGTTTTTTGCTTCGCCCCGCCCGATACGCCCAGCGACGCCTTGCCGCCGGGCGTCCTTCATCCACGCAAAGTCATGACCGGCGTCGTCAGCGGCGTGCGCGACTACGGCAACCGCATGGGCATACCCACCATCAACGGTGCCGTCTGCTTCGATCCGCGCTACATCGGCAACCCGCTTGTCTATTGCGGAACCGTCGGCCTCATCCCGGTCCAGCGCGCCCAGAAAGCAGCCCAACCCGGTGATCTCATCGTCGCCGTCGGCGGGCGCACCGGACGCGACGGCATCCACGGCGCTACGTTTTCCTCCATTGAATTGAGCCACGAGTCGGAATCGGTCTCCGGCGGCGCGGTGCAGAT
This sequence comes from Gemmataceae bacterium, assembly GCA_022616245.1. Taxonomy (GTDB): domain Bacteria; phylum Planctomycetota; class Planctomycetia; order Gemmatales; family Gemmataceae; genus JAKEFD01. The sequence continues at coordinate 11,638 of JAKEFD010000329.1, forward strand.
CGGCAACGCCATCACCGAGAAGAAGCTGCTCGATGTGATCGTGCAAGCGCGCGACCGCGGGCTGTACAGCGCTATCACCGATTGCGGGGCCGGCGGCTTCAGCTCGGCCATCGGCGAAATGGGCGAAAAGGTTGGCGCCGAGGTGCATCTCGAGCGCGCCCCGCTCAAGTATCAGGGCTTGTCCTACACCGAAATCTGGATCTCCGAAGCCCAGGAGCGCATGATCCTGGCCGTGCCGCCACGCAAATGGGATATGCTGCGCTTGCTCTGTCAAAGTGAAGATGTTGAAGCTACGGCGCTCGGCACGTTTGAGCCGACGGGCAAGTTGCGGCTTTTCTACAAGGACAAACAAGTTGCCGAAATTGACATGGAGTTTTTGCACGAGGGCCGGCCGCAAGTGGTGCGCAAAGCGACTTGGCGGGCCGAAGCAAATCCGCTTCCTCACGGGCTCGGCTCTGACAACGTCGTCCGCGCCGACCAATTCTCTGCGGTGCTGCACGCGATTCTTTCCAGCCCCAATGTGTGCAGCAAGGAATGGATCATTCGCCAATATGATCACGAAGTGCAAGGCGGCAGCGTGGTGAAGCCCTTGGTCGGGGCGGCCAACGATGGGCCCTCCGACGCAGCGGTCGTCCTGCCCGTGCTCGGCTCCTGGCGCGGCATCGCCGTCGGCTGCGGCATCAATCCGCACTACGGCGATCTCGATCCGTATCACATGGCCGCGCTGGCCATCGACGAAGCCGTACGCAACGTGGTCGCGGTCGGCGCCGATCCCAAGCGCATCGCGCTGCTGGACAACTTCTGCTGGGGCAACACGGAACGGCCCGAGGTGCTTGGTTCGCTGGTCCGCGCCGCCGAAGCATGCCGCGACGTGGCCCTCGCCTACATGATGCCGTTCATCAGCGGCAAGGACAGTCTCAACAATGAATTCCGGACGCCGGGCCGGACGATCGCCATCCCGCCGACGTTGCTCATCAGCGCCTTGGGCATCGTTCCCGATGTGCGCCGCTGTGTGACCATGGATCTAAAGGAAGCCGGCAACGCATTTTTCCTCGTCGGCGAAACGAAGAATGAGCTGGGCGGCTCGCACTATGAGCTCGTCACCGGGCAAGCGGGCGGCGACGTGCCCAACGTGAACACCGCGCTTGCGCCGCGACTGTTCGCCAAACTGCATGAGGCCATCGAGCGCGGCCTGGTGCGCAGTTGTCATGACCTCAGCGAAGGCGGGTTGGCGACAGCGCTTGCGGAAATGGCATTTGCGGGAAACATCGGCGTCGACGTCACCAGCCTCGGCGTCGGACCGTCGGATGTGGTCTTGCTCTTTAGCGAATCACCCACACGCTTTGTACTGGAAGTACGACCGGATCATATCGAGGAGCTAAGCAACCTTTTCGATGGTTTGCCCTGTCGCCGATTAGGCCAAACCGTGAAGGAAGCGCGCCTGCGCATTGCCGGAGCGAACGGCGAATGGCTGATCTGGACGCCGCTTGCGGAACTTAAGGAATCCTGGCAAAAAACGCTGCGCTGGTAAAGCTTGTCGATTGCACCAAGGGACGCAATTGCGCCGCTGCTGCGACTTACGCGGCGCACTTAATCTTCCCCTCTTCTCAGAACAGCCCGCACAATCCGTCGATTCTATGAGTAGACCCCACGCTCCGCGTGCGGAACGAAGGTGGCCCCACGCGGAGCGTGGGGTCTGCACAATCTCCACGGAAGGAGTCGCGCGGCATGCTCCGGCCGGGCCTGTGCGTACATATTGCCGCGCTTGTATGTCTCGTGTCCACCTCCCGGGCGCGGGCGCAATGGGTCTTGCCCTGCGACCCGGACATCCCCAATACCTTTTCATGCCTCGCCCCCATCGCAGTAGGCACACTCCGTGTGCCGTCTGAGGAATCCGCAGTTGTTGCTAGACAGCTTTCGTCGAATGACAACCTGGACGAGCTTCCCAATCACTCCATTTGCGACGGCCTACGAAGTGCGCCACCTACTCTTTGGAAATCGACGTGTGACTTCTTCGACGAGGAATGCGGTTGGGTGCTGCAGGACTTCCGCAACAACTACACGGGCAGAAACCTGTGCACGCTTGGCTTGGCGGTGGCCGCTGTAGCGCCCTTGGCGAACACGCGCGTCGATCAGCGCTTTCAGGATTGGTATCAACGAAGCGTGCGTTCGGATGTGTCGGATGAAATAAGCCATGTCAGCTGGCATCTGGGCCGGCACTACATCGTGGTGCCGGTGCTGGTGGCTGCGTCACTCGGAGGACGTTGTTATGACGAGTCTGCCACAGGCCACTGGCTTCATATCTGGGGCGACCGGTCGTGCCGGGCGCTTTTGGTGGGCGCGCCTGCGGTGGGAATTCTCCAGTACGGCCTGGGCGCGAGCCGGCCGGACGAACACAGCTCGCGCTGGCGGCCGTTTCAAGACGAAAACTCGGTTGCGGGCCACGGCTTCGTCGGCGCGATTCCGATCCTGGTCGCCGCCGGCATGACCGAAAATCGGCCGCTCAAGGCCCTGCTTTACGCCGGTTCCTTCCTCACAACCTGGTCGCGCGTCAACGACGACGCTCACTATCTCTCGCAAGCGATCCTGGGCTGGGTCATCGCCTACGCGGCGGTGCAGAGCGTGCAACAGACGGACATGGACAACCGGCGCGTGCTCTTTACGCCAATCGATGTCGGCAACGGAGTCGGGATAGGAGTCTTGATCCGATATTGAATCCAGTGCGTCACGTTTTCGCAATGAATTGATCAAACTCTTCTTCTGTCATTACTTGGACCCCAAGCTCTTTGGCCTTATCCAGCTTGCTGCCCGCCTTTTCGCCGGCGACGACGAATGCCGTGTTCTTCGATACGCTGCCCGCCGCTTTGCCGCCTAGCTGACGGATCACGGCTTCAATCTCCTCGCGTTCGTACTTTTTGAGTGAGCCAGTGACGACCACGGTCTTACCTGTGAGATCGGCGCCGCCCTTGGGCTTGGCCGGTTTCTCCTCCGTCATCTTGACGCCGAGTTCGCGCAACTCCTCGATGACCTTGCGGCTTGCGGGACTTTGGAAATAGGCGTGAATGCTTTCTGCCAGAACCGGTCCGACGCCGTTGATTTGCGACAAACGCTCCGCCTTGGCGTTCATCAATTCGTCCATGCTGCCGAACTCTCTCGCCAATAGATCGGCCACACTGTCGCCGACGTGCTGGATGGCCATGCCCGCGAGCAACCGGGCCAGGCCGCGCTCTTTGCTGGCCTGGATGCCATCCAAAAGATTCTGCGCCGACTTCTCACCCATCCGCTCCAGTTCAAGGAGTTTCTCGAGCGTGAGCCGATAAACATCAGGGATCGAATTGACCAGCCCCGTGTCTACCAGCTGGTCGATGATCTTGACGCCTAGGCCCTCGATGTCCATGGCGCTCCGACGCGCAAACGCGCGCAGGATCTCCTTGATTTGCGCGGTGCAGTTGCGGCCGCCGGTGCAACGATAGAAGGTGCCATTCTTGTCCAACTCGACGGGGCTGCCGCAATGAGGACATTTTTTGGGGAATTCGAACTTTTTTTCCGCGCCGGTGCGGGCGCCGTGCTCGGCGCGAACGACATACGGGATGATCTCGCCCGCTTTCTCGACAACCACCATGTCCCCGACGCGGATGTCTTTCGAGGAAATGAATTCGGCATTGTGCAAGCTGGCCCGGCTAACGGTTGTGCCCGCGAGCTTGACCGGCGTTAGATTGGCCACGGGCGTGAGCGTGCCAAGCTTGCCCACTTGCACGTCAATGCTCTCGAGTTTCGTCAGCCCTTGCTCCGCCGCGAACTTGTACGCCACCACCCAGCGCGGCGACTTGGAGGTCGTGCCGAGCCGGCGGCGCTGCTCGAAGTCATTCACCTTTACCACCATGCCGTCGGTGTCGTAAGGCAGGTCGTTGCGCTTAGTGGCCCAGCTATCGCAGTAGGCGATGACGCCTTCGATTGTGTCAAACGGCTCGATGTGCGGATTGACGGGAAAGCCGAACTTCTTTAAGAGTGCGAGCCCGTCGAGATGCGTTTTGACGTCGATGCCATCGAACGCGCCCAGGGCATAGGTGAACAGGCGCAGGCGGCGCTTGGCGCACTCGCGCGGATCGAGCAGCTTGAGCGAACCGGCCGTGGAGTTGCGCGGATTGATCAACGGCTCCAAGCCTTTGGCGATGCGCTCGCGATTGGTTTTCGCGAGGTCCTCGCGCTTCATGTAGACTTCGCCGCGCGCTTCGAGAAGTTTGGGTATGTAGGACGGGTCTCCCGGCCCGTCCGGACGGCCCTGGAGAGCCGTACTACTGAGAGTTAAGGGCAGCTCGCGGATCGTCTTGAGATTGTGCGTCACATCGTCGCCTTGTTCGCCGTCGCCGCGAGTAGCGCCGACGGTGAACACGCCGCCTTCGTAGGTCAGCGAGATGGCGACTCCGTCGATTTTCAGCTCGACGACATACTTGACCGGCTCGCCGCCCAACAGCTTCTTGATGCGGCGATCGAATTCACGCAGTTCCTCGGGCTTGTAGGTATTGTCGATGGACAGCATCGGCTGGCGATGCCGGACGGTGACGAAGCCGTCGATGGGCGCGCCGCCGACGCGCTGGCTGGGGCTGTCGGGCGTTATCAGCTCCGGATGCTTGGCCTCCAGCTCCTTCAGCTCCTCCAGAAGCCGGTCGAATTCTCGGTCGGAGATTTCCGGCTGCGCGTCGACATAGTATTTGCGATTGTGGTGATCGATGAGCCGGCGCAGCTCGGCGACGCGTTCTGGTGCTTTGCTCATGGGTGTCCGATTTATCCACGAAAGACACGAAAGAACACGAAAGGTTAATAAGGGAGGCTATTCGTTCTTTTCGTGTTCTTTCGTGGTTATTCGTGGATCATTTGGTGGATGATTCCTTGGGAGGAATTGTCGCCTCGGCGCGTTCCTTTTGCAAGCGCCGGAAGCGGTCCAGGCCCATGCTCAAAAGGCCAAAGACGATCATGGCGCCGACCTCATAGAGCAGCCATTTCCAGCCTTCGGTGCGTAAAGAGTCGCGAAAGGGTGAAGGCGGCGGCGTCTCGCCGGCGTCGATGTACTTCTGCTCGAGCACGGGCACCACGGCATACCCCAGCGCGGTCAGGACAAACACCACGCTTGCCAAGAGAAGCAAGATGTAAAACGGATTGCGCGGCTCGGTAGTCTGCGACATGCTTCAATCCAAAACCCGAAACTCGAATCTCGAAATCCGAGACAAATCCGAAATTCAAAGAAGAAAGCCCGAAAAGCGACCCGTTTGGTTTTGTGCTTTGGATTTGTTTCGGATTTCGAGTTTCGGATTTCGGATTTAGACCCCCATCACATTGTACCCGCAATCGACATACAGCACGTGGCCGGTGATCGCGGAGGCGAGTGGGCTGCACAAAAAAACCGCGGCGTTGGCGACTTCCTCGGGCGTGATGCCGCGCGGCAAGGGCGAGCGCTGGGCGGCATAGCTGATCATCTGATCGATGTCGCCGATGGCGCTGGCAGCGCGCGACGCGTAGGGCCCGGCCGAGATGATGTTGACGCGCACGCCTTTGGGCCCGAGGTTGCTCGCCAGCTGCTTGGCGTCGATCTGCAAGGCCGCCTTCGCCGTGGACATGCCGCCGCCGTAATGCGGCACCACGCGATCGCCGCCGATATAACTCAAGCCGACGACCGAAGCTCCGTCCGGTCGATTCTCCATGAGCGGCAAGCAGGCACGAGTCAACGCGGTCAACGAATACGCGCTGATGCTGAGCGCCTGTAAGTAGCCCTTGCGCGTGGTGTCGACCGCCTTGTTCTTGATCTCCATGCTGAACGCAACGCTGTGAATCAGGATGTCGATGCCGCCGAACTTGGGCCCGACCTGGTCGATCATGCCCTTGATGGTGAAGTCGCCGTGCTTGTTCCAGCGGCGGTCGCCTTTGGTTTTTTCGTCCACGTCGTCCATCGA
>JAKEFD010000040.1 GCA_022616245.1 Gemmataceae bacterium
ACTGTCTGGAAGGCGGCAACATCAATCTCGACAACCACGCGGCAGCCACTCGGCACTTTCCGATCCGGTTTCTGCCCGGAATCCAGCGCGGCCGGGGCGACGTTACAAGCTATCCGAACCGTTTGGCTGTTGACCGCGTTATCTCGTGGGCAAGAGAACCAGCGCCGGCAGTGCGCGTACTCTTCCAGAGTGAGCGATTGGCCATTGGAACGACGCGTTAATAAGCGAACGACCCTAGACCCCCCCCCACCCGCGTCGAGTTGGCCAAATCGTGCGCATAGCCTACTCTAACTTACTTGCAAATAACGACTTGTGTTCCACGCACGATTTGGCCAACTCACTTTGCGAGTTGGCCAACTCGTTGCGAGTTGTACAAGTCGGAACGGCCGAATTGGAAACTAATAACGCAGTTCGATGCCGGCATTCGCGCCGTGCATCCAGAATTCGCTTTGATTGAACAGACGTGCCGGCCGGGCTTCGCCCACCAGGGGGCGGCCTTGTTGCTGTGTGGAGTTGATGGCCGAGTCGATCTGGTCGCCGGGCCGGACGACGCGGTGCATGTAGAGGAATTCGTAACCAAGCAGGATGCGCACGAAAGGCGTCAACTCCACGCCGAGGCGAATCTGCGCTTCGGGAATGAAGGCGAATTTGTCCTCGCGATCCACGCCGATGTTGGTAGGCTCCGCGAAGACGCCGCCGGGGAAGACGCCGGGGTTGGGATTGCCCGGGCCAGCGAGCGCCGTCGAGCCGGCGACGGCGACGGTCTCGTGATTGACGCCGAGCGCTAGCTTGCCGACGAAGTCGAGCGTGACGCGGCCATAGCGCCGGCTGGCCTTGAGGCCAATCTGGCCGCCATAGAACTGATTGTGCGTGCCAAACCTGTCGCTCAGAACCGCGTTTGCGTTGAGCACGGGGTCATTCTGCGCCGACAACAGGCTGAATTCTTCCGCGAGATCGAAATAGCGAACACCGGTGAGAAAGCTCACGCAACAGCAATCGCTGCCTGCCAGACCGAAGAGGCCATTGACTTCGCCGCCGAACATCTTGATGGTGTTATTCAGGATAACGCTGCCGTCGACGCCGAGCACGGGGTCGGCGATGGCGAAACTGCCGAGCCGGCCCACGTCGGGGCGGAATGTAGGCACGTAGATCGGCGTTGTGCTGCGGCCGTTCGCGCCAATCGCAAAGGTCTCGGTTTCACGATCGAGCAGAAAGCCGCTCGCCTCGATGCCAAAAACCTGATACTCGCCAAGCCAAGAACCGACTGTCACTCGGCCGCCGGAAATGGAATTGAAGTGCGACCCAATTCCGCCGAAGAGAACGACGGTCCCGGGTTGGTCGATGGCGCCCGGGACCGCGTCGAGCGGATTGCCCGTGCTCAGAATCGGAACCGGGAATGGCGCTGCCTTCACCCACCGCAATAGGTATTCGATGCTGCCCCAAAGGTGGGCGTCGCGATGCTCCTCGGATGCCGGTACGGACACAGGCGCCCACTGGTTTTCCCATAGTGTCGCGCTGCCTGACGGGCGCGGCTCGGACAGCTTCTCCCCTAGCCCCTGCGCCCAAAGGGGATGCGCCAGCAGCGAACTGCACAGAACAACGCCGCCGACAAGGTTGCAAAGGCGCATGGCGATCCTCTTTCGAAAGACACGGTTTCTCCGTGTAAGTATCGGTTTTCCGCCCAACCAACCGGACTAAATCGCAAAAACGGATTATTTGTCAAATCCGCTGCATACCTCAGGAGCTCGCTGGAGAAGTTGGGGTAGGCACACCTGAGGTCATGTTTTCGGCGACCTAGTCAAGCGATACATTTTGCGTAGATTGAGACCGTGAGCGATGACATCAACACGGAGCAAAGAGGCCTCTGGAAAGAAAGGGGCTTCGATGTCGACCACTTTTCGCGTCGCCAGTTACAACGTTGAGAACCTCTTCAGCCGGGCCAAGATCCTCAATCTGGCCAATCACGAACTGGCCGCGGATTTGCTGCTGCAAGTCAACGAATTGGACAAGCTGTTACGAAAGGACAGTTACACGGCGGCTGTCAAAACCCAGATCCTGCAAAACTACAATGCGCTCAAGGACTACATCGAATTCCGCGTGGACCGAGGCCCGTTCTTCAATCGGCCCAGAACCAAGATCGTCGCCGGCGGCGTCCAGGATTGGGACGGCAGCATGGAATTCAAGCGCTCCAAGTTCACGGAGGTGACCCGGCAAAACACCGCCAAGGTGATCAAGGCGCTCAAGGCCGATCTGGCGTGTATCGTGGAAGCCGAAGACCGGCCGACCTTGCATCAGTTCAACAGCGAAATGCTCGGCTCGCGCAAGTTCAAGTTCGCCATGCTGGTCGATGGCAACGATCAACGCGGTATCGACGTGGGTGTCTTGAGCAACTTCGAGATCAAGGGCCTGCGCACGCACATCTTTGACGGCCCGGCCAATTCGCGCGTGTTTCCGCGCGATTGCCTGCGTGTGGAATTGGCCCTGCCCGATGGACAGGCGCTGCACCTCTTGTGCAATCACTTCACCAGCAAGTCGCAGGGCGAGGCCGCCACCGATCCCAAGCGTGAACGGCAAGCCAAACGTGTTGCCGAGATTCTGGGCGACTACGATCTTAGTGCCGACCTGGTGATCGTCGCCGGCGACCTGAACGACAAGCCGAATCGCGCGTCGTTGCGGCCTCTCTTGGATGTGCCAAACCTTTTCGATGTCTTGGCATTACAGTTTCCCGCGGATGAAGACGCCCGCTGGACGTATCACTACGAAGGAGTGCAGCAAATCGACTTTGTCTTGGTTTCCAAACCACTGAAAGACGCGTTCGTCGAAGCAGATGTGGAGCGCAGAGGGATATTCGGGCTGAACGACATCACCGGCGGGGCTGAAACGGAGTTCGACACCGTGACGCATCACACCAACGCTGCTTCCGACCACGGAGCGATTTGGGCGGAATTTCAAGTGCCGTGAATAATGTGGCCCGCCGAGGAAGGTGAATCTAGGCACGGGGGGTGTCGTACGCCTGTTTGGATTTGAGCCCCATTCGCACTGAAACACAACGCCCCGGTCTCTTGGGCCGGGGCGAATGTGCATACACAAACTTCGCTTTCCCAAAAAGCCGCCTCAGGGATTTGAACCCTGGACCCCAGCTTTACGAAAGCTGTGCTCTACCGCTGAGCTAAGGCGGCGCGCTTTGAAATTGTAGCAGCGACCATAATCCTGTCAATTCGACGGTTTCGTTACCGGTGCGGCTCTCCATCTTGTCCGGTCAACGGCGTCGCGTTCCAAATGCGCAGCTCCGTCGGTTGCGAAGGGGGCAACGCCTGTGTCGGTTGCTCGTTGAGCGTGCGCGTCCAGCGCCTCACTTTGGAAACGTCGGCGGCAAACTCCTCGATCTGTTCGGCAAAGTGTGGATGCCGGGCTCTGAGCTCTTCGGTATTTGGCTCTTGACCGTCTTGAATCTGCTGCCAAACGCCGCTCAGGGCTTCGTGCAATGTGCGATCGGTGTCGTGCGGGGAGTCGGCGCTCATGGGATGGTCAACAAAAAACCTGATCCACCGCTTCGCGCTGCTCCGGGCAACACCGAAACCATGGCTCAGGCTTATGCTGCAAGAGTTCAAAACCGCTTACGGCATTTTCTCCTGGTCGTTGACTTTTTTTTGCTCGGCCCCGGCAGGCAGGACGCCCGGACCGGCGAACAGCGCTGTCGGGCGGTATCCCGATACCTCCGCGGTTAGGGCGCTGCGAGGCGGGCGATAGCCGATGACGCTGAAGAAATTCTCGGCCGAGATGATGAACACGCCCTTGTCCACCGCTTCTTTGCGCATACCGGCAAAGGCCGCGTCCAGCAATTTCAGCCGCTCTTCGGGGCTCATGGCGGCGCCATTCTTCGGCTGCTCCTCTTTCTTCGCTACTTCCTTGTCGCCCTCTTCTTTTTCTTTCTTCGCGTCGCCGCCGTTCATTTTTTCCAACTTCTGCTCCAGGCCGCGGATTAGGTAGCGTGTCCGCGACGTCATGCCGTCGCCCTTGACCTGGCCGTCGATGAGATCAAGGTAGGCGTCGACGATCATGCCCTGGCGCTGGAGGAAGTTCATCAGGTTGGCTTGTTGCCGCATCTGCTCGGCGGGACTCTTGCTAAGGGCGCCTCCAAAGGGGACGTAGCCGCCGATGGCGACGCGCGCGCCCCAAAACATGTTGAAGAGCAAGTCGCCTTCCTTCATGGGGTTCTCGGCCTCGCGCGAGATACGGCCGAGGGTGGCGTCGCCGAACGCGATCTCGTTGCCCTCTTTGTCGTAAATCGAGGTGATGCGCGCGAGCGAGGTATTGGCGTCGATCACACGAATGACTTCGATGGTGCCCTTGAGGTTCTTGTCGGCACGGCCGTTGGGCCCCACGCCGAAGACGTTGAAGGTCAGCTCGGGCTTGACGCCGTGGGAGGCGCCCAGGCTGATATAGACCTGGCGCTCCAAGAGATCGACACGGCTGATGCGACCCAAGGGACTGTCCCAGAGCGGTTTGCCCTGCGAGATATCGAGCAAAAGGGCGTGGATGCCATCGCCGCCCGCTTTGGGCGCCACGGCGCCGGCGACCACGTCGCCGCGTTGTTCCTCGAACTTGGACAGCTCTTTCTGCAGACGCTTGATCGTGAGGTTGAATTTACGGTCGTCTTCTTCGGATTTCTCGTTGAGCTCCTTGATCTTCTCCTCCAATTGCTGGTTGAGCTCGAACTGCTTTTGCATTTCCGCGGTGCGATCGCTGTTGGCTTTGACCGCGGCCTCGCCATCCTTCTTGATGTTCAATAGCGCGGTCTTCCAGTAGTTGTCCTGTTTCGTAGACAAGAGCTGGAATTTCTTTTCGGCCGCGTCGCGCTCGCCGACCGCAGTTGCCAGGAGCGCCTGCGTGTCCTTGAGGTCCTTGCCCAGGCGCGCGTTCTCATCGCGGTAGTTCTTGGCATAGCGTTTGTCATTATCCACGAAGCCGCCAAGGTTTTTCGCGTTTTCTTCGATGATCTTCTTGACAGATTCTCGAGACGGCTCTTTCGACCATTCTGCGTCGGCGAAGAATTCCTTTCGATTGTCGTTAAAACTGGCGAGGTCGTCGGCCTCAAGCGTATATCCTTGAGAGACCCGCAAATCCGAAGCGATATAGCGCCAATACCTCTCGAGGTTCTTCGCCGCCTTGGCAACCGCCGCGTCGCTGCTGGCTTTCTTCCGCAACTCCTCTTGGCCCGCGTAACCGTAATAGCCCCACACCCCCACGCCGATGGACAGGAGGATGAAGAAGACCAAGAAGATGACCAGGACGGTGCCGGGCTTGGAATCGTCGCGTTTTTTCACTGGTTTTTTCAGGCCAGCCATGGGAAACCTCGCCGCGTAGAACCGAATTCTGGCGAATTCGGCTACAGGGCCAAAGTCGGCTATGTAGCGGAATTCGCAAGAATTCTGATGTGAATGGAAACCGGCGTCGTCCGTTGGAGGATTCGTGCCGAACGTAGCGCCTTTGCCTCTTGGACAGGAGGCGGGACCGCGCGCGGTCCCCTCTCTTCAAGTGTAAAGGCATTGGCGTTCTTGTCAAACCAAATGGCCGGCGAAGGGCTTGTAGAATACGGCTATCGTAGCGGAATTCGCAAGAATTCCGGTCAGTCGGGCAACGGAACTCTTGCGAGTTCCGCTACGGTCAGGGTTCGCGCACGTCGACCGGCGTCGCGGTCTGGGTCGCCTCGCGCCGCAACCGATCCAATACTCCGTTGACGAAAGCAGACGAATCGGCAGAGCCATAGCGGCGGGCAAGCTCGATGGCTTCGTCGAAAGCAACTGCGGGCGGCGTGTCCGGCGTGAACAAGAGCTCGAAGGCCCCCATGCGCAGGATATTGCGGTCCACGGCGGCCATGCGCGGCAGCCGCCAATTCTCCGCCGCCAATGACAGTTTTTGATCGATGTCCGCAAGATGGGCGACCACGCCGTCGTAAAGGTGCATGCAAAAGTCGCGCAAGATCTCCTCGCGCAGCCGTTCCGTCGCGAATTGCTCCAGGGCGCTGCGGTCCATCTTCGGATTATGATCTCTTTGAAACAGGAGCTGCAGCGCCACTTCTCGTGCTCGCGATCGCCTGGTCATGCCTCTTCCCACTTGTCCTTGGAGGAGAGGTATCCTAGAAGATATGTCGCTGCTTGCCTACTTTGTCTTGGGCGATTATGATGCCCCCCAATGTAACACGTCTACTTTCTTCGAGGATGTCATGAAACGACTTCGCTGGTTGGTGCTGTCGCAGTGCGCCGTTGCGGCGCTGGCGAGCTGGCAATTGCTGTTCGCCGGGCAGGCTAATTTCGACAAGCTCGGCGACGAGGACCGCAAGACCTTCGCAGCCCGCTTCGAAAAGGAAATCTGGCCGCTCATGACGCGCGACGGCAAGAAAGGCTGCGTCGGCTGCCATAGCGGCAAGATCGTGGCTGCCCTCAAGCTCACCGGGGACATGAAAAAGGACTTTCAATTCCTCTTGAAGGAAGGCTTCTTCCTCCAGGACGACGACGGCAACCTGGTCGCACGCGTTTCTGCGAAGGATACAAGCCGGCGCATGCCCAAAGGCGGTGAACGCTGGGCCGAGAAGGACATTCAGATGCTGCGAAAGTTCATTGCAGACATCGACAGCAAGCAGAAGAAGTAGTCCGGACAAGGACCGTTTAGGTTTCGCGCTCTCTGCGAACCATGTCGCCTCAAGGCATTTTGCGAGCGCGAAACGCAAACGCGGAACGTAAACTATCCCGGCAATTGCTTCAAAAGATTGGTCATTTCGATAGCGCTCAGGGCGGCGTCGTGGCCCCTGTTGCCCGACTTGCCTCCGGCGCGGTTGAGGGCTTGCTCCAACGTGTCGCAGGTGAGGATGCCGAAGATGACCGGCACGCCGGTGCTCAGGCCGGCTTGTGCGATTCCGCTGATCGCGCCGCTAGAGACGTGATCGTAGTGATCGGTGTCGCCGCGAATCACGGCGCCCAGACAAATCACGGCGGCGTATTTCTTCGTTGCGGCCAGCTTCTGGGCCACCAGCGGTATCTCGAAGGATCCAGGCACCCACGCCAGATCGATCGCGTCGTCAGCGACGCCATGCCTCTTGAATGCGTCTTTGGCGCCGGCGACGAGGCGGTCCACGACGAATTGATTGAAGCGCGCCGCCACGAGGGCGAAACGGCCGGAGGGTGTGGTCAGGTTTCCTTCGAATATGGGCATGTTTATCAAGTCAAGTTGAGCGTATTTAAGAAATCCATGTTGGTTTTGCTTCGCCCCAGCCGGTTGATGAGCAGTTCCATCGCTTCGACCGGATTCATGTCGCTGAGCACCTTGCGGAGAATGTAAACGCGGCGCAGCTCATCGGGACCTTGCAAGAGGTCCTCCTTGCGGGTGCCTGAGGCATTGACGTCGATGGCGGGCCAAATGCGTTTGTCCACCAGCCGCCGATCGAGGTGGACTTCCATGTTGCCCGTGCCCTTGAACTCTTCGAAAATCACTTCGTCCATGCGGCTGCCGGTGTCCACGAGAGCGGTGGCGAGTATGGTCAGGCTGCCGCCCTCCTCGATGTTGCGCGCCGCGCCAAAGAAGCGTTTGGGTTTGTGCAAGGCGTTGGCGTCGACGCCGCCGGAGAGGATCTTGCCGGAAGGCGGCACTTCGTTGTTGTATGCTCGCGCCAAGCGCGTGATGGAATCAAGCAGAATCACCACGTCCGTGCCGAACTCGACCATGCGCCGGGCCTTTTCGATGACCATTTCGCTCACCTGGACGTGCCGGCTCGCGGGCTCGTCGAAAGTCGAGCTGACCACTTCGGAGTTGGCGCTTTTGACCGATCGCTCCATCTCGGTGACTTCCTCAGGCCGTTCATCGATCAAGAGCACAATGACGTAGCATTCGGGATGGTTCTTGAGAATGCTGCAGGCGATCTTTTGCAAGAGCACGGTTTTGCCGGTGCGCGGCGGAGCGACCAGCAAGCCGCGCTGCCCTTTGCCGATGGGAGTCAGCAGGTCGAGTACGCGCATTTCGATTTCCTGCGCCTCGGTCTCCAGGCTGATGCGCTTGTTCGGGTGCAGCGGGGTCAGGTCGTCGAATACGGCCTTTTGCGTCAAGAGCTCGGGATCGGCGTAATTGATGGCCTCGACGCGCAACAGGGCGAAATAGCGCTCGTTTTCCTTGGGAGGACGGATCTGACCGGCGACCACGCTGCCTGTGCGTAAGCCGAAGCGGCGAATTTGGCTCGGTGAAATGTAGATGTCATCGGGACAGGGAAGGTAGTTGTAGTCCGGGCTGCGCAAGAAGCCGAAGCCGTCGGGCAAGACTTCGAGCGTGCCTTCGCCGAACATGAGGCCATTCTGTTTGACACGTTCTTTCAGGATCTTGAAGATCAAGTCCTGCTTTTTGAGGCCGGAGTAGTCGGCCAGCCCTTCTTCTTTGGCCGTCTTGAGAAGCTGCGGCATGGTCATTTGCTGCAGCTCGGAGATGTGCGTGGCGCCGCGCTTGATCTCCTCGTAACGGCTATTGACTTCGGCGTCGAAGCCGCCGGTGAAGTGCTGGTCTTCCGCGTAGCGTTCGTCCTCGGGCGGATGTTCGCGCTCGAAACGTCGTTCGTTGGCAGCGTCGCCGTCGGGGCGATGCCGCGGCCGGGTCCGCATCGGCTGGCCCTCGCGACGACCTCTGGTTTCAGCCATGACTCAATCCTCCTTCTGTCCAGACTCCAGTCCTGTAGCCGCAACCTTTAGGTTGCGGCCTGTCCGCAGGCTAAAGCCTGCGGCTACAGGACTCGAAGTCTTTCGAGCAACGCCTCGATGGGACGTGCCAACTCTTCCGGTTTTCCATCATTGGTCAGGACCGCGTGGGCGCGGCGTCGTTTATCTTCGAGGGGCATCTGCGCCTGTTCGCGCGCCGCCACGTGTAGTTCGTTCCAGCCTCGTTGTTTGCGAAGCCGCTCCAGGCGAATGGGCCGGGCCGCCTCGACGAAAACCACCAGGTCGCAATGCCGGTCCCACTCGGCCTCCACCATCACGGCGGCGTCCAGCACGATGAACCTGACCGCCGCGTCCCGGTTTGCTTTGTCGATTTCCTCGTGAATCCTTCGGCCGATGAAAGGAAAGACGAGTTTTTCCAACTCACGCAACTCACTTGTTTCGGCAAACACGATCGCGCCAAGCTTCTTACGATCGATTTCGCCTTCCGGGTCGAGCAGCTCCTTGCCCCAGCGCTGAACGACGCGCTGTTTCACGTCGGGTTCGCGCAATGCCTCGTGGCCCAGCTTGTCGGCGACAATCAACGAACCTCCGCGCCGCGCCAGCTCCGCGGCGACAACGCTCTTACCACTGCCGATGCCGCCAATCACTCCTATCACCGCTTTCACCTCTTCACCCTTTCACGACTTAACTTCCAGCCAATTCGGTCCCAATCCCACGTCCACTTTGAGCGGCACTTTCACCTCGTCGGCGAGGGCCCGAGTCATTTCCTCCTCCACCAGCTTGACGATGGCGTCCTTTTCTTCCGGGGGGAGTTCGAACACCAATTCGTCGTGAATCTGTAATAGAAGACGGGCCCGGCGCTTTTCCTCTTGCAGCCGGCAGTGGATTTTAACCATGGCGACTTTGATCAAGTCCGCCGCCGAGCCTTGAATTTGCATGTTGATCGCCTCACGCTCGGGCTGGTTGCGGCCTTTGTAGCTCGAGCGCGGGCGGATGCCGGCGATGGTGCGGCGTCGGCCCAGGATGGTGCTCACGAAACCTTGCTTGCGGCAGCTTTCCAACAGCGCGTCTTGGTAGGCCAACACACGCGGATACTTCTCGAAATAGGCGTCGATGAACTTCGCCGCCTTGTCCTTGTCGATCTCCAAACGCTGGGCCAGGCCGAAAGCGCTGATGCCGTATATGACGCCGAAGTTAATGGTCTTGGCGGCCCGACGCATGGCGGCGGTCACGTGCTCTTCGTCGACGGTGAAGACTTTGGCCGCCACTTCGGCATGAATGTCGCGGTCGTCGGCGAAAGCTTGCTGGAGCGTTTCGTCGCCGCAAAAGTGGGCCAAAAGCCGCAGCTCGATTTGCGAATAGTCCGCGGCCAGAAGCAGCCAACCCGGTTCGGGTACGAAGGCCTGGCGAATCTGCCCGCCTTGTTCGCTGCGAATCGGGATGTTCTGCAAGTTCGGGTCGCTGGAACTGAGCCGTCCGGTCGCCGCTACGGTCTGGTTGAACGAGGCGTGCACGCGCCCGGTGGCCTCGTTCACGAGTGCCGGCAAGGCATCCACATAGGTTCCCTTGAGCTTGGCGATCTTGCGCTGCTCGATCAGCTTTTGCGGCAAGGGATGACCTGCACGCGCGAGTTTTTCGAGTGTTTCCTGGTCCGTGCTCGATTCGCGCATGATGGCGGTCTTTTTGGCGGACTTAAACCCCATTTCGCCGTAGAGCACCTCGCGAAGCTGTTTCACCGAGGCAATGTTGAATTCGCGGCCTGCCAACTCGTAGATCGCCTTCTCCAGCGACTGCAATTGCACGTCCATGTCCGCACCGATGCGCTTAAGGAGCGACACATCCAGCCTCACGCCGGTGTACTCCATGTCGGCGAGCACCTGGATGAGCGGGATTTCCAGATCCTCGTAAAGGTGCATGCGCGCCGTCTCGTAGGACGGGTCTCCTGGCCCGTCCGGGACGGCCCTGGAGAGCCGTCCTACAGCAGAGGGCTTTTTGAATCCCAGCTTCTCCAGCTCCGGCTCCAGCTTGGCGCACAAGCGCCAGGCGGCGTCCGCATCCTCGCCGGCGTACTGGGCGACTTCGGCGCAGGGAACCTGGTCCAGGCGCCGTTGGCCGCGAGCGCCGATCAGCTCGTCGATCGGGATCATGCGGTGTCCCAGATGCTTCTCGGCCAGGATGTCCAAGCCGTGGGCCCGTTCGCCGGCGTGCAAAAGATAATCGGCGACCATGGAATCACCGGCCAAGCCGCCTAATTCGATGCCATGGGCTTTGAGCACCTGCAGGTCGTATTTGATGTTCTGGTTCACCTTCGCCGGCCTAGCGCATTCCAGAATTGGCTTGAGCGCCGCCAGCGTGGCCGTTTCCTCGAGGACGGGATCACTCTTGGGTCCGCGCAGCGGCAAGTACCATGCTTCGCCTTGTTTCCAGCAAAAGGCCAAGCCCACAAGCTGCGCTTTGCGCGGCTCAAGACTCGTGGTCTCCACGTCAAGGGCGATACGTTCCTGACGATGCAACTCTTTCAAAAAGTGCCCAAATTTTTCGGCGCTATTGACGAGGTGATAGTCCGCTTCCCATTTCCGGCGTGGCAAAACCGGCAGCGCTTCGAATCCGGCTTCCTCTTCCTCCCCAAAAAGCGAGCCTTGCATCAAGCGGCGCGGCGATGTGGTCAGCGCCGTCAGCTCGCCGTTGGAGGAGTTGGCGGCGGCGATGGGTGGCGATACTTCGTCCCTATCCTCAATGCCGGAAGGAGCGAGGGTGGAAAAAAGCGAATCACATTCCGCGACTTCCGACGTTGGCAACACTTCGGAAGTCTGACGGGACTTCTTGATGCTGCTGGCAAAGCGCTGGAAGCCGAGGCTGCGAAACAGCTCGACGAGCTTCGGCGCGTCCCATTCGCGCTGCCGCCATTGGTCCCAGTCGTCCGGCACGGGAACGCGCGTGTCGAGTGTGACGAGCTGCCGGCTGCACTGGATGATATCGGCAGAGTCGCGCAGGGCTTCCTGCTTCTTGCCCGGTATCTCGTCAAGGTGTGCGAGCAGGTTGTCGAGCGTGCCGTAATCCTGAAGCAGCTTGCTCGCGGTTTTCGGTCCGATGCCGGGGACGCCCTTGACGTTGTCCACGGAATCGCCGACCAGCGTTTGAAAGTCGATGACCTGTTCCGGTGTGATGCCCCAATTTTGCTGCAGGGCGACCCGGTCAAAGACTTGCAGCTTGCGCAAGTTGAACAACTTGATCCGGTCGGACAAGAGCTGGCGCAGGTCTTTATCGCTGGAGCAGATGACAACGTCCATGCCGCGCTCGGCGCCGCGCTTGGCCAGGGTGGCGATCACGTCGTCGGCCTCAAAGCCCGGAACGCCGAGCACCGGAATGCGCATGGCGTCCAGGACTTGGCGGATCAACGGAATTTGCAGTTGCAGGTCGTCGGGCATGGGCGTCCGGTTGGCCTTGTACTGGGGATCGATCTTCTCGCGGAAGGTCGGCGCGGGCACGTCGAAAGCGGCGAGCAAATACGTCGGCTTTTTCTCATCCCGAAGGTACAAGAGGTCCTTGGTGAATCCAAAGACGGCATTGGTTGGCAATCCGGACGGGCTGGTCATTTCCGGGATCGCGTGGAACACCTGGAAAATCAGCGAATGGGCATCGATGAGATAGAGGCTCTCGTTGCCGGCAGACATAGGAGCGAGTCCGGGTTGTCGAAGAACACAGACGGGCACGCAAGTTAGCGCCGCCGCGCCGGCTCCAAGTGATGGGTACAAACCGGCTGCGTCGGAAAAACAACAGAAATGCTGGCCGATCAGCTTCTCTCAGGCAGTCGATAAAGGCAGGTCTGACCTGAAATCCCAGACAGGAGGAAGACGAGATCGTTCAGCAGGGAGGTTTAGTCAGGATTACTGTACACATTGTAAGGCATGGGCGCGGCATGTCAAGGGGAACGAGTGAACG
>JAKEFD010000041.1 GCA_022616245.1 Gemmataceae bacterium
CCGCCACCATGCCCGCGCCGAGCGCTGCTTCGAGGCCGGGCGACATGCCGGTCGGTGACTCGCGCCTCTCATGCTCCATGAGCACTGGCCGAACCCTGGGAAACACGGCTATTTTTCGCGAATGATTGCGAACGGAGAAGGGATTCATTGCGTCACTCCCCAGGCAACGGCGCTTGTAAGGGCATCCTTACCTATGAGATGACGTCTGGATCCTCCGGACGAGACAGCGTTCCACGGAAGAAATGGGCGATTGAACTGCGCAATGTGAATAGTTGGGAAGAGAAACTACCGACGCAGTAAATGGATTGCAAGAAGAAAAAATGACTTTTTGGATAAAGAATGGCAAATAACTCGAACACATGCAGACGATTGCAATACCGTCCAGATACGAGATTCTATCGTACGCCTTTGAATTGCCAATAAGCGACAAGAATCAGACGATTGTAACGCCATTCTTTCGCAAATACAATTCACCGATGTCGACCGACGTGCGCTCGACATGGACTAACATCGAAACGACTTTGCCATGAATCGGATCGGCTGGCTAGGGTTGACATTCTGTATCTTCACGGTCGTCGCGTTAAGCCAACCGCACATTCCCGCCTGGCCCGATCCGCTGGGTTATGTTTGCAATCGTGCGGAACAACCGATCCACATCGATGGCAAGCTGGATGATCCCGCCTGGGCGATCGCGCCGTGGAGCACCGCGTTCGTGGACATTGAGGGCGACGCCAAGCCCAAACCGCGCTGGCGTACGCGCGTGAAGATGCTTTGGGACGATGTTGCCCTCTACATTGCGGCCGAGATGGAGGAGCCGCATCTTTGGGCGACGTTGACGGAGCATGACTCGGTCATTTTCCACGACAACGACTTCGAGGTATTTCTCGATCCCGATGGCGACAATCAAAATTACTGCGAACTGGAATTGAACGGCAAGAACACAACTTGGGATCTCTTGCTCACTAAGCCCTATCGCGACGGCGGCCGGGCCATCAACGCGTGGGAGATAATTGGCCTCAGAACCGCCGTGCATTTGGATGGCACCCTGAACGACCCGCGCGACAAGGACCGTAGCTGGACAGTGGAGATTGCCTGGCCATGGAAGGGCGTGAAGGAGCTAACGTCCGTGCCGATTCCGCCGCGCCACCAGGATCAGTGGCGCATCAACTTCTCTCGGGTTGAATGGGACCTGGATGTCGTGAGCGGCAAATACCAAAAAGTGAAAGGCAAACCCGAGTACAACTGGGTCTGGTCCCCTCAAGGAGCGATCGACATGCATCGACCGGAACGCTGGGGTTACCTGCAGTTCAACGGAGCGAAGCCCGATGGCGTTGCGTTTCGCCCTGATCCGGAACGGCATGTTCGGGATGCGCTGCACCGTATCTACTACGCGCAGCGCGAGCACAAGGCCAAGACAGGAACCTTCGCCGGCTCGCTGGAGGCGCTCAAACTTAGTGCGGCGCAGTTTCCAAAACCACTGAACATGGAAGTCACGCGCATGTCGTTCACGGCCGAGTTGCCCACGCATGCTGATCCGGCATGGCGCTGGGTGATTTCGCATGATTCATGGATCAGGAAGATTGGGCCTCAGGATTCAGGCAAGAAACGGAACAATTAGAGTTCCATGGATCATTTCCGGTTGTTGTCTGCCGCCGGCGCCGCGAAGACCGCCGGGATGCGGAGGGTTGACAGCAAGTCATTGAAGCGCGGCAAATCTTCGCTCAAGACCTTTTGCAGCTTCGCCAGCTCCGTGTCCACCGGTGCCGTCAACTCGGCTTTCAGTTTTACGGCCTGCTCGGTTGGCCGGTTGTCGCCCATACCAGCCAGACCGGACAGGCTGACCAGCTTGTTGTTTAACCGGATCGGGTAGTTGAGCACGTCTTGCGAGCTCTGGGATTTCGTCTGGTACAGCGTCTCCTCGATCGCCGTGAGCTTTCGTTCGAGGGATTTGGCGGCGTCGAGCGCGGACGTGGCGTCCGCGCGTTCCTCGAGACGCTTGGCAATGGCACTGACCTGGCCGCGCACGTCGCGGATTTGCTTGATGCCACGGTGCGTTTCCGTGAGCTTGTCGCGCACGGCGATGAGGAAGCGAAACTGGTCCTCGTAGTCGGCACTGGTGGCCGAGACGCGCGGATCGGCGCGGACCTCGAATTGCACTGTCTGCGTTTGGCCACCTACCTTGAACCGCGCCTGGTAAACTCCCGGCACCGCGCGCGGCGCCGGCAGGGTGCCCCAGATCATCATGCCCGGGAACGATTCCGCGGCAGGAAAGCGCAGATCCCAGACGAATCGATTCATCCCCTTCTTGGTTTCCAGGGCAGCGTCCGGCGTCTCTCCCGATTTTGGAGTGCGGCGCTTTTCCGCCGCTTTCTTTTCTTTCTTTTCTTCCTCTTTCTCTCCGACGTCGTTCGAC
Organism: Gemmataceae bacterium; assembly: GCA_022616245.1. Lineage (GTDB taxonomy): Bacteria > Planctomycetota > Planctomycetia > Gemmatales > Gemmataceae > JAKEFD01. The sequence goes on from JAKEFD010000041.1 coordinate 2,414, forward strand.
TGGACCGACTTTGGAGTGAAGCGGCGGATGAGCGTGCCGTCCGCTTCGAGAATCTCCAGGCTCAGGCCCGAGTCCTTGGCCGGCTTGTCCTGGAGGTAGTAGTGGATTACCACCCCTGCCGGCGGGTTCTGCCCCTCGGTCGTCGGGCCCTTCTTCCCTTCGCCTCCTCCGCCCCCGCCCGGCAGCCGGTATGCGGGCCGCGGTTGGAATACGTGCAATGGGGCCCTAGCCAGCTCTGGCCGCAACTGGTGCAGCGGCGTCAGATCGTCGAGCACCCAAAACGAACGCCCCTGCGTGGCAACTATGAGGTCATTGTCCTTGATCGCCAGGTCCGTAATCGGCACAAGCGGCAGGTTCAACTGGAAGCGCTGCCAAAAGCCGCCGTCGTCCAGCGAGAGGTACATGCCGTTTTCGGTGCCGGCGTACAGCAGTCCAGAGCGCTGCGGATCGGCGCGAATGACGCGCGTGAAGTGATCGTCCTTGATGCCCGACACGATCTTCGTCCAGGTCTTGCCGTAATCGAGCGTCTTGTAAAGATAAGGGCGATTGTCATCCAGCTTATAGCGCGTGGCGGCCAGGTAGAGACCGCCCTTCTCCTTCGGATGGGCTTCGATACTGTTGATCTGCGCCCATTCAGGTAAATCGGGCGGCGTCACATTGGTCCATTTCATGCCGCCGTCACGCGAGAGGTGCACGAGGCCGTCGTCGGAGCCAGCCCAGAGGACTCCCCTCTCGTGCGGCGATTCCAAAGCCGCGAAGATCGTGCAATAGTATTCCACCGAGGTATTGTCCTTGGTGATGGGGCCGCCGGACGGTCCGAGCTTTGACTTGTCGTTGCGCGTCAGGTCCGGGCTGATCGGCTGCCAACTCTGCCCTTCGTTGGTCGTTTTGAAGAGCACATTGCCGGCGGCGTAAAGCGTTTTGGCATCATGCGGCGAGAAGAAAATCGGGAAGTTCCACTGAAAGCGGTACTTGAGGTCGGCGGCGCCGTGGCCGAGGGGGTTGTCGGGCCAGACGTTGACGCCGCGCATTTCGCGCGTGCGGTGATTGATGCGCGTGAGGAAGCCGCCATAGGAGCCGCCGTAGACGACATCAGGGTCGCGCGGATCGGGAGCGATGTGGCCGCTCTCGCCGCCGGCCGTCGGCTCCCAGTCGCGTTCGCCGATGCTGAAGCCGTTGCTGCGATGCGAAATTCGTACGGTCGAGTTATCTTGCTGGGCGCCGTAGATGCGATACGGAAAGTGATTGTCCGTGATCACCCGGTAAAACTGGGCGGTCGGCTGGTTGTGATACGTGGACCAGGAGGCGCCGCCATTGAAGGTCACCTGGGCGCCGCCGTCATCCGCCACGATCATGCGCATCGGCTCATTGGGGTCGATCCACAGGTCATGGTGATCGCTGTGCGGCGTGGCAATTTGCTGGAAGGTCTTGCCGCCGTCTCGTGAGCGCCAGAAGCCGACGTTGACGACGTAAACCTCTTCGCTGTTTTTTGGCCCTGCGTAGATGCGCGTGTAGTACCAGGCACGCTGGCGGAGATTGCGGTCGTCGCTGGTGCGCGTCCACGTCTGGCCTGCGTCATCCGAGCGGAACACGCCGCCGTCTTCCGCTTCGACGATGGCCCACACGCGGTTGGAATCAACCGGCGATACTGTAACGCCGATGATGCCCACCGTGCCGCGCGGCAGGCCCTTGTGGCGCGTGATCTCTTTCCATGTGTCGCCGCCGTCGGTGCTCTTCCACAGGCCCGAGCCCTCACCGCCGCTTTCCAGGCTGTAAGGAGTGCGCCGGACCCGCCACGTGCTGGCGTAGAGGATGCGGGCGTTGTTCGGATCGAGGATCAGGTCAAATGCGCCGGCGTCCTTGTTCGTGAACAGGATGCGCTTCCAGGTATTGCCGCCGTCGCTCGTGCGGAACACGCCGCGCTCGTCGTTGGGACCATACAGATGACCCAGGGCCGCGACATAGACAATGTCGGGGTTCTTGGGGTGAATGCGAATGCGCGGGATGTGCCGCGTATCGCCCAGGCCAATGTGCTTCCAGGTTGCGCCGGCGTCGGTGGATTTCCACATGCCGTCGCCGTGGGAGACGTTGCCGCGCACGGTTTTCTCGCCGCCGCCGACATAGAGGACATTGGGATCGGCTTCGCTTACGGCAACAGCGCCGATGGAGCCGCCGAAGAAGCCGTCGGAGATATTGCCCCAGGTGGCGCCGCCGTCGGTGGTCCGCCACACACCGCCCCCGGTGCTGCCGAAGTAGAAAAGCAGCGGCTTGCCGGTCACGCCCGCAACGGCCGCCGAACGCCCGCCGCGAAACGGACCGATGGGTCGATAGCGCAGCGACGCGAACCAGGATTCGTCAAGCGGTCGCGCGCCGTCGCCTGCTACAGCCGCTCCGACGAAGACAAGACCCAGCAGGACCCCGACGAGCATCCGCTTCCATTCCAAGCCCCTTGCGCCCGTGGACATAGCGACCTCCTAAGATGCAACTCTTTGCAGTGGGTGATTCCTCGAACAGCCGTGGAGGCATCTTACAGTCAGCTCATGTCACACTCGAACTTTTTCCCGGCCCGTCACTGGCTGAGCCCGCCCACGAGCTGCGACCAGACCTGGTCATCTCGGAGCGAGTGGTTGCCGGCCGGGTGATGGTAGGTCACCAAGACGCAGTTCGTGTCGATGCCGGTCCACACATAGAGGAGATAGACGGAACGGTTCCCCGTGCTGCCGGTGATCGTCAGGACCGCCCGGCCGTTGACCGTTTTCTGCGTGGTCTTGAGATTCGTCAGGCCTGTCTGCTTCGCGAGGTCCTCTTCCGTCATTTCCGGAATGAACTTCCCGGTCTGCGCGTCATATCCGACGTTCAGCGCGTGCCGGAACCAGAACAAGCCCTTCTTGAGTTTTGTCGTATCGACCTCGTCGCCGTGAACTGCGGCCCGGAGGTCTTCGCCAGTCGCCCAGAACGTCCCGAGCGTGGAGTCCTCCTGATTGTAAAGCGGTTCGTAGTCCGCAGGCAGGGTTACCGTGACGGGCACGTTCACCACGATGTTCCCGCTCATCGCCTTCAAAAGAGGCATCCGTTTGGTCGCGGCGTTCCCCGTCTGGGCCGCCCCGAGAAAGGCTCGGAAGGGCACTGTGAAGGTGGCCGCTAGCAACAGCGCCACAGCGAACGTCGTGAGACATGTGCGAAACATGTGTAGTCCTCCAAATCAAGTGTTACTGGGAAGGACGGGACAACCCCGTCCACCGGTCACATCGCAGCCGCGCGCGGCATCGGACATTTTTTGGACGCTGTTCTGGAAGCGGATGGGTTACGCGCCGCGCTGCGTCCAGTGGCTGTTGACATTGCTGGTGGCGTCGATCATGAACGGCTTTGCTGTCGGCGTGGAGCTTGAAGGGTAGTTGGTCAGGGGAGACGGAAGTCGCCACGTCAAGATCCTCGAAATCGACGCGCTGCCAATCGCCGCCGTGCTTTTCGCGCATCTTGCCGCGCGCTTTTCGATGACAATCCGTCGCATGGCCTCGGCGGCGGCGGCGAAGAAATGCCCTCGGCTGTTCCAGTGCTGCGCCTTTTCGACATCGACCAGGCGAAGATACGCCTCATGCACCAGCGCTGTGGCCTGAAGGGTCTGCCCAGGTTTCTCTTGCGCAATCTTCTGTGCCGCAAGTTTGCGGAGCTCTTCGTAAACCAGAGGCAGAAGCTGCTCGGCGGCGTGGGGATCGCCTTGCTCGATGGCGGACAGGATGCGCGTGACCTCACTCATGACGGTTGAACATAACCGTTCCGATGACCGCCAGCAACCATTGAAGGTCGATATCGACTCACAGATTTGCGAATCGAACCCCAACAAGCGAGGGAACGCTACTCCAGTGGGAAGAGCGTGATTCCGCCGGACGATCTGTAGCCTTTGCCCTCGACTATATGCCAGCCCCCAGAGACGACCATCGTCTTGCCGTCGGGAGAAAAGGCGACCGCATGCACCGGTTCGGCCAGACCGGGAAAGGTCTGTTTCACCTCCCCGGTCTTGGCGTCCCACAGGATTATCTCGTAGTCTTTCGCGGTAGCGCCGCCAGTCGCGATCGATCGTCCGTCTTTTGAGAACGCGACGGCAACGACCTCGCCCTTGTGTCCTTTCAGCGTGCGCCGTGGTTTCCCTTCCGCCAAGTTCCACAGAACCAGCGTTTTGTCACGTCCTTTGCTCGCAAAAGTCTTGCTGTCCGAGGAAAAGGCGACCGGACCGGAGCCGGCCTCGACGGGCCCCAGTGCCGGATTGAGCAGAGTCCTGAATTCACCCGTCTGGCCGTCATACAGACGGATGTTGCCATCACGCCAGGCGGTGGCCAGGAGCTTGCCGTCAGGCGAGAAGGCCAGGCAATCGACCCCGTTAGTCACATTAATCTCACTATCGATAAGAATTCCTCGCGGAATCGCTCCCAGGTCCGGCTTGCCTTCGATGAGTCTTTGCTTCTCGGCGTCCCATAGTTTCAGGAAGGGGGCGGATTCGTGGGTGACCTCCGTCAAGGCCGAACCCGCCACGGCCAGCCGCTTCCCGTCCGGCGAAAAGGCAAGGGCACTCACGCCGTTGATCCTCGGCACGAGGGTTTCGTTGATCTCGTGTTTTAGCGCCAGCGTCTTCGCGTCAAGCAGCCTCACTTCGTACGGGCCCCTCGGCTTGGTGTCATGGAGTTTGCCGTTGACGCCAATCGCCAGCAAATCGCGTGAGAAGGCGATCTCGAGGTGGCTGTTCTTCTCCTCGTCGAGTGCCTGCTTCAGTTTCCCGGTTCGCGCGTCCCAGAGTTTGACGGTACTGTTATTAGATGTACCGTCAGTTGAACCGTCGTAAATGACGCCGACCGTCGCCAGGACTTCGCCGTCTGGACTCATCGCCATCCGTTGCAGGTTGGCGTCTTGGCGCACGATGACCGGCTTGGCCGACTCCAGCTTGCCCTCGCCCTTGGGAACGGGCTTGTCGTCCGGCTTCTGTTCCTTTTGGCGCGTGAAAACTGCGAGAAAATCGCTGGTCCCTGGTTTTGTCTCAAACGCTGCTGGGCGAGGCGTGCTTTTGAACGGACCGCCGCAAATTGTGAGCCTGTCGCCTTCGACCTTGTAGATGCCAAGGGCTTGAGACTTCTCGCTATCTGTGAAGGTAATCGTTTTGGGCGTCACTCCATGATCAAGCGCAAATGATCCTTCAATCAGAGCGGGCCTGGGACGGGCAGCTTCGATCCACTGGAACCGGAACTTATCGCCGGAAAACTCGACGACCCATTTGACGGTTCGCAGATAATCATCGGGGCGCTTTTCGCCGGCCAATTCCTCGGTAACTCGCACCCAGGTTCCTCGAAGGAGCTCTTTGTCCGACTTGAGCGTCGCTCGTTCAAACAGCGCAGGATCTTCCGTGATTTCCAGTTCCAGCTTCCCGGTTGCAAGTTTGCTCAGTGCGGGATTGGGGTGGACTGGATTGGAGCTGGTCGGGCCAACTATGCGCTCGCACTGAAGGCTGAACTGGCCCGTTCCATGAATTGCAAAGAGCTTCTTGCCGCTTTCTCCTTTCGGTCGAAGGTCAAACTCCCATTCGTATAGCTCGATTTCTTTGCCGGGCGTTACGGTGGGGTTGCGGGGCCTGTGCAATCCTTCAGCCGCGACTCTAGGAAGTTGCACTAGCTTGCCATCAGCATCCGTTATCACAGGTGGATTCTCGACGAAGAACGCCCAGATGTGCTTGAACTCCACCGCTTCCTTGCCGACGTTGCGAACCCGCAGGACGACCTTGATCGTCTCACCGTGATTGTAGGCCCGCTTCCGGCCGGGATGGTAGCCCAGGCCCGCTTGCAGGCCGCCGATTTCCTTGCCCCAGGCGGTGAAGTCGTTCTCGTGCCGTTCCTGTTTCTCTCGCGGGTTCACACGTTTGAGAGTGTGCATCCGATCCTTCACAGTGGCCGGCATGTCGCCCTGCGCCGCCGCCATTCGGCCAGTGAGGGCGGTAGCCCCGGTTACGATGAAGCCCAGCACCAGCACGACGGCAACAACCGCCTTGAGTTTGCTCATCATCATGGCGCGTAGCACTCCTTCAGTGAGAGCGGCGACCTTGACCGAAACCAGCCCCGTAACTGCCACTTGCCCCGCCGCATAGTGGCTGGCGGCGTTGACCGTGGAAACGATCAGCGACAGCGGCACGCCCGCCGACGCGCTCGCCGCCAGCCAGCCCGCAGCGACGAGCATCGCCGCCGGTCCCAAGCCGCGGCGCACCAGCCTTGTCCGTAGCAACGCCCGACCACGCTCCAGACGCTCCCGCAACGTGCTCTTGGCCACGCCCAGTTGCATTGCGGTCGCCTCCTGCGTTCCGCCCTCCAGGTAACACAACACCAAGGGAGCACGGTAGCGCTCCGGCAGCCCGCTCAGCTCGTCGTGCAGTACTTGCCGCACCTCTCGCCAGCTCAGGTCATCCGGCTCCGAGCCCTGTCGCCCAGGCACGCGGGCCTCGTGCTTTTGCCGCGCTGCGGATTGCGCCCGGGCCTTGAGGGCGGTGCGGTAGGCAACGCCGTGCAGCCAGCTGCCGAGCGACGCCGTCTTACGGATCGAGCCGGCCTTCCGGGCTAGGATGAGGAACGTGGCCTGAAAGGCATCCTCGGCGTCGGCCTCATTGCCCAGCACACCGCAGCAGACATCCAGGACCATCGGCCCATGCCGACGCAGCAAGGCATGGAAAGCGGCCTTGTCTTGTTGGGTATGGAAGCGCAGGAGCAACTCCGGGTCGGGCTGCTCCCGAAAACGCTGGTCGCCAACCGTCCGGCGGATGAGCTTCAAGATTGGGTTCGACGCGGCCATGACCATCATGTGGTTCCCTTCGCCGGAGAGTCGTCTTCCACTATATAGTTCTTCAAAGCAGGGGGAGGTGCCGGGTTATTTTCGGGCGAAGCCGCACGGTGCCCGTCCCCCGAGAACCTGATCGCGTTCAAATCGCAGAGCATTAGAAGCGACAAACTGGTTGCAGAACACGCCGCGTGCATCAAACCGCTTGCAGATTTCCTGAAACTCCGCCAAGGCCGGGTACATCTGACGCACCTCTTCAGCCCCCAGCGGGAACCACTTTCCCCAATGTAGTCTGGCGCCTCGGTCCTCATGCGCGCACCCAGGGTCTAACGCTTAGGAATCTATTGCGCTTAGGATTGGGAGGATGGACCTCTCGATTAATTTCGTGCTCAATTCGCTCGTAGCTAATCCGGGTGATACCGACCGCGAAAGTATGACCCAGACGCCGACTAGCGCAACCCAGCGACGAGATTCATGACAGACACGCGCGACCTTTCCGTTGCCGTAACTTGTTTCAGGACAAGAAAGTTGTGGGATTGGTCGCGCGACACACCCATACCCCCCCTTCCTGTTACCTATCGTCAACCGGATTCAATGTCCAAGCTCCGCAATTGAGAAAGAGCTGACACGCCGACACTCCCTCCCTGTTACGCATCGCTGCCGAACAAGAGAGCGGCGGCGCGAAGCACGGTCGACTTGCCGCATGGTCAATTCACGCAAAACATGGCCGTCCCTCAGGCGCTCGTCGTCTCCCCCATAAGATTATGTCAACAGCAACCGTGACACCACTGCCGATCAGAAAGACCGCCCGGTCAAGTTGAAGCCTTGAACTGGGTGCGGGGTCGTTCGGCACACTTGTTGCGGCTAAACCGAGGGGGGACCTTCATGTGGAGACGAGCCGTGAACCTGCTCCCAAACACCGCTCTTTTTGTGGCGTGTATCCCGCCTGGTTTTCCGGGCTTCAACGGGATAAAATCCATCGCTCTGACTCGGAGGATCGCCGATGAATGCATTGTTGACCACGACCGCAATGTTGCTTCTCGCAGCCCAGGCGCCCTTTTCCCGCACTTGGGACATTGACGGTGTCAAGCGTGAGGCTCTCGTCTATGAGCCAACGAAGAAGAGCGCGGACAAGGTGCCGCTCGTGTTTGACTTTCACGGGCATGGCGGCACGGCCAAGCATGTGGCCCGCACGCATCGCTTGCACGAGGCATGGCCTGAAGCGCTCGTCGTCTATATGCAGGGATTGAACACACCTGGCAAACTGACCGATCCCGAGGGCAAGAAATCGGGGTGGCAGTCCGGCCCCGGCGACCAGAAGGACCGCGACCTCAGATTCTTCGATGCCGTGCTGGCGTCGATGAAAAACGAATACCCCGTTGACGAGAACCGCATCTACGCGACCGGACACTCCAACGGCGGCGCGTTCACGTACCTCTTGTGGGCGAAGCGCGGCGACAGGTTCGCGGCCTTCGCTCCGGTCGCGGCCGCCGCCGGCTTGTATTTGCTCGAGGCCAAACCCAGGCCGCTCTTCCATGCCGCCAGCGAGAAAGACCCACTCGTCACGTTCGCTATGCAGCAGCGGACTCTGGACCGCGTCAAGAAGCTCAACGGTTGCGACGATCGCAGTGAGGACTGGGCAAAGGACTGCCGGCGCTACCCGTCAAAGACCGGTACGCCGGTCGTGATCTACTTACATGCTGAGGGACACAGGTATCCCGAAGCGACTCCGGCCCTCATCGTCAGGTTTTTTCAAGAACAGGTGAAGAAATAGACTTTAGAAACACTCTCTGCCGGCCATCCTTCAATACCACGGTCCCGACGGCGAGGGCCATTGCGTCGGTCGGCGAGAAAACGACGCACTGCGGGCCAACGTCTTCTTTGCCACGCGGCAGGATGCGCTTGGCTTCCCACGAACCGGTGTCCCACAGAATAACTTCGCCAGCACTTTTGCCGCTATGCTTGACGATGGTTCCCGCCACCAGGTGCTTCCCATTCGACGAATATGCCACCGACCATGGAAACGTGGGACAGTTGGCGTTCACAGGCGTCTGTTCGTGAACGATCATAGGACTCACTAACTTTTCATGACTTTTCGAATGCCAAAAGCTACTCTTTGTCGTCCTAGTTAGTGTGAAGGGAGCATTGATGCGGCGACTGCATGTTATTGCGGGGCTGGTGTTGGCGGGTTTGGCCATTTGGTCGATGCGCGAGTGCGATTCCCTGGCTGACGAGCGTCTGGACCAAGTTCTCCTGGAAACCTACGCGGCACACGATGAGGAATCGCAGCACCTCGAGGACGCCGCAACGCCCTTGCTTCGCGTAGCCCAAAACTTGATTCGACACTTTCGCACGCTTCAGAATCGCAACCCCGAATATGCTGCTGTCGTTGACCGGCTGCAAGTGGAGTTGACCGACATGTCGCGCGGTGAATAGCGTGCGCAAAACGAAAAAGAAATAGAGACCATTCAAGCGTCCCCTGACGTTCAAAGTCGCGAAGCCTCTTGGCAACCCAACCTCTCCCCAAAAACAGCCCGCTGGTCGCCCTGGACGACGCGCTCGCGCGGCTGGAAGCCCTCGACCGCCTCGCGGGAGAGCTCGTCAAGCTGCGCTATTTTGCCGGGCTCGCTCTCGACCAGGCTGCCACGGCACTGGGCATTTCGACGGCAACGGCTTATCGGCACTGGGCCTACGCCCGCGCGTGGTTGCGAAGCGAACTGTTGGATGGCACATAGCGGCCTGGAATTCTTCATGCGTCGTGAGAGAACTTGCCAAGCCGCGTCGCACTGATTTATAGAGGCAATGCGCCGGTGAGGATTCCATGACCGCGATCGAGGAACAGGCCCGATCCGTTTTTCTCGCTGCCCTGGAGCGGGCCCCCGAACAATGGCCCGCATTTCTTGACGAGACATGTCGCGACAACGCCGAATTGCGGGCACGCGCTGAGCGACTCCTGCACGCTCATCAAGTAATGGGCAGCATTCATGGTGGGCGCGGCGACGCGCCGGCTCCGACCATGGACGATTCAGTCATCGAACACCCCGGCACCGTCATCGGCCCGTACAAGCTTCTGCAGCAGATCGGCGAAGGCGGCATGGGCACCGTCTGGATGGCCGAGCAGACGCAACCGGTGCAACGCAAAGTCGCCCTCAAGGTCATCAAACCCGGCATGGACAGCCGCCAGGTCATCGCCCGCTTCGAGGCCGAACGGCAAGCACTGGCGATGATGGACCATGTCAACATCGCCCGCGTCTTCGATGGCGGGACCACAGAAAACGGCCGGCCTTATTTCGTCATGGAACTCGTCCACGGCATCCCGATCACCAAGTACTGCGACGACAACCACCTGACGCCGCACGAGCGGCTGGAGCTGTTCGTGCCGGTCTGCCAGGCGATCCAGCACGCGCACCAGAAGGGCATCATTCACCGCGACATCAAGCCGTCCAACGTCATGGTCACGCTCTACGACGGCAAGCCGGTGCCCAAGGTGATCGACTTCGGCGTCGCCAAGGCGAC
>JAKEFD010000042.1 GCA_022616245.1 Gemmataceae bacterium
GAAAAAGCGCGCGCCGCCATCCCGTTTAGCGTTCGCGTCACCCTCGCGAAGTTGAATAACCACATCGCGATCGACGCGCGCCTTCTCCGCCGCCGCGCTCAGGAACAAATCCGCGTCCCGTTTCTCCTTGAATCCGTGCGACGCCCCCTCACCCCCGGCCCCTCTCCCCCCCTGGGGCGAGGGGAGTAACTGCCCATGCGACGGCGAATGCCATTCCCAGTCACCGCCGCCCTGTACGCGCGCGGCGAACGACCACTTGTTCACCTGTTGCAGGCTGTGCCCGGCCGGGAAGCGATACTCCAGCCGGCCATACTGTGCCGGCAGCTTTTGCGAGTAGCTGAGGATAATGCGCTTCTCGCTGCGAGCCTCCATCGGGAAGACGCGCATCTTGAAGGTGGTGCCGTCCAGCCATTCGAGTAATGCCGGATCGCGGTTGGCAAAGCGGATGGTTTCATAGACCTGGCGCGCGTAGTCGCGCTCGGCCATGCCGCCTTCCATGAGGTTGCCGTCCACGTACATGGCCAGCCGCGACAGCGAGGCATCGGCGGGCAGCGGAAAGTAGAAGGTGCCTTCGAGCTGGCTTGATTCGTGATTGAAGTACGTCTGGTCGATGGTCGTGCGGGCGAAACCGTCCTCGATGTGCACATCAACATGGAACTTGCGCAGGGTGATCTTCGCCTCCTGGCCGTCCGGATCGCGCGCGACCAGCGCGCCGCCGGCGTACTGGCTGGCGGGCACGAGCGGCGAGGCGGCAGCGATGCGCAAGTCTTTCGTCCAATCGACAGCCTGGGCGGAGCCCAAAAATGGCGCCGGTGTTTTCTGCCCCGCCGCCAGCTTCCAACCGGTCCCGACTGATTCCGCGAGTCCAGACACGCTCACTCGGCCTTTCAGCACGCAAAGCGATGTTTCCTGTTTTTCCATTTGAATGACGACGTGTGCGTTTTGGCCCTCGATTGTCCGATGGGGCGTCGTCACCGTGAACCTGGCCGGAGATTCCAAGAGAATCTCGCCGCGCTCGACTTGGATTTCAGAAGCTGAAACGAGCTTCAACCGCGATTTTTCCTGAATGAAGCACGTGCCGCCGTTCGGTAGTGCAAGCCGACGCCGCTGACCGGCCTGGGTTTCGACGGTTTGGCCGACTTCCAGCTTCGGCGCCGGATTCTCCTTAGGCGCCGGCTGGCTGGTCAGGCGGTCCGGCGATGCCGTCGCACTCCAGACCAGTACCGGCACAAGCGCCAGCCCCAACGCGCTCAATCGGACCCAGGACGTTTGACGTGATCCAGTGAACATGGCGGCACCTCGATTGTGAAGAGACCGAGACAATCCATTGCATGCAGTGAAAGTGGGGCGAACACGATGAGCCGGTGCGATTATAAGCTCGCACAAGTAAGACGACAAGCACGCCCGTTTTGCGCGCGGTGCGAGGTGTGAATGCTGGTTATTGAATGATCTCGCGCACCACTCGGCCGTGCACGTCGGTCAGGCGGAAGTCGCGGCCGGCGTAGCGATAGGTGAAGCGTTCGTGGTCGAAGCCCAAAAGGTGCAAGAGGGTGGCGTGCAGGTCGTGGACGTGGACGCGGTCTTGCGCGGCTTGGAAGCCGAACTCGTCGGTCGCGCCGTGGACCATGCCGCCCTTGACGCCGCCGCCGGCCAGCCACATCGAGAAGCCCCAGTGATTGTGATCGCGGCCGTTGATGCGGCCCGCATTGGCCCCCGGCGTGGGCAATTCGACTGTAGGGGTGCGGCCAAATTCGCCGCCCCAGATTACGAGCGTGCTATCGAACATGCCGCGCTGTTTGAGGTCGCGCAACAGGGCAGCGATGGGCTGATCGCATTCACGTGCCAGCCGGCGATGATTGACATCGAGGTCGTCGTGGCTATCCCAGGGTTGGTCTTTACCGTGCCAGACCTGAATGAAGCGCACGCCGCGCTCCAAAAGCCGGCGGGCGATCAAGAGTTGCCGGGCATGAACGCCGTCGCCGTACATCGCGCGGATATGTCGCGGCTCGCGGCTGATGTCGAAGGCGTCTTCGGCGTCGCGCTGCATGCCGTATGCGAGTTCAAACGATTGGATGCGGGCTTCCAGCTGCGGGTCGCGGTTGCGCTCGGCGAGATGACGCTCGTTGAGCGCGCGCAAGAGGTCGAGCTGCTGGCGCTGCTGCTGGGGACTGACGGAGCGATTGCGGATGTTTTCGATCAGTCGTTCCAGGTTCGTATGCTGCGTATCGATGTACGTGCCTTGATAGACACCGGGGAGGAAAGCGGATTGCCAGTTTTGCGATTCCTGAATGGGATAGCCGCCGGGGCACATGGCGATGAAACCGGGCAGGTTTTGATTCTGGCTGCCCAGGCCATAGGTGACCCAGGACCCGAAGCTGGGACGGACGAGCCGGGCCTCGCCGCAATTCATGAGCATGAGCGAGGGCTCGTGATTGGGCACATCGGCGTGCATGGAGCGTATCACGCAGAGGTCGTCGGCTAGCGCGCCGACGTGCGGGAAGAGCTCGCTGACTTCCAGGCCGCTTTGGCCGTGCTTCTGGAAGCGGAAGGGCGACGGGAAGGCGGCGCCGGTGCGGCGTTCGGTGCGCAGGTTGCGCGGCAATTCGCGGCCGGCGTAGCGCGCCAGCATCGGCTTGGGGTCGAAGGTGTCGACGTGCGACGGGCCGCCGTTCATGAACAGATGAATGACGCGCTGGGCCTTGGGCGTGAAGTGCGGCCGGCGCGGGGCCAATGGCGAGGTCTGAATCTGCGCGGCCTCGAGCAAATGTTCGTCCGCCAGTAGCTGCGCCAGACCAAGGGAGGCGAAGCCCATGCCGGCGCGGCGAAGCAACTCACGGCGCGAGATAGGAAGTTGTTGTTTCATGGTGGATTCGTCCGTCGTTTATGTTTCGCGCTTGGGAAAGCCCTGTTGCGGCAGGGATTAATTGAGCGCGAAACGTAAACGTTGTCATGCCAAATCCCAGATTCCTTTCTCAGGAGTAATCTGGTCAAAAGGCGCGCCCGTAGCACGCCAGAGAATCAATTTCACTTTCGCGGCAATGTCCCTCTGGCTCAGCCGGTATCCCGCCACTTCGCATTCACGCGTCGGCGTGAAACAAATTGCGGCCTCGCCGACCGTCATTTTCGCCGGTGTGATTTGCACCAGCCAGCGCCTGGAGATGCGCGATGCGAGCCAGGAAAACTCAATGAGCGCCACGAACAAGGTCAACCAGCTCTCCAGCAAGAAGGCCCAGGCGCCCGCCAAACCAAGGACGGCAAACGCCAGCAAATAGAGAGTCCTTTCCGGCAGAGCATGATAGGCAATGCGCAAGCCGTCCGCTTCCAGCGCGTCCCAAAAGATGCCGCGTTTATCTGCGGGCACGAGTTCCTCAAACGTCGCGGTCGGCTTCACCCTGTTGCGCGGCACACCAAGCGTCTCGACGAGGAGGCGTCGGAGACGGTAGAAACTCCGTGCTATGGGGGAGTATTGCATGCCCTAACTTTGCTGTACGTGGAAATTGATTGAATTATTTCCGATTTGAACATCGCAAATCGGTGGTACACGGCCTCCCCCATCCACGAGAAGATGAAGGCCAAGCGCTGCGATCTTTTGTTCCACGTCGTCGATCAGCGACAGAACTTGGTCGTTCACTATTTCCGTGTGTTCTTCAAAAAGGGCCTTCACCTTTTCAAAGCCCGGGGCTGAGGTGAATGCGCCGAAATACCAACCGTTCTTGTGCATTTGAATTGCGACTTCTCCGATCAAGGCGTAGTTCGAGTCCAAGAGAGAGTATTTCTGACCAGGCTGTGGCAATTCCAGTGGTGCGCTGGTTGGCAGGTCAGTCGGCAATCCTGCGGTCGAATGGCTAACGGCCGTCGTGGCTTTCATAATTCCAACTCCTCAAACATGCGGGCGAGTTTCTGCAGCTTCGGCTCTTCAAATCCAGGCACTCCTTGCGGATGTATGATTCTACCATGATTCGGGAACTTCGTCGTGCGAACCGGCAACACATCAAAACCAGCAGCGCGAATCGCTTTGACCGTTGCCGTGGCAACTCGTTTCGCCAACTCATGTATGTTCGAGTATCGAACCGGATCAGGGTAGGCATCCAGGTAATGGGCAACCGTTTCTTCCGGCGTTCCGCCGAGATGGATCGAGATTCCCGGCGGATCGAGCTTTTTCTCCTTCTCTTTCAATTGGAGATTGGCCAGCGACTTGCCGCCGATTCGGTGGACTGCCAAGTCTTCTGATAATGGCTGACTGGGCTCGATCTCCACCGAAGACCTCGCTGTCAATCCACGAACATAAACTCATTCGTCAACAGCAGCACCTGCGCGTACCTCTCCCACGCCGATAGCGGCTGCGTCAGCGTGCCTCCGCTATTTTCCGTCGCGCTCGCCAGGAACTGTTCGCCCAGCCGGATTTCATCGGGCCGTGCCTCGCGGGCTAGGAGGCGGCGATGCAGGGACTGAATCTTGCCGGCCGTGTTTTCGGCCGAGGCGATCTCAGACTTCTTCATCAATTCGCGCATCTGTTCCTGCAAGAACGGGCTATTGAGTAAGAATAGCGCCTGTTGCGGCACCGTCGTCTGGTAGCGCTGCGCGGTGGTCGCGTCCGGGCTGGCGAAGTCGAAGGTGCGGAACAGGCCCGGCAAGTTTTGCCGATCGATGAAGCCATATAGCGTGCGCCGGCCGGTGAACGGGGCCTTGGTGAGGTCGACAGGAGCGCCGAACATCGCTGGATCGAGCGTCCCACAAGCCGCGAGGATGCCGTCGCGCATCGCTTCAAAATCGAGACGGCGTCGATTGGCCCGCGCCAAGTATCGGTTTTCCGGATCGGCTTTCTCCGCAGCCGGGTTGGCGGCGCTCGACTGCCGATAGACTTTCGACAGAACGATATTGCGAATGAGCTTCTTCGTGGACCAGCCGTCTTCCACGAAGCGCGCGGCGAGATAGTCCAGCAATTCCGGGTGGCTCGGCGGATCGCTGCGCAATCCGAAGTCGCCGGGCGTCGTCACAAGTCCTGTACCCAAGAGGTGCGTCCAAACGCGATTGACATAGACGCGGGCCGTGAGCGGGTTGTCGTTGTCGGCGATCGCGCGGGCCAGTTCGAGCCGGCCGCTGCCTTCCTGGAAGGGCGCGCGTTCCTTTCCAGACAGAACACCCACGAATTGCCTCGGCACGCTGGGACCGGGGTTTTTGGGATTGCCGCGCACGAAGACTTGCGGCGTCATGGGCGACGGTGCGTCTTGCAAGATCATCGCTCGCAGCGGCGCCACCGGCGAGGCGGCTTGAAACGCATCGACTTTCTTCTGCAAGGCGCGCAAGCCGTCGCGGAACTTGCGATTGCCCGACGCCAGCTCGGCCTTGTGTTCTTCGCGATACTTCTCGACCGCGCCCTTGAGATCGTTCAGTTTCGCTTCGAAGGCCACATACTCCGGTGTGCGCTCCGGCTCCGCGATGATCGGCAAATCCCTCGGCTCCGTCGAGCTGGCGAAGACGCCGTACAGCGAATAGTAATCCTGAGTCGGAACCGGGTCGTACTTGTGATCGTGGCAGCGGGCGCAGGAAATAGTCAGCCCCATCAAGCCGCGGCCCACGAGGTCGATGCGGTCGTCAATGATGTCGTGCACATTGTTGAGGAAACGGCGGCCGAGCGTGAGAAACCCCATCGCGGCCTGTGCGGAGGCGGGCGCTTCGCCCTTGGAAACGAGCCGGTCCGCGGCGATTTGCTGCTCTACGAATTGATCGTAGGGCAAATCGTTGTTGTAAGACTTGATGACATAGTCGCGATAGCCGTACGCGTAGGCGTAGCGGCGCTCCTCTTGGAACACATAACCCTTGGTGTCGGCATAGCGGGCCACGTCGAGCCAGTAGCGAGCCCAGCGCTCGCCGTAGTGGGGCGAGGCGAGAAAGCGGTCGACGAGCTTGGCGTAGGCGTCGGGCGCTGTGTCCTTTTCGAACTCGGCGACTTCTTCAAAGGTCGGCGGCAGTCCCACGAGATCGAACTTCAGCCGCCGAATTAGCGTTCGCTTGTCCGCGACCGGGTTCGGCTCGAGGCCCTTGCTCTCCAGCGTAGCGTGGATGAACGCGTCGATCGGCGTCGCTGCGTCCTTCGCCGCGGGAACAACGGGATTCTTCACCGGTTGAAACGCCCAGTGCTTCTTCCAGGCGTCGGCGTGATCTTGCTTGGCTGTCGCCTTCTCTTCCGGCCAAACCGCACCGGCCTTGATCCACGCCGCGATCGTCTCGACGCTATGCGCCGGCAGTTTACCCTTGGGCGGCATGCGCACGTCGCCTACATGCCGCAGTGCTTGAATGAGCGGACTTTTTTCCGGATGGCCGGGGAAAATGACCGGTCCCTCGTCGCTGCCTTTCAAAGCCGCGCCGCGCTGATCCAGGCGCAGGCCCGCTTGTTGTTTCTTGTCGCCATGGCAGGAAAAGCAATGTTCGGCGAACAGGGGGCGAACCTTGCTCTCAAAGTACTCGGCCGCAGGAGTTTGCGCCGGCACAGCGGACGGAGCGAAACCTAACAGTATCAAGGAGTAAAAGAGAGAACTTTTCATGTCGGAAAGAGCGAATCAGGCGGGAGGGCGTATGCTATTCTACATCGGAACGGCACAACCCGCCACTTACGACCAAATGTACGGCGGCGAAATTTGAAATCCGCGTGAAAACTGGTTGGACGCTTGCAAGGGCAAAGTTCTCCTTGTTAATATAAAGCAACGAACCCAGGCGGGGATTCCCGCGTCTTTACCAGCATCGTAGTCCCCACAAGCGGGGCCGCTTGTGGCTACGATGCAGCGACAAGCGGCCCGCTTGTCGGCTCCATGCTCACCCAAAGTGGGTTGAGTCGCCCACTGGGCGAAACCGCCCCCGCGTGGAGCGTGGGGTCACGGAATGTAAAGGGGGTTGTATGCAACAGGTGAGTTCGGCACTGGATGCCAGCGTGCTGGTCCTCAACAAGCTCTTCATGGCCGTGCACATCATCTCGGTGCGCCGCGCATTTTGCCTTTTGTGCAAGGACTTGGCGGAAGTAGTCACACTGGAGGACGGCCAGTTCTCGACCTACGATTTCACGTCGTGGCGGGAAGTGAGCGAGTTCCGCGCCCTGCACTATCGCGAGGAAGAGGACGACTGGGTGCGCACCGCGAGCACGCAGATTCAAGTGCCGCGCGTCATCCGCCTGGTGAGCTACGAGAAGATGCCCAAGCACACGGTGAAGTTCAACCGCCGCAACATCTTCGCGCGCGACAACAACCAGTGCCAATACTGCGGGCGGAAATTCCCGACCACGGAGCTGAGCCTGGACCACGTGACGCCGCGCAGCCAAGGCGGCGTTTCCACGTGGGAAAACGTGGTCTGCGCCTGCGTGAATTGCAACGTCAAGAAGGGCGGCCGCACTCCGAAACAGGCGCACATGGGCCTGATTCGCAAGCCGGAAAAGCCCAAGCGCAGCCCGATACTCTCGATGAAGCTCACCCACAAGAAGTATCAGTCGTGGAGAACCTTCCTCGACAACGCCTACTGGACTGTCGAGCTCAAGTAGTCCAAGCGGTTATTCCATTCTTAACCGCGGAGGGCGCGGAGAACGCCGAGAAGTAAAGAAGATGATTCCGTGCTCTCTCTGCGTTCTCTGCGAGCTCCGCGGTTAATAATCTGCTTCTAGTTACGAACTTACGGTCCAGGCTTGGGCGGCATAGTTTTTCTTGAACACGTCCTCGCGCAGCACTAATCCGCAGCCCGGTACGTCGGGCACGCGCATGCGGCCCTCCCGAAACGTGAACGCCGATGCGTCGAAAAGGTCGCTCGTGGCCGTGTCTTGCTCGGCGATGAGGAAGTTGGGGATGCCGCGCGCCAGGACGGCTTGCATGTAGACGCCGAGAAACGAGCCCCAGTTGTGCGGCGCGAGCTTGATGTCGGCCTTGTTCTTGAGCCTGCGCGACAACTCCCATTGCAGCGTGAAGCCGAAAGCGCGGATGTCGGGCTGCAATACATCGAGCACGCCTGCCTCGATGTACGGGTCAAAATGCTTGACCTCGCGCGCCGACTCCCCGTCCGCCACCAGGATGTTCCAGCGCCGCTTCTGCAAGAAGTCCTTGAGCTTGCGATTCTGGTCCACGTCCTCGGGAAACATCTCTTCAATCAAATAAAGATTGGCGTCGGCGACCTCGTCGAGCCAACGCATCGTAGTGTCGAGATCGTAGCCGTTGTTGGCGTCGACCATGAGCTTAACTTCTTTGCCGACAAGCTTGCGGATGGCGCGGACGACATCCACGTCGCGCTGAAAACCCTGTTTGCGCTCCATCCACTTGAAGCCTCGGCCGACCTTGATCTTGAACGCGCGGTGGCCGGCTTTGAGGCTGTCCTCGACTTCGCTCAGGATTTGCTTGACGCCGCGGTCCTTGTATTCGGGCAAGAGATCATTGAAGTAGATGCTGCCGTCGTAAATGGGGACCCACTCGGGTCCGTTGCCGCCGAACAGACGCCAGGAGGGAGTCTTGAGCGCCTTGCCGACCAGATCGTAGAGAGCGTGATCGGCGCGGCCCAGAGGACTGTTCATGCCTTCGCCTGGTCGCCAGATTTCATTGAGCGTTCGCCCGAGCAGCTTGCGCGCTACGTCTTGAGTTGCCGATCCCGAGCCGACGCCTTCGACGCCGGAATTCGTGGCGATGCGCAAGACGTTGTCGCGCGTCGTTCGGCCATGCACGCCAAGACGGGCGTTGTAGCCGACCAGCTTGGGCCGCTGGCAGACGTGCGTGAAGCCGGTGACGCGCGTGATGCGCAAGTCCTTGAGCCGATTCTGCTGGTTTGGCTGCGCACCGAATGCTGCGGATGCAACGGGCAGCGCGGCGCATGTGGACAAGAAAGATCGACGGTTCATGACAGACCTGCTTTCGTGAGATTTGTCCTCTCCGGACTGGATGTCCAGCTTACCGCGCGTGGATGGGCCAATCTACATGCTGCCTGTGCGCGAACCGATTTCCAGGCCAAACCTGCGGCGGATGTCCTCTCGCTCGGCAGCCAGACTTGATTGATCCAGAGCGCGGGCCAGGCATGGATCAGGCGACCATTCCAGAACGGCCAGGTCGCGCGTCCATTCTTCGCCTTGGGCGAGCGCGTGCTGCTTGATAAAGTCGTTGAGCGTCCGTGTGCTGCGAAAGCACGAGATGTTCCGTTCCGCCCATGCACGCGGCGCGTAACGATCCGAGTGCGCCAGAAAGTCGCCTAGCTCTTGTGCCAATTCATGTTCGCGCAACAGGCGGCCGGTTTCGGCGTTGATAAAAACGCGCGAGCCGATTTCCGCCCCTTCCAGCAAAGCGACCGGCGTGTCCGCGAACAGCGATTCCGCGACGACAACGCACGACCCTTCGCGCTTCGACAAGAC
>JAKEFD010000330.1 GCA_022616245.1 Gemmataceae bacterium
GCGAGCAGCAGCCGATATGCTTCGTCCAAGTGCACGATCGTTTCGAGTTGCGGCAGCGGGCGAGCCATAATCTCGCCGACGGTGACTTTGGCCGGGTCGCGCTGATCGTGCAGGATGCGGGCCAGAGTCACTTCCTGGATGCTGCCGACCGGGGCGCCGTCTTCCAATACGGGTAACTGGGAAAAGCCTTTGTCTTGCAGCAATCGGATGGCCTCTGCGACTGTCGCCTTGGGTGTCACCGTGACCAACTGGCGCTTGCCGCGCGTCTTGATGAGGTCGGCGATCGAGTGCGGCGTTTCCACGTTGAGGAGCAACTTGTTCGCGGCCAGCCAGTCGTCGTCGAACAGTTTACTCATGTAATTACGGCCTGTGTCGGCGCAGAGGGCGACGACCAGGTGATCCGCCGTCAGCCGGCGGGCATAGCGCAGCGCGGCGGCCACGGCGGTGCCGCTCGAACCGCCGACTAAGAGACCTTCGCGCTTGGCCAAGGCCCGCGCCGTATGGAAAGACTCCGCGTCGCTGACGCGTATCCACTCATCCACGAGCTGGCTGTTGAAAGTCTTGGGCACAAAATCTTCGCCGATGCCTTCCACCTTCCAGGGACGCGGTGAATCGCCGGACAGGACCGAGCCCTCCGGATCGGCGCCGATGACCTTCACCTCCGGATTCTGTTCTTTGAGATAGCGGGCGACGCCGGAGATGGTGCCGCCGGTGCCGACGCCGGCCACGAAGGCGGACAGGCGGCCGTCGGTCTGCTCCCAAATCTCGAAGCCGGTGGTGCGATAGTGCACGTCGGGGTTCGACAAATTGGTGAACTGATTGGGCCGCCAGGCGCCCGGGATTTCACGCGACAAGCGATCGGCGACGCCGTTGTAGCTATCCGGCGAATCCGGAGGGACCGCGGTGGGGGTAATGACGACCTCGGCGCCATAGGCCTTGAGGAGGCGGATTTTCTCGCCGCTCATCTTGTCGGGAAGCACAAAAATGCAGCGGTAGCCTTTGACGGCTCCGATCATGGCCAAGCCGACGCCGGTGTTGCCGGCGGTGGCTTCGATGATGGTGCCGCCCGGCCGCAGCCAGCCGCGCCGCTCGGCCTCGGCGACCATGGCCAGCGCCACGCGATCCTTGACGCTGCCGCCGGGATTTTCCGATTCGACCTTGACATAGACGGCGGCCGTCAGCCCCTCCGTGATGCGCCGCAGCCTGACGAGGGGCGTCTTGCCGATGGATTGAAGAATAGTTTCTTGCATGGCTGTCATTGTCGCCCATTCGCCGCTCTTGGGGCAAGCTCGATTCGTTCGGAACGTGCCCAAGAGAAAAACCTAATTTCGTCGCCAGCGCCGCATTGCACTATTCCTTTTCGCGCTCTAGGATACAACAACTTCGCGATGGAACCGATGGCGTCGTTCATCTCCTTTCATTATGGCAATGGCGCAGCAAACTTTCGCATTGCTCACCGCGGCGCGACACGTCAGCGAATCAATCTCCGCGGACGCCGTCTTGATCCTGACGGAAACCAATATGGACTGGGACGACGTCGTTGACGCGTTGCCGGCGGACAAGCTGCTCGTTGTCGCCCAGAACAAAGAGCTGACGCAAAAACTCCTGCATCGTAAAGACTTGACCGTTCTGGACATTGATCCGGGTCCGGCCCCCATTCAGGAGCAAATGAGCCTCGCGCTCTTGGAGGCCGTCGCGCAGGACAAGCTCCGCTCCGGCGCCCATGTCATCGCGCTTTATAACGGCATCGGCGTCGAGGAAGACCGCCCCGAACCGATCGACACCATGAGCATTATCCACTTAGGCGAACATCTGGAACGCCTGAGCGCTCAGGACCTGCGCAAGCTCGATACGCAAGTGCCGCTGGAGACGCTCCGCGCCGTCGTCGACCTGGCCACCGAAATAGGTCGGGAAGGGCGCGAAGGCAAGCCCGTCGGCACTATGTTCGTGGTCGGCGACACGAAAAAAGTGCTGACCATGTGCCGGCCGCTCAATTTCAATCCGTTCCGCGGCTACAGCGCCAAGGAGCGCGACCTGCGTGATCCGCGCGTGCGCGAGCAGATCAAGGACATCGCGCAGCTCGAAGGGGCGCTGATCATTCAGCGCGACGGCGTCGCCGAGGCGGCCTGCATGTACATCGACGCGCCGGCGGAGGGGATAACTATCTCCAAAGGGTTGGGCACGCGGCACTGGGCCGCCGCCGCCGTCACCAAAAAGACCAAGGCCATCGCGGTCGCCGTCAGCCAATCGTCCGGCATCGTCCGCATCTTCCAGAACGGCGAAGTCGTCTTGCACATTCCGCCCCTGGCCCGTCCCATGATTTGGTCGCATTTCCACATGGACGCCGCCGACGGCGAAGCGACGAGCAATCCACCGCAGGTGGGCGGCGAGTGACACTAATACCACTTCGCTTTATCCACCACATTGAGCAGCGGCTTCCCCGTCACAAACCGGCGCAGATTATCCAGCAACGTCGCCAGATGCCGCTCGGCCACGCGCGGCGATGCGGCGGCGGTGTGCGGCGTGATGATCACATTGGGCATTCTCCACAATGGGTGATCGGCGGGCAGCGGTTCGATCTCGAATACGTCCAGTCCAGCGCCGGCGATGTCACCTGCCTCGAGCGAGGCCGTCAAGTCGGCCAGGTCCACAATCACGCCGCGGCCGACATTGATCACGTATGCAGTCTTTTTCATTTTGCGAATGCGTTCACGGTTGAACAACTTGAACGTTTCCGGTGTGTGCGGCGCGGCGATCACGACGAAGTCGCTCTGCCCCAGCACTTCGTCGAGCTGGTCGAACCGGCGCAGCCAAACGCCGGCGGGGGCATCCGCTTTGGGATCGACGCCCAGCACGCGCATGCCGAAGGCCAGACCGCGCCGCGCGGTTTCCGCGCCGATGCCGCCCAGACCGATAACGCCGAGCGTGGAATCCGCAAGTGTGATGGCCGCCTCGTCCGAGGGATGCACCTCGCCCGGACCGCCGTAGCCGGGCAATTCTCCCGGCGCACGCCCAAGCACGTGCCACGCGGCTTGCATCTGTTGTCGAATGTAACAATGGAAGTTCTTCGCGAAGCAGAGTATGAATCCGAAAACATGGTCGGCAATAACGTCGCTGAAAATGCCGCGCATGTTCGTGACCACGACCGGCGATGCGGCGAGTTCAGGGAAAAGGAACTTCTCCATGCTGGCAGTCGGCGCTTGCACCCAGCGCAGCTTTTTCGCAGCCTTGAGCATGGCCGGCGTGAGGTAGCCGAACAGGGCGTCCGCGTCGGCGATTTCGGCGACGGCGCGCGCTTCGTCGTGGGCTTGTACGATCGCCATGGACGCCGCCGCCGCTTCCATTCTGCGCAGTCTTCGCTCGGACACCGCGGGGTGGACCAGGAGCTTCATGGTCGTAGTCAAGTATTTACCACGGATGACACGGATGGGCACGGATAAAACACACAAGCATTTTTATCCGTGCCTATCCGTGTCATTCGTGGTTAATGAGTGGGTCATATCCGTGCCCATCCGTGTAATCCGTGGTTAAAGACTAACCGCCCGAACCAGCGCGCAACAGCTTTTTCCGTTTTTGGATTGACCCTACCGAAAAAGCCGGTTAATTATGAGAAATCCTCGTTTTTTCAGCTGCCGCATAGTGCAGATTCGACGCTCCGGTGAGCGATCTTTGTGTGCGGAGTCCGGTTCTGCCTGTGCGAATTTCTTGGGGAGCCTCTCCATGCAAAGACGTGAATTCTTAAAAGCGTCCGCCGGCACTCTGGCGGCCGGCGCGATCGGCGGCGTCGCTTATGCCGCTCCGCAAAACCAAAACAACGGCGGAGCTAACGAACGGCTCAACATTGCCTGTATCGGCGTCAACGGCCAGGGCATGGGGCACGTGCGCGGCTATGCCGGCCGGCTCAATTGCGTCGTCTCGCATATTTGCGATGTGGATACGCGGGCGGCGGGACGGGCCGTGGCTGCCGCGCAGAAACAGCAAAACAGCGAGCCGCGCGTCGTGCAGGACATACGACGCCTGCTCGACGACAAATCCATCCACGCGGTCAGCATCGCCACCCCCAACCACTGGCACGCCCTGGCGACCATCTGGGCCATCCAGGCCGGCAAGGACGTGTATGTGGAGAAGCCAGTCAGCCACAACGTGAGCGAAGGCCGCCGCATGGTCGAATTTGCCCGGCGGCACAACAAAATCGTGCAGACCGGCACGCAAATCCGCAGCCAACCGGGCATCCGCGAAGCCATCGAGTTCATTCGCTCAGGCAAGATCGGCAAGGTGCAAATCGCGCGCGGCCTGTGCTACAAGCGCCGTGACAACGCGATGGGCCGTGTGGACAACGTCAACGCAGCCAATGCGCCCAAAGACCTGGATTTCAATCTCTGGCTCGGGCCGGCGCCGCAGCGGGCCTATCATGAAAACCTCGTCCATTATCGCTGGCACTGGTACTGGGACTTCGGCAACGGCGACCTGGGCAACCAAGGCATCCACCAGATGGACGTGGCCCGTTGGGCTCTGGGCAAAAACGAATTGGCACGCTCCGCCATCAGTTTGGGCGGACGCTTCGGCTATGTCGATCGCGGCGAAACACCCAACACGCAGATTTGCGTCTTTGATTATGGCGACGCAGAACTCATCTTCGAAGTCCGCGGTCTGGCCACCAAGGAATACCGCGGCGCCGGCGTCGGCAACGTCATCCATTGCGCTGACGGCTATGTCGTGTTCCCAAGTTACACGAGTGCCATCGCCTACAGCAACGACGGCCAGGTCCTGCGCCGCTTCAACGGCAACGGCAACCACTTTGAAAACTTCATCCTGGCCGTGCGCTCGCGGCGGCGTGAGGATCTGCACGCCGACATCGAGGAAGGCCATCTGTCCAGCGCGCTGTGCCATCTGGCCAACATCAGCTATCGTCTGGGCCGGCCGACCCCGTTCAACCAGCAAACGAAGACATTCGGCGACGACCGCGCCGCGGCGGAAACGCTGGAGCGCATGTCGGACCACCTGCGCGAATGCATGCTGCCCCTGGACAAAACCAATTACATGCTGGGTCGCCGGCTGACCATCGATCCCAAGACGGAGGGCTTCGTCAACGACGCCGACGCCAGCCGGCAGCTCACGCGCGAATACCGCAAGGGCTTCGAAGTGCCGGCGCGGGTGTAAAGACAACTACGAAAGTCAGGAACACGAAAGGGGAATCGGAATGCTTTCCGAGTCCCCTTTTTTCTTAGAGGCCATTTGAATCCACTTCCGAGCCCGCAGCGTAAGCGAGGGCCGGACTGCACCAACCCGACGCGTAAGCGAGGCCCGTACTGCACCAACCCGACGCGTAAGCGAGGGCCGACGACGACAGCACCATTGGAGAATCCCATGCACCAAGACCCCATCGGTTACTTCCTCACCTGGGTGACATACGGCACGTGGCTCCCCGGTGATGCCCGAGGTTGGGTCAAATATCAAGCCGGCTGGCAGCTTCCCGATCCAATCCGCGAGCGAGAAGCGAAGGCCCGCATGACTGAGGACGCCTGCCTTCTGACATGGGAGCAGCGCCGGGCCGTGGAAGCGCAGATCGCCGAAACGTGCGCCCATCGCGGATGGAAGCTCCATGTGGTGAATTGTCGCTCCAACCACATACACGTAGTAGTCACAGCGGACGTTAGCGATCCAGACAAGATCCGAATCGACCTAAAGGCATGGGCCACTCGTACTCTCAAGAAAAAGTTCGACAGCGGTCGTGCAAACTGGTGGACAGAGCGTGGCAGCATTCGGTATCTCAACAGCGACGATGACCTGGAAGCAGCGACACTGTATGTGCGCGATGGGCAGGACATCGACAGATACCAACCCGA
>JAKEFD010000331.1 GCA_022616245.1 Gemmataceae bacterium
GAACGAACCGACGTAGGCGCCGCCGAGCGAAATGGGCTGATCCGGGTTGCCGCCACTCAAGAGGCAATCGTCTTCGTCCAAGATGAGTTCGAAGGCAGAATGCTGGGACCCGGCGCCTGTATCGGCCAGCAACGTGCGGAGCAATGGTTTGCCGTCAAGCGCTAGGGTCAGGACAACCTGCACACAAGGCCGACCGTGGCGAAGCGGCCATTCCTCGCGTGGCATTAGTGGAGCCCCCAGATTTCTTCGACGATGGTATAGTCCCGGCTCGCTTCGACGCAAAAAGTCTTGGTTGGATCAGGCTCGATCTGGCGCAGTCGCCGCGCCAAGTCATCCAAGCCATCTGCGACGACGACGACCTGGCCGTTGGCAATGCCGATGAATTTGTTGGCGTACGGCGATTGCGGATTGCTCCTTGCTTCTTCGTTGATTCGGCGCGCAAGTTCACGATTGCGGTCTTGCACAGCATTGGTTATGGACATGCTCGGTTTCTCCATCGGCGGCTGTTTGCCTGCCGCTATCGTAGCAAGGTGTTCGACATTTCGCCAAGCCAACTTGCGAATTATCTACTGATAGAAAAACGAGTTGCGGCGAAATCGTTCCAAATTGCAACGAAGCTGGGATCCTCCATATTGTACCTTGGACTCTCGCTTCCACTTTCTGCCGAATTCTAGTATGGTTGGCAATCCGCGGGAACACTCAGGACCAAAAGGCAAGGAAGCCGGCTCATGTCCACGATGACGCGTTTGATATTCGGCGGGTTGATTCTGGCTCTGATCGTGGGCGGTCCGCTCTGGTACCGTTCTTTTCGGCACAACACCTTTCGCAACTTCCGCGTTGTGGAGCACGGCAAGCTTTACCGTAGCGGGCAGATGACGCCGGCCGGCCTTCGCCGCGTCATCCACGACTACGGCATCAAGACGGTGATCTCGCTGCGCGACGGCGACAAGGAATACGAAAAAGCGGAAGAGGAATTGCTGCAGAAGATGGACATTCTGTTCTTCCGGCTGCCTCACAAGCAGTGGCAAACGGAGGACGGCAGCGTCCCCGCCGAGGAGAACTTGCAGAAGTTTCGCGAAATCCTGAGCAATCCGCGTTTTCATCCGGTCCTGGTGCACTGCTTTGCGGGCATTCATCGCACGGGCGCGTTCTGCGCGGTTTGCCGGATGGACTACTGCGGCTGGAGCAACGAAGACGCCATCCGCGAGATGCGCAACCTGGGCTACACCATTCTCGACGAGCACCTGGATGTGAAGAATTACCTCGAGAGCTATCGGCCACGCCCTGAGGCCGTCCCGTCCAAATCAAATCCCTTCCGAACGGTGTCGCATACAAAGTAGACCCCACGCTCCGCGTGGGGCAGCCGCGATGCCCGGAGCGGCTGCTTGCTCCCTCTGGCGTTCAACGTTCACAGTTCAACGTTCACACGAACGTTGAACGTTGAACTGTGAACCCTGAACGTCGAAGTTCGTGCGCCACGAGACTCGCCCGCACCCCACGCGGAGCGTGGGGTCTACTCTGCTCTGGTGTCGAATTCCGCATTCCATACAATAATTTGTTCCCAGGTTGATGAACGCTCGCCGCGGCGGCGGGCGAAGCCGGGGGGACACTCTATCCGCAGTGGGTTTCTTGAAACATGGTGAATCGCAATCTCCTCCGTCAGTTTGATTTGACCGATGAAGAATTGAACGAAGCGTTTGTCGAGTCGCACTGGCTGCCCGATCAGGAGGAGGAATACGAGGTCAACAAAATCGTCAGCGGCAAAGTTCTGCATATCCTCGGCGAAGAAGTCTGGATCGACATCGGCTACAAAAGTGAAGGCATCATCCCGCTCGAGGAGTGGAAGGACGAGGGCACCGAGCAAGTGGCCCCGCCCAAGGCGGGCGATTCGGTGCAGGTGCTGATCGAATCGGTCGAGGACGATTCCGGCGCCATCGTTCTGAGTTACCGCAAAGCCAAACGGCAGCGCGAATGGGAAGACGTGATCGCCAAGCACAAGGAAGGCGACGTGGTGGCCGGCGCCGTCACGCGCAAGATCAAGGGCGGACTCTTGGTCAACATTGGCGTCAACGTGTTCCTGCCCGCCAGCCAGGTCGATATTCGCCGGCCGCCGGACATCGGCGATTACATCGGCAAGAACATAGAATGCAAAATCTTGAAGATTGACGAGGCGCGGCGCAACATCGTGGTCAGCCGCCGCAAGCTCATCGAAGATCAACGCACCGAGCTCAAGGAAAAGCTGCTCCGCGAGATCGAGCCCGGCCAGACGCGCAAGGGCACGGTCAAGAACATCGCCGAGTTCGGCGCCTTCGTCGACCTGGGCGGCATCGACGGCCTGTTGCACATCACCGACATGAGCTGGGGCCGTGTCAACAACCCGCGTGAGGTCGTCAAGGACGAGCAGGAGATCGAGGTCTACATCATTTCCGTGGACAAGGAAAAGGAAAAGATCGCGCTAGGCCTCAAGCAGAAATCGCCCAGCCCGTGGGCCAACGTCGAGGACAAGTACCCGATGGGCAGCCGCCATACCGGCGAAGTCGTCAATGTCATGAGCTACGGCGCTTTCGTCAAGCTCGAGCCGGGCATCGAAGGGCTCGTACACATCAGCGAGATGAGCTGGACCAAGCGCATCAACCATCCCAGCGAGCTCGTGTCTATCGGCGATCAGATCGAAGTGCAAGTCCTCAACATCAACCGGGACAAGCAAGAAATTTCGCTGGGCATCAAGCAAGTGCAGCCCAACCCGTGGGACAAGGTGGCCGAGCGTTATCCGCAAGGCATGCAGATCGAAGGCGTGGTCCGCAATCTCACCAATTACGGCGCCTTTATCGAGATCGAGGAGGGCATCGACGGCCTGTTGCACGTCAGCGACATGAGCTGGGTGCGCAAAGTCAGCCATCCGAGCGAGCTTTTGAACAAGGGCGACAAGGTGAAATGCGTGATCCTGAACGTGGATCAGGAGCGCAAGCGCGTCGCCCTGGGCATGAAGCAGATGGCCAACGATCCGTGGGAAGGCGATATTCCCAGCCGCTACCATCAAGGCGACATGAAGACCGGCAAGGTGACCAAGCTGACAAACTTCGGCGTGTTCGTGGAGTTGGAGCCGGGCCTGGAAGGCTTGTTGCACATATCCGAGTTGGCGGACGAGAAAGTCGAAAGCCCGGAGGACGTGGTCAAGGTCGGCGACGAAATCGAAGTGAAGATTCTGCGCGTCGATGCGGCGGAGCGCAAGATCGGTCTGTCGCGCAAGACCGCATCGGACGAGGAGACACCCTCCGAGGGCGGAGAAGAGACGTCTACCGCGCCAGCGGCTGCCAAGCCGCGCGAGCTGCGCGGCGGTACGGGCGGGGCTGCGGGCCAACTCATCAACATGCCCGAATCCAAAGAGGACAAGACTTAGTGCCGCCTAGTTGGCAATGTCTTGTCTTTGAACTACATTAGGGTGGCCGGGGCTCAGTCCGCGAAGTCCCGGCCCGTCAAGCCGGGGCCACGTGAAACTTGCCCCGGTCAAGCTTTTTGGATTCATAACTCCCATTTGGGAGGATTCTGCGGGATGTCCAGGCTAATTCGCCAAAGCGAATTGGCGGGATAATAGCTGTTTCTCGGGGCACACTGCCTCTTCCGCCGCCCGCGCGTTACAGTTTGACCCGCTTCATTCCAGTGCTTCGATTCAGGGGGACGATACCCAATCAGTGGAACCGGGCAAGGTTGCCCGTTCCTAGTGTTTCGGCAAGGGCCGCTTGGGAAGGCAATCCTGGGGACGCAGTGAAATTCACGTGGGGCGCAAAACGATCGGCCCCACCCAGGACCATTGACCGCCTTGGAACATCCTCATGACTCGACCACGCCGGCAACGAGGCTCCACGGTCCAATCGCCGCTGGAGACTTACCTGCGCGAAATCAACGAGACGGCTCTGTTGAGCGCGGATGAGGAAAAGCAGCTGGCACGCCGGATTGAGGACGGAGACAGCGAGGCGCGCGACCGCATGGTCCGAGCCAATCTTCGCCTCGTCGTCAACATCGCCCGCAGCTACACTGGCAAGGGCCTGGGACTGCAAGACCTCATCGAAGAAGGCAACCTCGGCCTGTTGCGCGCCGTCGAGGGTTTCGACCCTTCGATGAACACGCGCTTCTCCACGTATGCCAGCTACTGGATCAAGCAGTCGATCAAACGCGCCCTCGTCAACACAGCCAAGACGATCCGGATCCCCGCTTACATGGTCGAGCTCCTGGCCAAGTGGCGCCGCGCCAGCGCCAAGCTGCAAGACGAGCTGGGCCGGCCGCCCACGCACGAGGAAGTCGCCAAGAGCCTGAATCTACCTAAAAAGAAGCTCTCCATCATCAAGAAGGCCATTCGGGTTTACAATTCTGCTCCGCAAACCGAGCAAACCGAGGCCGGCTGGTCGCTCGACGAAATGGTCATGGACGGCCACTCGAAGTCGCCGGACATCGAGATGGTCGAAGCCGACGACCTGACTCACGTGCTGCATCTACTGGACAAGATGGACAAGCGCGAAGCCACCGTCTTGCGCATGCGCTTCGGTCTGGACGACGAAGAGCCAAAGACGTTGAAGGAAATCGGCGAGTGCTTGGGCCTCACGCGCGAACGCGTACGGCAAATCGAGAGCGAAGCCCTGAGCAAGCTGAGCGAGAGCCTGCAAGCGGACTGAAGAGTTTGGAGGCGCGGAGCGCGGCGAGCAAAGCGCCAGGAGTAGAGCGCGGAGCGGCACGTAGCAGTTCCTTGAATCCCTTTCAAAGATTCAATCTTCCTTTGCACTAAGGGCGATAACAACAGCGAGATCGCGCTCCCGCGCGCGACGCTCCGCGCTCCCGCGCTCGGCGCTTCGCGCTTCCCGTGCCGCAACGACCCATGCGTTATCGCCGCTACTGGTGGTTCTGCGCACTTTGCCTGGGTTGCCAGGCAGTGGAGAATACTTCGTCTTCGCCGGCGACCGGCCGACTCCTCGTCGAGCAATCTTCCAACCTGACCGCTCAATCGGCACAACCGGAAAACTCTTCCTACGTCTCAAAAAGAATTCCCCTCCAAGCTGCGAAGGCGGACGAGCACTGGCTGCAAGGGCAGAAGGCCATGCAGGACGGGGAGTATGACCAGGCCATCGCCTTTTATCAGAAGGCCCTGGCGGCGGAACGAGGCGCGTCGAAGAGTTTTCTCAGTCTCGCTGCCGCGTACCTTGCGCAGGGCGACGAAGACAGCGCCTGCGTGGCGCTCGGTCAATTCGTCGACGCCAACCCGGAGCATCGCAACGGCCGCTATTTTCTGGCGGAGCTGCTGGCCAAGACCGGCCGGCGACGAGACGCACGGCGCGAGTTTGAGCAAGTGGTGGCCGACAATCAGCAAGAGAATCCGAAGGATATAAGACACCTCAGTCACTGTCACAGCCGGCTCATGGATTTGGCCGAAGCAGACGCGGACGAGTACCACTTCTTTTTGCATCGCGGCATCGGCCTATACTGGCTGTCCGTGGGACGGTTCGAAGCCGGCGACCCAACGGGCGACTTGCCGGCGGAAGGGTTGTTGTGCAAGGCGGCGGCGGAATTGAGCGAAGCGCATGAACTGCGCCCTCAGGAAGCGCGGCCGTGCTGGTATCTTCACGCGGTCTGGCGGCAACTGGCGCAAGCGCAGCCCGCGTCGCGCTGGCTGCGGCAAGCGCACGACGCGGCGCCTTTTACTTATCTCACTCCTGCCGAGCGCGGCAGTCTGCACTTAGCTTGCAGTCCGCTGGGACCTGGCCGATCTTCCCGGTGACATCACTATGTCACAACTCTTTCTGGGCCGCGCCCGTTAGGAAGTGCTAAGTCCAGGACGGTCTTCCGCTTCCTAATGGGCGCGGCTCCGTTAACCGGGGTTGGGGATTTTCCCCGCAGCGTGCTACAATTCAGGGCATTCCCGTCCGGGGGAAGGTGGAGCGTCCGATGCAGTTTTATCTCATCGCCGCCACAAGCTCGAAAAGAGGCATGCCGATACCGATCGGCGCCGACCGCTTCGTCATAGGGTCCGGCAAAAAATGCCAACTACGCTCCAAGTCGCTGGCCCGCAAGCATTGCGCATTGCTCAGGCGGGAAGACAGGATCTTTGTCCACGATGAGGGCAGCGGCGCGCCGACGCTCGTCAACGACGTCGTCATGCCATCCGGCGAAGAGTGGCCACTGCACGCCGGCGACCACGTCGCATGCGGCAAACTGGCGTTCGTCATCCAAGCGCTCGACAAGCCGCTGCCACAAGCGCAGCTTGAGGAATGGGCCACGCGCTGCCTGGACCAAGGCAAGCCCGCCTCGGTGTGGGACGAAGCGCCGGAACCCGAAGCTGGACCGCGGACTGCTTCCCAAGCCGCACAAGGATTGATCAACAAGATGGCGGCCCAGCGCGGCGTCCTGCTCCACCGGCTGCATATCGGCCGCGAAGGGGGCGTGATTATCGTGCGCTTCAACGACGAGATGCTGGTCGACGACGGGGACATCGCTCTTGTGCGCCGCGAGCTGCACGACCATCTCGACAAGCCGAACCTGCGCGTATTGCTCGATTTTCAGAAAGTGCAGCGCATGTCAACAGGGGCCGTCGCCATGCTGCGCGAGTTCGCTAACTGGCTAGGCAAATACGACAGCACGTTGGCGCTGTGCGGAGTGGGCAAGGACATCCGGAAGATCCTCGCGACCATGCACGTCGAGCACCTCCCGATCTTTCCGGACAAGAAGCCCGCACTCCTGGAGCAGTGGTAAGGCTCATTGCAAAGTGATTTCGATTTTCGCGGTCTTGCGCTGTTCGACCAGAATGCGATTGTACAACTCCTGATCCTGGGCCATGACTTCGCGGACCATGCCTTTTTGCACTTCGAATTTAGAGCTTTCACCGGCGGTGCGCTCGGTGACCTTGATGAGATGCACGCCGAACTCAGTCGTCACGACAGAGCTGATGTCGCTCACTTTCATGGCGAAAGCGGCCTTGGCGAACGGCTCGACAACCACAAACTTGTAAGGGAACAAGCCGAGGTCGCCGCCTTTATCCTTGCTCGGGCAATCGGAGAATTTCTTGGCCGACTCGGCGAAATCGCGCTTGCCCGCGACGAGATCAGAGCGCAGCGCTTCCAGCGTCTCTTTGGCGGCCTGCCGTTCCGCCGGTGTGGCGCTGGACGGCACCTTGATGAGGATGTGGCTGGCGCGCACCATGACCTTGTCAAAATACGCTTTGTTCGCTTCGTAATAGCTTTTCACGTCCGGCTCCGGAAAGCGGACCGCTAGAAAGTGCTTCCATTGTAACCGGGCGACGACGTCCTTATGAAGCTGTTCTGGACTTTGTTTGCTTTCGCGGAGGAACTGCTCGAAGGATTTGGACTGCTTCTTGAGGGCAACTTTCAGGTCCTCCATCTCCTTGTTGATCTCGGCGGCAGTGGCGGGCGGCGCTTCCTTACGGAGGAACTGTCGCATCAAGGCGTCGTCGATGAGCATTTCCACGGCCGCAAGACGCACTTCGCGCTGCTGGGCCGCGGTTAGAGGCGCCGTTGAGGGCCGCTGCTCGAGGATGGCTTTGACCTCGGCCATGGAAACAGCTTCGCCGTTCACCGTGGCGGCGAGAGTCTCGGCCTTTACGTCTTGGGGAAGGGGAGGCGGCGCTTGCGCGTTCGCCTGGCCGGCGCATACTATCAAGATTGCCGCTGTTGCCAGCGCTGCCCGAATTGTCCGTGCCGCGTTCATCTGGACCTCCCTGTTCTTGCGAATTCACCGTAGACCCCACGCTCCGCGTGGGGACTGAATTCGGCGTGAGCCGGGTTCCTCGTCGGCGTCTTATAGCCTGCTGTCGTAGAGAAATGGAGAGCAATCTTCCTTCATCGTGGAGCAGGCGGCGCGGGGCGTCAAGGGCAATGCCACTTTCTTGCTGCGTCGGCGGAAAAAAGCAGTACAATTTGTGCGCGTTCTGTTTACGTTTCGCGCTCGCATCGAACTCTGGAACGCCGAATGAATGGGCGCCGCGGAAGGAAACGAACATGTCTCGGTCTACTTTGCTGACGGTTTTGTTTACAACTTCTTTACTTGTATTGGGCGGCTGGTCGCTCACTGCCGGCGGCGACGGCAAAAAACCACTGCGCAAGCAATCCGGGCTCGAAAAACGAGTCCCATGGACAACTTCGAAAATGGTCGGTTTTCCCGAGCCGCCGCCGCCTTATACAACCGAGCCGGCCTTCCCAAAACTGCCGAAGTTCGAAGAGCCGCTCGACATGACCTATGCGCCGGGCACGAACCGTCTGTTCATCGCCGAGCGCTGGGGCAAGATTTATTCGTTCGTCAACATCAAGAACGTGGACAAGGCCAACCTCGCGCTGGAATTCAAAGGCGCCAAGGACTCCAAAGGCCAGCCCATGCGGCAAGTCATTTACGCAATCGCATTCCATCCGAAGTTCAAGGACAACGGCTACATGTACGTGACGTGGGTTCCGAATCCGGAGAAGGAGGGCTTGCCGAGGGGGACGCGCGTGTCGCGCTTCACGGTCAAGGGGGCGCCGCCCGTGGCCGATCCGAATTCGGAAAAGTTCATTATGGAATGGCCCAACGGTGGCCACAACGGCGGCGGCCTCAAGTTCGGTCCCGATGGCTTTCTTTACATCGTGACCGGCGACGGCTCCGGCATCGCCGACGAGCGCGTCATCGGCCAGGACCTGTCGAGCATTCTCGCCAAGATGCTTCGCATTGACGTCGATAACCCGCCGCCGGGAAAGGCGTATGCGATTCCTAAGGACAATCCCTTCGTCAACACAAAGGACGCACGCCCGGAAATATGGGCCTATGGTCTGCGGCAACTGTGGCGTTTCAGCTTCGACCGCAAAACGGGACAGTGCTGGGGCGGAGAAGTGGGCCAGGATTTATGGGAGATGGTCTACAAGATCGAAAAGGGAGGAAACTACGGCTGGAGCGTCATGGAAGGCAACCATACGTTCCGGCCCGAGCGCAAAAAGGGGCCGACCCCAATACTGAAGCCAGTGATCGAGCATTCGCACTCGGATTTCCGATCGATCACAGGCGGATTCGTCTATCACGGCAAGCATTTGCCGGAGTTGCAAGGCCACTACATCTACGGCGACTTCGACACTGGTCGGATCTGGCGAGTGCGGCGCTATGAGCACAAATTCGAGGTGTGGGATTATCTGAATTTTGAACTTGCACGCACGACCTATCGCATCATCACCTGGGCGGAGGACGCCGAAGGCGAGCTCTACTTCGTCGATTTCACCGGCGGGCGCATTCATCAGCTCGTCAAGGCGCCCCAGGCCAAGGCGCAAGCGCCGTTTCCCAAGAAGCTTAGCGAGACCGGCGTCTTCGCTTC
This sequence comes from Gemmataceae bacterium, assembly GCA_022616245.1. Lineage (GTDB taxonomy): Bacteria > Planctomycetota > Planctomycetia > Gemmatales > Gemmataceae > JAKEFD01. The sequence continues at coordinate 9,335 of JAKEFD010000331.1, forward strand.
GACCAAAGATCACAAGGTCGCGCCGGGGCTCATTCCTTACACCGTCAACAGCCAGCTCTGGGGCGACCATGCCGTCAAAGATCGCTACCTTGGCATCCCCGGTGAGGGCCAAATCGGATTCGACGAAATCACTTACCCACAGCCTTCGCCCGGCTCCACACCCGGATGGCGCTTCCCCGACGGTACAGTCCTCGTGAAGACCTTCAGCATGGAAATGGAGCGCGGCAATCCGCTCAGCCGCAAGCGGCTGGAGACGCGCCTGCTCCACTTTCAGCAGTTCCCCGGCACGCAGGAATACGGCGACCAGTACTGGCGCGGCTACACCTATGTCTGGAACGACGAGCAAACCGATGCGTTCCTGTTGGACGAAAAAGGCGCGGACAGGCTGCTCAAGATCAAGGTAGGCGGCCAGGTCGTCGAGCAGAATTACCGCTTCCCCAGCCGGGCCGAGTGTACGCTTTGCCATACCAATGCCGCGAAGTTTGCGCTGGGCGCAAGCACCATGCAGATGAACCGCGACCACGACTACGGCGGGGTCATCGCCAATCAACTCGCCACGCTCGAGCACATTGGCTTGTTCTCGAAGCCATTGCCCATGCCGCCGGGGCAATTGCCGAAGCTGCCCGATTTCCATGACAACTCGTTGCCCGTGGAACAGCGCGCCCGTTCCTATCTGCATTCCAATTGCGCGCACTGCCACATCAAGTGGGGCGGCGGCAACGCCGAATTCAAGCTGATGGCCACGCTTCCGTTGAAGGAAATGGGCATCGTAAACGTGCCACCCGCGCACGGAAACTTCGGCGTCAAGGACGCCAAGCTCCTGGTCCCCGGCTATCCGGAGAAGTCCATCGTCTTGCACCGCATGGCCATGACGGGACTGGGGCGCATGCCGCACATCAGCTCGCGCGTCGTGGATGACCTCGCTGTGCGTTTGGTGCGTGACTGGATCAAGGAGATGCCGAAGGAGTGATGCGGCGCAAGTTCGAGTGGGGCAGCCTGGACGAATCACTTGACTTTAAGCAGCTTGTCCACGCTCAAGCGGATTTCGCGCGTGTCGGCTGCCTTAATGACGGCGGCGTTGGCCTTTTCCAATAGCTCGCGCTCCAGGGACGGACGCCATTGGTTGAGCGCATCGTGCAATGCTTCGCCTGCGATGCGCGCTCCCGAGCCGCCAATGCCCGCCAGGTGTTCCACGCGCAGATTGTGATAACCCACATTCGATTTGACCACGCGCAAGCGCACAACGGCATCGGGCACAAAGGACTTCGCGTTCCTCTCGAAGCGCAACTCGTTCTCGCAGTCGAAATGTCCGTAGAGGCGTGCCCGAGCGGTGACATGGCCGCTGTAAAGCCGCACGCCAGATTCCCAGACTTGTTGCCGAAATTCGACGAGCACGTCGAGCGCGGCGTGGGCGGTGAAAGTCTGCCGATTGGCGTCTTTCGTTTGGAAATCCTTCAGCTGAAAAAGGAAGGTGCCGGCGGGATTGTCGGCGCTGACTTTCAAGTGACGCCATGTGCCGTCGTTTTTCGGCTTCTTGACAACGACCGGGCGCAGTCCATCCCAGCGGATTTGGCTCGGCGCCAAGGACGTGCGACCCCAGTTATCGCGCTTTTCATAGAGAGGATTCGGCAGCGAATCGAGGATGATTGGACGCAACAGAGCGGCCAGCCCGTCGAGGTCGGCGGCATGCGCAGCGAAAAAGGGCCAAAGAGCGACCATCCAAGCCAGACCAAGTATGAGCATGCGCATTTGTGGTTTTCCGGGCGGCTATGGCTCTTACCGGCATCGTCGCGGTGCGGTCGCCGTCTTCATTCTAAATGGCTCGGCAAGCGGGCAGGCTGGACGGGATAAGCGCTCTTTACTTTCCTGGGGGACTTTTCATAGGCTATAGTTTCACGGAACGGTCCACACGATCCCGCAGTCCTGAAGCGGAGCCACGCTCCTCACACGACTGCGGTTTTGTGTTTCTTCTGGAATTGTCCTTGTGTGGGCAGACGCGCTGTCTTGGAGTCGGGCACGAACGCCCGCCCACGCATCAAAGGAGTGAAACTCATGTCGGTCGAGCGCATTCCAATGACGCGGGAGGGCTACGACAAGCTGAAAGCGGACCTGGATCGGATGCAGAACGCGGAAATGATCGAAGTCGCCCGGCGCATCGCCACAGCGCGCGACATGGGCGACCTGTCCGAGAACGCCGAATACCATGCGGCCCGCGAAGATCAGGGCATCCTGCAAGCGAAGATTGACGCGCTCAAAGACAAGCTTGCCCGCGCGTATTTCATCGACAAGAACAACTTCGCCGCCGACACGGTCGTCTTCGGCGCCAAGGTCAGGGTCAAGGACCTCGACCTTGCAGAAGAGGAAGTGTTCATTCTTGTCGGCAACGGCGAAGAAGACTACGACACCAACAAGATCCTGACCAACAGCCCGATCGGCGCTGGCCTATTGGGAAAAAAAGTCGGCGAGGTAGCCGAAATCCAAGTTCCGATGGGAACTGTGCGCTTCGAAGTGTTGGAAATATCCCCGCCAGATTAACGTGGAGCGCGGCGAGTGGAGCGCGGAGAGTAGAGAGTCTAGCGCTTTAGCGCTCCGCTCTCTACTCTCCGCGCTCCGCTCTCTACTCTCCGCGCTCCACTCTCCACCCTACTTGCCGACGCTGAATCTTCTCTCGATGCGGGACACGTTCCCTTGGCGATCCTTTACGAGCACTGTCACAGTTCCGGCCCGCAGTGATTCGATGGGTTGCTGGAGCGCATACTCCCACACCCCTTGTGCTTTCTGATAGAACTCACTGGCCAGATTTTCCCCCGCGGCCACGCCGTCGATGGCAAAGTCCGCTTCCACGTGCAACGTGCGCGTATCCAGACCGCTGTAATAATCGTGCATGCCCAGGACAATGTGCGTGAGCTTCGCTTGTCGTCCGGACTGCGGCGACGTCATTGTCAAGATTGGCCGATTGTCGTCGAGCATCCAACCGTAGCCCGTCGCGTTGGGACTTTTTGCGTCGTAATCCAAGTCAATCGGACAGCCCAGGTCGATCCAGCGCACCATGGTGCGTTTGTCCTCGTCGCTGAGCGGCTTGACCAAACCCGAGGCGACGGCATCGGCCGGCGGCATCTGCGGTCCGTTGTAATCCAGATCGAAGCGCGCTTTGAGCTTGGCCACGTCCGCGGGTTTGCCCTGCCAGACCAGGTCGCGCGCGCCGGGCTTGGACTCCGAGGGGTGATCGTCGTTCGTGAAGCCGTCGAGCCGTTCGCCGAAGATTTTCCAGACGAGCAAACTGCGCCGCGATTGGAATTTGCGAATGTAGCGCGAAGCATTGGGATAGCCCCAGCTGTCCCAGCCCGAAGGCTTATTGCCAAACTTGGCGCCCTCGTCCAATGCCAGCCGATAGAACGTGCCCGGGAATTTGCCATCTGAGCCGCGCTGGACCAATTCATGATCAGCGTCCAAATCCAGATTCCCTGGAAGGTCCGATTTATCGCTTCGCGCTCGCGCCGAGTGACAGGCAATACAACTTCTTTCCAGAATGGGCCGGACATCCCGAAAATACTCGACGTTTACCACTTCCTGCTTGAGAACGCGCAAACCCGTTTCCTTTTTCACGTCCCATTGCTTGCCCAGTTCATCGCGCTTCTTGTCCACGAGGAGCGGCGTCGAATTCACCAGGTCCCACACAGGATAGTCCGGCTTGCTCGCGCGCGTCTTGGCGAAGTCCGTCGGTTGCTGGCTATGGGCATGGCAACCGCCGCAGTTGGTGCGGATTTCGCCCGGCCGCAATTGATGCCAGGTCTGCGCCATGTTGAGCACCATGCCGTGCTTGTCCAGCGTTTGGAATGTGAAAGCCGTATCCGCCGGGATTTTCGCGAGGAAGCTGGTGTCCGGGTTGCGGTCCGGATCGCGCCATTGCGCGCCGGACAAATCATCGGGCCCGGGCGGCAACGGCGGGGGCAGCTCGACAAAGTGGCGCAAGGGAATCTCTCCCAGGATGCGCAATCGTTCCTGGGCATGGTTGAAAAAACGCCGTCCTGCGTGCGCGCCTTTACGGTCCGTTGTTGGCTCCATCACCAGGATGCGGACGGCATGGATGTCGGCGTTGGAGTAAAGTCCCGCGTCCGCGCCTTGGTTGTGCCAGTTGAGTGGCGGACCGTTGCCGTGACTGGTGAAGGCGTCCAGTCCCTTCCAAGGATCGTTGCCGCCGGAATAAGCGGCGGTCACCGAACCTTTCGGCACCGCGCCGTTGGGATAACTTTCCCGCTTGTAGAAGCTGGAAGTGCCGACCAACCCAAACGGCGTTCCTTGCGGCAAATGTTTGGACAACGAACCATCATTGGCAAGTCGAGGCAATGTTTTCGGTTCATCAATTCCATAAATGCGGTTGTACGGAACCAAGGCGCGCGGCCAACTCTCGTTGTAATTGGGATCGTTCTTGATCAGCAACATCTGCGCCGGCTCGTCGATGACGTCGCCGTTCTTGATGAGGTAGATGCCGCCGTCAAGCTGCGGCAGATACGTGTACTGATGGTTGACCGGCCCCGGCGAATAGATGGTCAGCAAATGATTGTCGGGCGCGCCGGCGGGGTGCGTGAATTTGCCCACGGCTGGCGAGCTCTTGTCGCCGCGAATAGAGCGATCCGCCGGTCCTTCCAGTCCCAAGGCGAAAGGTGTGAGCGAGATCGACCCGGCAGGCATGAACGGCATGCGATACATGCGCGGCTGGCCGTTGTCGTGCCGGCCCATGCGCCAGGGCTTGTTGCGCGGATCGTTCATATGGCCGGGACCGAATGCCGAATTGCCGTCGGGTGGCGCGGGCGGCAGTTTGACGTATGATCCAAAGCCGCTGTTGTTCTGGTTGTAATATTCCTCGACCACTATGGCGCCGCCGGTAAGCTGCGTTTGGAAGTGAAAGCCGTTGGGCGCGCTGAACGGATCGAACGCGCTTACCAGCGGATTCCAATTCGTCCCGTCGGGGTGAATGGTCCAAAGCCCCCACAGAATGTCGCTGCGGATTCCTTGCGACTCAAGCGTGCTGTACATGATCCGGCCGTCGGCCAGCACAACCGGATGCAAGGCGCCGGAAATGTTGAGGTGCCCGATCTTTTCCAGATTGGTCGGGTCCACGTCGTCGGCGATGCTGTCGTTGCGGTCGTCCATGACGAAAAGCTGCAAGGCGACTGCGGGATAGCCGTGGGCAGGGCGATAGCCTTCGCGATTGCTCGTGAACACGAGTTTCCCGCCCGGCAAGGGACAGGGCCCCATGTTGTAGACGCCATATTCGAAGTGGCTCTTGTCTTTCTCCGGCGTACGAAAACCCTTCGCCCAGGGCGCGGCGCCGGTGTTGGGCGCGAAGCGCTGATTGCTAAGACGGACGATCTTGCGCGATGGAACGTGGATCTTGTAAATGTCGGCGCCCTGGCGCGGCGGGTTCCATTGGCTGTGTTTCTTCAAATAATGAATGTGTGTGTAATACACCCATTGGCCGTCGAACGAAACCATGGGGTCGGTGATCGAGCCGTCGCCGCCTGGGACGAGTACATCCTCCGTGCCGTCGGGACGAAGCAGCATGAGATCGGCGCCGGGCTCGAGAGTGACGGGCGCCGAGAAATCGGTGTAGAAGCGTTTATGAACCTTGTCGCCGGCCCGTGCCGCACGCACGTAAACGATGTCGTAATCGAGCTTGACCGACTTGTCCGTGGAAAAGTGCGGTACGTCTACGTTGACGGGATCGAGAAACAGTTTTGATTTCTTGGATTGCCCAGGCGCCGGAAGCGCAGCGGTCAGTCCGGCCAGCGCAACAAGAAACGGCAGCGTATTGCGTTTCATCTTGGATGCCCCCCATATTCCTCCAGTTATCTTAAGCCAAGCGCGTTTTACCAGGCAGCGAAAAATTTGCCGGAGCAAGGATTTGGCACTGCGACAAGAAACAAGCTAGGTTTCTAATGCCGTGCCTCCCCTCGATTTCCCCTTCCGCGCCTTGGCGAGCCGAACGCCGCAAGGCGTCGGGCGCGTCGCCCCATGCCGGCTGCTTACGTGGCTCCGCTCGCCAATCGCCAATCGTGGAGGAATCTCTTTGGGAAGTTTCGCCTATAGCATGCACGTTCGCGCGGCGGGGTCGCGCGCGGTCGCTCACGGACTGGAGCAACTTCTGCCTAGGTGTGGCTACGACCTGC
>JAKEFD010000043.1 GCA_022616245.1 Gemmataceae bacterium
AACGCCTTGCCCGGCTCGGCTTCCAACTCGCCACGCCGCACCACTCCGGCAACGAGCGCTTGAAACAGCCGATATGGCGACGGCGGCCACTCCGGCGGGCCATCACGATCCATGAGACCGTGATAGCGGTCATCCAGCCAGTGGACGGTAATGAGGAGATGGGTCATTGGCCAGCGTCATTTTCTGTTGCTGGTGCGGGATCAGGCTTGGGGTCCTCCTTGTTCTTTTGCTTTTTTTGCCGCCTCAGCCTCATCTGCCACAGCTTTTGCCGGGTGCTTGGTCTTGGCCAGTGTCTTCCGTTTCTTCTTTTCGATCTTCAGCCATGCTTCGGTTGTCTCTTTGTCAAACGTATCCGGCTCTTGCGTGTCGAACGTCATGTTCCGAACAGCAGCTTGCGCATATGCAATCGCGATTTCGTGACTGATGGTTTCTGCCTTCTCCGTGGCATCGAAGTTTACGCTCTTCCATATGCCGTCATAGTCGCTCGAACTCGCCGCACGCAGCAAACAGCCTTCGCGGAGATTGAAACATTGCTGGTCGCGATATGACAAAGCCACCAAAGCAAGACCAAGCAGGTAGCGTTTGAGATTGGTGTCTGTGGTCAGCGTGCGAAGAGCAACAAGGTTAATGATCGCCTCCTGTCGTATTGTGCCACGTACCAAAACACCGCCGTGAGTTCCTGTTGCGAGGGAGTACTTAAACCCTTCCTGCGATAGAGGATTGTTTTTGCCGGAACCCTTGTCGTGGTCGAGGCCGATCATCCCATTGCCCGTGTAGTCATACGCGGCCTGGTATGTTGCTGATCGCTTTGCCTTCGTCACGTTGTACGCCCGAATGGTCGACCGGACGATGCGCTGAATCTTGACGCCCGTTGCACGTGAATCCCACACGCCGAACACCAGAGAGGTTGGCGCGAGATTGGCGAGTGCTGAGCAGTCGCGCCTTTTCTTGATGGCGTCAAACGCAGCCCACAGCTGCGGCCCGAGCTTCTCCGAGAAACGAACCACAGCGTCGGCGGCGCGGTGGCCCGCGTCAAGAAGATTAATGGTGTCGCCGTTCTTCATCTTAACGACCCGTTGCGGCACCAGCGCCGCGTAACGCTCTTGCTTGAAGACGGGCTCCATCCGATTGGCCTGTGAACCTACACTGTCGATGAGGCAAACGTTACGCCGCGGGTCGTCAGGCAGATCGTCAATCTGATAATCGCCGCCGTTGCTTTCTTCATCATCACCCGCCGATTCGCTCTGAGCAAAGGTTGGCGGAAAAATCCACGAATCCTTGCCCTCCACCGGCAACAGTGTGCGATCAAACACGAGAGCTGCGGGGCCATCGTCTTGCAGCCAACTGTCAAACTGATTGATCTTGACTTCAGACATAGGTGCTCCTTTCGCGCGTGGCGCGAGAAAACATGGTTAGATACTCGCCCCCACGAGAGGGCTTGGTGAATCGAAATGTGCCGCATGATCGCATGGGCATCATTCCGGATACCGCCGCCATGGCAACACTGGGCGGAAGCGGCTCGGCCCATGCAGTGTATAAGAATGAACGGCTCTGACCTTTCTCATCAACCGTGGGTCGGAATCGCTGCAATCCGATCAGTGCCAGCGACTCGACAACGGGATAAGCCATCACGGACATGTCCTGCTCATCGGGTGAAAAGCCGATGTCCAAGCTTGTTTCATCGCGACGTGCGTCGAAATAGAACGGCGAGACTGTCTTCTTCGCCTTGCCACCTTTTGTGTCATAAACCGCTTTAGCATCATCGAGTGGTTTGAGAAGATCGATGCTATCACAGGCGTTCTTCATAAGACGGAAGATGAACGGACCAAACTGCTTTCCGGCCCACGTCTTAAGTTGGCCCCCTCCGCCAAGGTCAATACGAGTCTTGTTCGGACCATCCACTTTTTGCCACCAGTCCAAGCGAAGGTCAAATGGTTTGCCGAGATGTAGTGGAGATGCGGCGTTGTCGTCAAGATCAAGTTGCTGAACGGCAGATTTGACAAAGGCCATCAGGATTCGATCTAGAGAACAATCCGTCGAATCCGTCCAAAGTTCAAAGTGCGTTGACTTAAAAACTCCAAGAACGCCCGCTCCAGGCCACAAGCGGTCGGCCAGCTCAAAGATTCCGCAGCAGGCGAAGAATTGGCCGGGGTTGGAGACGTCGACGTTAATGCGGATCGTCGGCTCGGGGTTGCTCATAGCTGATCCTCCGCCTTGGCTGGCGCACCCACTGTCCCGAGCGGATTTGCGCTGGCGGCGTAGTCGGCGGCGCGTACCAGTGATTCGAGGTATGCCAAGCCCCATCGGCCGTACTTGCGTTGCAGGCGCGCGAAGCGGCGCGGGGTTTCGATGGCGAGCGCGGCGGCGGCTTGACTGTCGCGTTCGGGGTCTGATGCTTCGTCCACCGGGAAGTGCGGGCGCGCCCGGCCGTGATGCGCAGCAACCAAATGCAGCACCAACTCCTGCATGTCATGACTCAGCTTCATGAACTCGGCGTGGTGCGGATGTTTCCCGTCGAGCAGATCGAGCAATGAGCCGAACTCGTGGCGATATTCTTTGATGAACTCACGCCGACGCAATAGAGTCCCGTCAGGTAGCCGGCCCGACTTGGCGTACACGTCGTTGGGGTAGCGGTCATTACCGAGTCTGTGTTGCCAGCGTTCGCGGTGTTTGCCCAGGTCGTGAAACCACGCGGCGAGAATGACGGCGTTGGCGATGTCGTTCGGCAAGCCCAGTCTTCCAACTATTTTGGAGGCACAACCTTTGACTTCGTCGAGGTGGGGTTGGAGGGGGTACGCTGTCCGGCTACGCTCGCTGGCTGCTTCCGGCTTCCTGACGAACCACCGCCACACCTTTGTCGGCTCGGCGTCTTCGTCCTCAAGGTTTTCAATTTTAATCTCGCGTTCTAGCGTCATCCCATCGGGAATGGCATCATCGTTCCACGGACGCGCTCGACGTTTCACCGTACGCTCCTTGTCTTCATACCACTCATCGGCGACGTCGTGGTCGACGGCCTTGCCCCCGTCAGTGGACTGGTCGCCTTCCGCTGCTTCACTCTCATTAGGCTTCTTTCGTACGGCAGCGCCGTCGAGCGTGCCGGTTTGCGTCAATCCCCCGACGAGCGGCGGCAGGAGAACGGTCATGTGGTTGATCGCGCCCTTGTCGCCATCGGTCAGCTTCTTCAGTGTTGTGACTTCTACACTATCTCGCATGTCCACGATCCATGTGGGGGCGTCGGGATGCTCGGCGGCAATCTTCTGAAGATGCGTAAACACGCGGTCGCTTCGATCCCGCAGCAGTTCGTGCGACTTGAGCTGGTAGTCTTCGAGTAGGTCTTCGGGCTTGTAGCGTTCGAGCAGACCTCCGGTGATGACCTCGACCTCCTCACGCCACGCGACGTGGGTCTCCGGCGGCTGCCAATCGCTGATGCCGTGCAGGTACGGCTCGACAGGCGGCCGGCCGGGAAGCTTCCCGCGGATGGTAGTTAGAGCCCACGCGTCGAAGAGGATGTCAGTGGCGGGCAGAATTCGAGGTGTCGGTGCAAAGGCGGCAAGACGGACCGCCGCATCGAGATTGCCAATCGCCGCAGGGCTGGCGTCGCCGTTCAGTTGCGTCAGAAGGTCAAGTGTCTTCTGCCGCCGCCGGTTTAGTTCGTCAACCTTGAGCTTGCCGCTCTTGTCCTTCTTGCCGAACTCTTTCGGATAGACGATGTCAATGCGGGTGTCGTCGATGTCCCCGAAGCGGTTCACTCGGCCGAAGCGCTGAGTCATGCTCTCGAATGTGGACAGATCACAGACCATGTGATCGGCCGAAATGTTCACTCCAACTTCACCGGCGCTGGTGCAGACGAGGAAGACTGTTCCAAGAACAGGCGCTATGTCCTCGTTACGATTCGACGCCGGCAGGAACCGTTGGAAAATTTGGTTTTTCACCAGGTCATCGCGCTCCAAGCCCCGAAGGGTGCCGGTCAGTTGCACGGTCGAATCCTTCGGTAGTTTCTTTACGACTTTCTCGACATCCTCGACCTTCCGCACAAAAACCAGCACGGCCAAGCCCGAATCCTTGTGTTTCAGGGCAAGGCACGCAATCTCATCGGCCAGTTTCTTCTCATCCTGGCTCTCATGCAGATGAACGGCCTTTTTCGCCTTCAGCCGCCGCCAGACATGGTGAATTGGCGCGGTCGGGGGATCGGGAATGACAGCCGGTGAATTCTTCTCCGCAGCAGTCAATTCAAACGGTTTCTCCTCTTGCCCCTCCGCTCCATTTCCTCGCGATGTCGCCGTTAGCTCCATCACCCGAAGCTTAGGCCAAGGCATTTGTTCGAATCGTTCGCCCTCCCGTTGTTCCTTTTCGATTGCGTCGAGCAACGCCTGAAACGCCGGCTCCAGGTGCGCCTCGTCATGCACAAGCAGCACATCCTGCCCGAGAAACCCGGCGTGCAGCGGCTTGGTCTTGAAACCGACGCCGTAGCCGCTGAAGAGCAGCCGGCTGCCGATCATGTCTACGGTGCCACAAACCACCGCCGGTCGCGAGGGGTCGGCTGACCACTCGCGGTTGTCGGCAAACTGGCCGCGCAAGGTACTGATCGCCAGTTGTCGGACGTGGTCCGGCAGGTTCTCCAATTTCTGGAGGTTTTCGCGAAGTTTCTCGACTTCGTCGGTGGTCTGATCCACCACGGTCCGCCGGTTAACGACATAGACCAGACGGCGTGGCATCTTCTTGGGCTGGATCATCAGGGCGATGAGCCAAATTGCGATGATCGCTGTCTTCCCCAAGCCCGTTGGCAGGTTGCACGAGTGAGGAACTTCGTCCTTGACGAACTTTTCATAAAGTTCTATCTGCCATGGAAATGGTCCCTGCGTTCCGGTAAAAATTTTGAACCACTTTGCGAATCTCGCGTCATCCGTCATAGCCACACGTCCTCGAAGCGCCGCCGCCAGACGTT
>JAKEFD010000332.1 GCA_022616245.1 Gemmataceae bacterium
CCTCCACATAGACCGCGCGCATCGACTTCCCGGAAGCTCGGTCCCATCCAACCGCGAAGAGAACTGTTTTCAATGCCGTTCCCGTATGGAAGCGGACAGATGCAAGAGCGGAAAGATTCTTGATGGATACTGCGTCGGTGATGTCGCACAACACCGGCTCGATGCCCAGATCGCGAAAAAACGGCGGACCTCCCGGCGTGCGCGAGGTGGCCGCTACACGCTCGCCTCGTTCGCGCCACAGCTTGGCGACGCGCCGGCCAAGGTAGCCGCAGCCGATGATAAGATTTGTCATGGTCGCCGTAGCCGACGCTGCCAGCGTCGGCCACGTTCCTAACCCGCCGCAACCCGACGCAAGCGGCGTCGGCTACGATCCGGCCATGACAAGATCAGTTCACGCTCGGCTCGGGAATCGACGGCGGCAACAGTTTGGTCCACAACTCCTCCACCGGCGTATCAAATACATGTGCCCCGGTGGCAGGCACGATGGCCCAGGCGCGCTCGGCCAATTCGCCTTCCAGTTGCTGCGGGCCCCAACCGGCATAGCTGGAGAACATCTTGAAGCGAAACGACTCGCCCGGCGGCGGGTCGGTCACTTTCTCCGCGCTTTCCGCGTCGCCGATGAACACGCCGTCGCAGACCTGCCCTGTTTTCTCATCCGCCATCCAGTCTTCGTGGCCGTGCAAGAGGATCATGCCGTCCATCTTGCACGGGCCTCCCACGTAAACTGGAAATGGCAATTCCTTGGCTTTCACGGGGCGATTCACGACCAAACCGAAAGCGCCTTCCTCATTATGTTGCAATAACAAGACAACGCTGCGGACGAAATTGGGATCGAGCAGGGTGGGTCGAGCGACCAAGAAAAGGCCGACGAGCGAAGGCATGGCGTTCCACCTGGCTGGAAGAGGGGTATACTACTTCCAATTGTACATTGAAAGAGCGGACGGCAAAACATTTTGTCGGCATTTTCTCCAGGGACAACTTCATGAACGCCGAGCAATTGCGCGGGCTGCAAGCGCCCTTCAAGAACAAGTACAAAGAGAACCCCGCGAGCGCTCTATTGACGCTGCGCGCCGAAGGAACGATCGGCATGGAAAACGCGACTTGCACCGTGCCGACCATGGCGGGCGACGTCGCGGCCGGTCTGCACCCCGCGGCCGGCGGCGACGGCCGCTTCGCCTGCGCCGGCGACATGCTCCTGCAGGCACTGGTGGGCTGCGCCGGCGTCACCCTGGCAGCCGTCGCGACCGCGATGAACATACCCATCCGTGCCGGCAAGATTCACGCCGAAGGGGACATGGACTTTCGCGGCACCCTCGGCGTCAGCAAGGAGACGCCTGTTGGGTTCCAAGCAATTCGTTTAAAGTTTGACTTGACCACAGACGCGACGCCGGAACAGTTACAAACTCTGATAAGACTGACGGAGCGCTACTGCGTCGTTTACCAGACCCTGGCGAGGTCGCCGAAGATCAACAGCCAGATCGGAACGTAGGAGCCGCGGACAATGGACACTTGAATCTGGGCCAACTTTGTTAGCAGCTGCTAGCAGTGGCGGGGGTATGCCTGTGCACGAGTTGGCACTGACGACGTTTTTGAGATTCGCAAACTATTTTCAGTAAACACTTTATGACAATTGTCCCGTGCGTGCCACATGGTCGAAAAATGTGGCACTGACGAGCCGTGCGTGCCACATTACGATGCCTTAATGAGATCCAACACCGCCACGTTGGTCCGATGGCTGGAGTAGCGAATGACGCCTTTCTCCAACACGAGGAGTTCGCCGCGCTGGAAGGTCTCCCAGCCGGTGAGGCTGAGGGGCGAAGTAGCGACGACGACGCCGTAGTTGACTTGACCGGCGCCCAGATCGATGCGCAGCTCGGGATCCTCAAAGCGGCGGGTTTCCTGGTCATTCAAGAGGACAGTGCGGAAATGGAGAACCTTCCAGCCGCCCGCATCGTGGTAGCAGAACAGCCTTTGCCCGTCCGAGAGCAAGCAATTGAGCTTGCCTTCATTCCAGCGGCCAAGCAGTTCATGCAGCTTGGGCCAGTTCTTCTCGCCAAGCCTGCCCTCCCAGCCAGCGACTTCTTCCAAGAGATGACAGAACAAATGCTCCGAATCGGTCTCACCGATAGGGCGAAATCGGCCGAGCGGCAGTTCTTTCGCCTTTGGAAGGGTGCCATTGTGCGCAAAGCAATACTCGACGCCTTCCAGTTCGCGGGCAAAGGGGTGCGTATCGGCGCGCGTCGCCCGGCCCATCGTAAGATGCCGAACATGTGCGACGCAGATGTCTGAGCGGATGCCGGCATAGGTTTCCAGAAAGCCGGAATGCAGGCTCGAGCGCCACTTGCCGGCTTCCTTGATGAGGGCTAGTGAGCGGTCGGGATACCAGGCCAGCCCCCAACCATCGGCGTTTTCCTCGTCGCGCACGGCGAACTCGCGGATCGAGAAATCCGCCACGGTTGGCTTCTGGAAACTGAATCCCATCAATTCGCACATGGTGATGGGTTTATTCTAGATCGGATTTCATGCCGGTGTGGCGGAACGCGCGAGAGTTCCGTCCTTGCACGCTGCCCGGAATTCTTGCGAATTCCGCTACGGGAATCTGCAATGCGCCCATTGGTGTAGCGGAACTCGCCAGAGTTCCGACGCGGAACCCCGCCGGAATTCTTGCGGATTCCGCGACGGTTTCGCGAAGATTCTTGTTGTGAGGACTACGCACTAGAGGTAGTGTAGCGTTCGAGTGATTCGTCCCTTTCTCATTTTTCAAAGGTGCTTCATGGACTTCCACATGTATCTGGTCATCGGAGGCGGCGCGCTCGCAGTGCTCGCCATCCTTTTGTATCTCGTCCCCAACACCCAGATCAAGCTGCCCGCGATCATCATTTGCAGCGCGGCCTTTTTGGCTCTGGGTGTCGGCGCCGGCATGGTCCTCTACACTCTTTACCCGCCCACGCCGCCTAGTGCTCAGGCAGGCGATGGCAAAGGCGGACCGCCGGCCGGCATGATGGGCATGAAAGGAGGCGCACCGGGCGGAATGATGGGCGGCGCTCCGGGCGGGATGATGGGCGGCGGCAAAAAAGGCGGTCAAGGACAGGGCGGCCCCAAAGGCCCAAGCCCCAAGACACAGCTCGTCTCGTTCATCGGCAAACTCGATGTCTTGTCCGTCAAGCCGCTGACCGTACAGCTCAGCGACGAACAGAAAAGCAAGATTCTCGAACAAATCAAAGGACTGGACGATGAAGACGAATTGACCGACGATGAGGCGACCAAGCGGCTCGAGACACTGGCCGAGGTGCTGAAAAATCATCGGGAAACCTTTGAAGTAGCCGGCGTGCGCTGGCCGGGCGCCCAGGCCAAGAAAGACGCCGCCGCGGGAGGCAAAGGCGCGCCGGCCAACCCATTCAAGGACGGCGACGGGGCCAAACATCTGCAAGCCTTGCAATCTCGTCTGGAAAAGAAATAAGATGGTAGGGTCCCAGGGCGGCAAGGTGTGTCGATGTTCGATCCCTATCACAAGTGGCTCGGCATTCCCAAAGAACATCGGCCGCCCACTTTGTATCAACTGCTCGGCATCGCCGCCGACGAGACCGACAAGGAAGTCATCGAAGAGGCGGCCATCCGCCAGACGACGCACGTGCGCGCCTATCAGGTCGGACCCCACGCCGAAGACAGCACGCGCTTACTGAATGAAATCTCTCAGGCGCGAACCACGCTGCTCCATCCCGCCAAACGCAAGGAGTACGATGTCCAGCTTGCCAGAACGCAGGCTGCGGCAGGCGCGCACCAGGTGGCCGCGGGTGCTCCCAAAGCGCCGACCCTGGTGCGGGCGTTTGCCGAGTTGGAGGAAAAAGAATCAAATTCTGTCCTATCAAGGTCGCGTCCGGCGCGTGCTCCCGAACTGGACATGGAACAGCCCAATAACTGGGCCGCAGGCAAGCTCGGTATGCTCATCGGCTTCGGGGCCGGCGGCGTGCTGCTATTAGCTGCACTCGTGGCGGTGCTCATTTCCGGCGGCACAGGACAAGAGTTGGACCAAATTCCGGTCATTGCCAAGATGGACGACTTCAAGAAGGAGAATAAGGGCGCGGGCAATCCAGTCGATATCCCGAATCCTATCGTTGGCAAGCCCGTCCTCCTCCCTGTTGGCGGTAATGACATACCCATTCACTGGGAAAGTGGCGGCGCTTTCAAAGTCTTAAGTTGCGATGCATCTTCCGCCGGTGTGTCGCCGGACGACAAATACCTAGTCTTACTCAGCGAAGCCGGAGCTGTTGTGGTGGATGCCGAAACGGGACGATTCATGCACCGTTTGGCCGACGCCCCGCCAGCGTGCAGAGGACCGGTCTTCTATCTGCAAGGCAGAAGCATTGCAGCGAACGATTGGGACGGCCGTATCTGTTTTTGGGACTTGGCCGACGGACGTATGCGCCATAGGCTCGGCGCTCCCAACTCTAAAACCGGAATAGTCCATTCCTTCGCCGTTGCGCCCGATAACCTCCATGTCCTGACTGGAGAAAACGACCCCTTTGTTCGACTATGGAACTTGGAAACCGGACAGGAAACCGGAAGACTCAGCTGGCAACAGGAAGAGCCCGGGGAAGGCGGACCAAGAGCTAAATTCACGCCAGATGGACGATACGCGATAACGAACAGAAGACACATCCGCGTCTGGGATTGGCGAAAGATCACTTTGCACCGCTTGATTAAGTTTGATTCGAAACTGGACATGAGTGCGGCCGTGTTGGACGTGCATCCCAACAATCGCTGGATTCTGGCAGGCGCCCCAAATGCCCAAAGCGGCAATCTGCGCCTCTTTGATCTAGAAACCGGAGAGTTGGTCCATATGTTTGGAGGCCACCCGGAAGATTACGTGCAAAGGGTGGCTATTTCACGCAATGGCAAGTACGCCGCTTCCGCAAGCTGCAGCAAGATCCCCGCGCTCGTCAAAGTCTGGGACCTGGAGCAAAAGCGTGAACTTGCGTCAGTGAGTTTTGGAAAACAATCCATCAACAACCTGCAGTTCTGCTTTAACGACGAGGCACTTCTCTTGACCGGCAGCGACGTGCGTTTCGTTTATTGGAAGAAACTGGCGCACCAAGTCGGCACAGATCGGCCGCCCGGTCAAGACAACGTCATTTACAAGGCTCCACCAGACCAAGGGGGCTCCTTCCGGCACATACTTGTTACGCCTGATGGCCGGCGGGCGGCGTGGACAACTGTGATACGGCGCGTCGTTGTTTGGGATCTGCCGTCGAATCAAGCTCTTCTGGACGAGGATCTTGACGGCTTTGTCAGCGAGGCATGCTCACTCAGTAATGACGGACAATTCATGGCCGTATCAGTTGACAAGCGTGTGTATCTCTACGACGTGAAGAGGCGACATCGAATCAAGGTTCTGGAGCATGCGGCGCGCGTTCAAGGCCTCGCGTTTTCGCATGATGCTAAAATCCTGGCCTCGGCCAGCGGCGATTTCGTTCGCAACCAGGATGGGACGCCTATGCTGTCCAACGGGCGATTGAAGTATCATAGTTGCGAGTTGCGATTCTTCGAATCGGCGACGGGCCAACAATTGTCGCAGAGCGATCCGCTCGAAATGCCGTTCACTTATCTTTCCTTCACCGCTCGTGGCGATTTGCTCGGCAGCAATCATCTGGGTTTCCGCAAATGGAACCCTAAGTCGGCCAATGAGGTCGACCGTGTTATGACGGAAAACTATTTGCGTCACACGATTTCCCCTGACGGCACACAAGTGCTCAGCACTCGACAGGACCACCGAACTATCGTCCTATGGAACCTGGCATCGAATCAAGTCATTCGCGAAATACCTTCGGAGCGTCACATTGAGAAGCTTGTGTGTTCCGCGGATGGTCGTACCGCGATCTCGTGTGACCAAACGAGCTTGTCTATTTGGGACATTGAAAATGGGCGACGACATGCAACTCTCGAAAACGTCGATCAGCTTATCACTGCGATGGCGATTTCGGCGGATGGCAAACTGATTCTCACCGGCGGTCACGGAGGGGTCATTCGCCGTTGGGACTTCGAAAAACTGAAACTTGCTGCCGCCGTGCATCCCAAGGCGGAGACGGCAAAGCCAGGCGGAAACGTAGTCGCCGCGGATGACATCACGTTCGAATGGTCCAAAGACGGCAACATGAAGACCATTCATCCTTACCAATCTGTTTCGGCAGGTGTAACGCCGGAAGGTAAGCACTTGGTCTTGTTCGACAATGCGAATCCGATTGTTTTCGATGCCGAATCGGGTAAGTTCGTGCGCCGACTTGCGCCAGCAGCAGTCAACGCTGTCCCTGTCTTTTATTTGAACGGCGAAGGCGTCGCTGCAGGCGGTCGCGACTTGTTTTTTTGGGACTTGCAGAGCGGAAACCTGCGTGGCCGGCTCACCAATTCCGAGTCGCATATCCGGTTCTATGCCATCGCGCCCGATGACAACCACGTCCTTACCGGGTCCGGCAATGAGCCTTTCGTTCGGATTTGGAATCTGGAAACTGGCATCGAAACGGGACGCCTTGCCTGGGAGCAAACAAACGGCGGTGGCAAGTTTGTCAAATTCACTCCCGACGGGCGGTATGTCGTTACCGGCAGCCGGCATATCCACGTCTGGGATTGGCCCAAGCGTGCACTGCGCCGCGAAATCCGCTTCGATGCAAAGGACGATGCAACGGTTTCCGGTTTGGACGTGCACCCCAATGGCAAGTGGATCCTCGCCAGTGGCTCCACAAAAAAGGGCAACCTGCGCCTCTTCGATTTGGTGACCGGCAAAGTGGTATACGTCTTTGAGGGCCATCCTCCGGGACAATTCATGGACAGAGTGGCCATTTCGCGCGACGGAAACTTTGCCGCTTCTGCCAGCGCCAACGAGGCCGGCCGAGTCGTCAAGGTTTGGGATTTGACTAAGAAGCGCGAGGTTGCCTCCGTGGACCTTAAGAGAGGGTTCTTTGGGAACCTGCAGTTTTGTCTCAATGATGAGGTCCTGCTTGTTGCAGGTGAAAAGAGTGACCTTGTGTATTGGAAGAAACTGGCAGGACCTCCTGGTGCTCTGAAATCAAAGCGGCAAGACGGCCTATTGTTCAAAGCACCGAACGGCGATATCCGGCACGTCGCGCTGGCGGCAGATGGCCGGCGAGCTGCTTGGGTACACGGCGGCCGCGCGATCACGGTTTGGGACATGGAAACCGATCAAGCCGTTTGGTCGACTTCGCTTGATACCTTCGTTGGAGGCTGTTTTGGCATCTCACCCCAAGGAACCCACGTTGCCGTCGCGGACAGCAAGAAAAAGTGTTTGCTGCTCTATAAAGTCGGCGACGACGGCCCGCCCCTTGAACTCGCACACGCGAGCCACGTCGCTAGTCTCGCCTTTTCCGACGACGGCCAATTAGCTACCGGCAGCGGTGAATATGACCCCGTCCAGAGCCCCGACTGTTTCGTTCGGATTTGGCACGTCGCCACGGGCAAGCTGCGCGTGCAGAGCAAGCCGTTGCCAGCGCCGGTCGACTTCCTGCGCTTTGTCAAGGGCGGCCACGTCTTGGCCGGCTCGCACTACCATTTCCGCAGGGTCAACGCCAAAACCGGGGATACTGTCTTCTTCCGTGAGTCGCAGGCATTCCTGCGGCACAATTTTTCCTCGGACGGTTTGCGCGTCCTCAGCACTCGTCAGGATAATCGAACCATCGTTCTCTGGGATCTGGTCAAAAACCAAGTTCTTCGTGAGATTCCGTCGGATTATGTAGCTGTGCGCTTGGTTTGGTCCGCCGATGGCCGTACCGCGCTTTCCTATGAAAGAAGTCACTTGCTCGCTTGGAGTATCGAAAACGGTCGCCGCCTGGCTACGTTCGACAATGCCCATGGAGCAGACATTTCATCGGTCGCGATTTCCGCTGACGGCAAGTTCGCGCTCTCCGCAGGTAATGACGGCGCCGTTCGCTATTGGGATCTTGATGCATTGATCAAGAAAACGCCAAAGGTGGGTTCGAAATGAAGGTACATGGAAACTAGTTGGCGATAGAGGTTTTGCAATACATGTTCGATCCTTATCACAAGTGGCTCGGCATTCCCAAAGAACATCGGCCGCCCACGTTCTATCAACTGCTTGGCATCGCCCCTGACGAGACCGACAAGGAAGTCATCGAAGAGGCGGCCATTCGCCAAACAACGCACCTGCGCGCCTATCAGATCGGGCCGCACGCACAAGTTTGCACGCGGCTCTTGAACGAAGTCGCCCAGGCGCGCACGACGCTGCTTAATCCCGCCAAACGCAAGGAATACGACGGACTGCTCGCACAAAAACGTGCGGCCCAGGGCGTTCATCAGGTCGCCGCGGGCGCTCCCAAGACGCCTTCGCTGGTGGAGACATTCGCCGGCCTGGACGACGACGACGAACCGTTGACCCGGCGTCCAAGGTCAAGGAAGTCTGACGAGGTGGACATCGCGCAGCCCAAAAGTTGGGCGGAAGGCAAGACCGGCATTTTCATCGGCCTGGGAGCGGGCGGCGTGCTGCTTTTGATCGTGCTTCTGGTGGTGCTCTTAACTAGCGGCACGGAAGAGAAAAGGCCGAATCCAATTCCGCCCATAGTCAAGCTCGACGATTTGAAAAAAGACGACAGATTCGCAGGCAAACCGCCTCCGGATCCGAATCCCCCGAAACCGAATCCGCCCGATCTGCCCAAACCCAATCCGCCCAAGCCCGCTCCTGATCCCCTGCCGGTTCCGAAAGGACGGGCGAACGTGCTATTTCGCGCGCCGAACAACTTCTCTATCGAGCATATCGCCGTCACAGCGGACAACCGCATAGCAGCGTGGTGGCTGGGCCGCAGCACGATCATGGTCTGGGACCTGCCAAAGAACCAGCCGCTGTGGACGTTCAATCCAAAGCACGGTCTTGATGGCGCCTGGGCACTCGCTCCGACCGGCAAGCACATGGCGTTTGCGGCCAAGAAGCACGTTGAAGTCTGGGACCTGCAAACGCGCGAGATGCTTTATGATCTGACGCATGATCCCGCCATTCGTTATCTCGTTTTCTCACCCGAAGGCCAAATGCTCGCGACGTCCAATGCCTTGCAAATCTGTGTTTATGACACAACTTCCGGCAAACCGGTTGCCACAATTCCGCTGGAAAAACAGGTCAGCTATCTGGCTTTCGACAAGAACAACGCCGTCATCGCCTTGATGGAAGGATATCACTATTGCAAGTGGGACGCACGGACAGGCAAGGAGCTTTTTCGGCGGCAAAACAACTCATTCATTCGCCTCAACTTCTCTCCGGATGGCGCGAGCGTGCTGGGCACCCGCCAGGACAACCGTACGATCGTTCTTTGGAACTTCGAGCAGAACCGGATTGTTCGCGAAATCCCTTCGGATCGCGACGCCTGGGAACTCTACTGGTCGCGCGATGGGCGCCGGGCGCTGACATGGGAACAGAACAACTTGCTCATTTGGGACATTGACAACGGCCGACGCCTGGCAGCCTTGGACAATGCCCACACGGCATTAATCACGTCCGCCGCCATCTTGGCCAACGGCCAGATGGCGCTGACCACCAGCCACGACGGGACCGTACGCGTCTGGGACTTGGACAATCTCGACGCAGCCGCGGCGCCCAAAGTAGCGGTTCCAGCGGCGAACCTGCGCGGCGAAGAAATCTTCCAGGGTTCGCCCAGTCACCCCTACGTCCGCAACATTGTCGTCACTCCTGATTCCCGGCTCGCCGCTTGGATCTCCGGCCCCAAGACGCTCGTCCTTTATGACCTCAAGGCGAAGCAGTCGCTTGGGAGCAGCGACATCGACGCGCAACCATTCCCGCGCGTCGCCGACACCATGGCCATTTCGCCGCAAGGCGCCTACGTGGCGCTCATCATGGAGAAGAAAGTGCGACTCTGGGACCTGACGGCGAAGGCCAAGGCATTTGACCTGGAGCATCCGTCGTCCGTTTCCTGCGTCGCTTTTTCGCGGGACGGCCAATACCTCGCCACCGGCAGCGGCGATCATGTGCGCGACGCCGACGGCAAGCCGGTGATCGAGAATAATCGGCCGAAGTTCGACGACTGCCACATCCGTGTCTTCGACGTGGCCACCGGCAAACAAGTCGCGCAAACTGCCAAGCAAGCCTATTGGCCGTTCAATTACGTCGCCTTCACTCAGAACGGCCAGGTGCTCTGCGTCGACCGCGGCGCCCGCGTCCGCTCATGGGAGCCGAAAACGGGCGCGGAGATCTTTAACGTGTTTGGGCCGATGTTTCAGCAACCGAACTTCTCTGCCGACGGCTCGCGTGTGCTCTGTGCCGTTTCCAACAAGAACGTCACGCTCTTTGAGCTGGAAAAAACAACAAAACTGCAGGAAATCCCGTCGCAGCGAGCCACGGGCCGCCTCGTCTGGTCCGCCGACGAACGAACCGCCGTGTCGGTGGACATGTTGCCGGACAAGCGGGACTTGTACGTTTGGGACGTGGCAAACGCCCGCCTCAAAGGCGTCATCCCGAGCGCGCACGAGCGTAACGTGTTCTCCGTCGCCATTGCCGGCGATGGCTCCTTTGCACTGACCGGCGGCAACGACGGTCCGCAAAAGGGACCGCACAGAGGTGTCGTCCGCCGCTGGGACCTCAGCAAGCTCGACGGCGCCGCCGCCCCGCCCAATCCGCCCAAGGGGCCCCTCGCCGTTGCGCCGAAAAAGATCCCTAATTCCGGAAATACTGTGGAAGTGGGCGACATTCCTTTGCTGCTCGAATTGCAGTTCACCAAGAAGAGCGGCAGGTACCAGCGCTTGAAACTGGACGCCGACAAAACCTACGTCTTTGAGATTGACGGCGACTCGTCCTGCACCATGATGTTTTGGGATGATAAGGACTTTCCCAAAAAGGGCCGCGAACTTGCCGCGCGCGACGTGCAAGAAAAGGGCAGTTTGGAGTATCGCGTAACGGCGGCCGGCTTTTATCGCATTTCTGTGAATTCCCAAAGTGCCACTTTCCGCCTCATCATTCGGGAGAAGTAACATGCAAAGGTATTCCCGTGCATTTCGAGTATTGGCGTTACTGATTGGTGGCGCGTTTGGCGGATTGCAAAGCGCCGCTCAAGAGCCCGGCAAACTGTTGCCGCCGACGCGCGAAGACATCGAAGGCCCATACCATCGCAAGGGCGCGCCGTTTCGCTCCGTGCTCTTCGACAAGGGCGACAAGGGCAAAACGCTGGTTCTGTCCGGCGACATAGTCAATCAGGAAGGTAAGCCGCTTGCGGGCGCGATCCTCGACATCTGGCAGGCGACGCCCGATGGCCGTTATGACAACGACGATGCCGACAAGCCGCCACCCAAAGATGTTTTTCGCTTTCGCGGCAAAGTCAAAGCCGACAAGGACGGCAAATACGAATTCACGACGCTGTTCCCCGGCGCCTATCAGATCGGCCCCAAACAATACCGGCCGCCGCACATCCACTTCAAGCTCACGCAGCCTGGTTACAAGGAGCTGACCACGCAGCTCTATTTCAAGGGCGACCCGTACAACAAGCTCGATCCCTTCTATCATCCAACACTGGAGATTGAGCCCGCGCAGAAGGGTGATCGCTATCTCGCCTTATTCCGCTTCGTGCTCGCGAAAAAGAAATGACGCTCGAATTCTTGCATCGGCTGGGCGCTGATGAATCGATCGCTGGCATCTGTCAAAGTGCGGGCTGGTCGCGCGCACAGTTCGACGCCTGGTGGCGCGACGAATGCCGCCGCCGCGTGACCAATGTAGCAGGCACACTCCGTGTGCCGTCGTCGGATGACGGCACACGGAGTGTGCCTACTACTTTGGCCCGCGACCGCAACGGCGTGCCGCACATCAGCGCCGACAACGACCGCGCTCTCTTTTTCGGCGTCGGACTGGCGACCGCGCAGGACCGGCTCTTTCAGCTCGATTACCTGCGCCGCAAAGCGCGCGGCCGGCTCGCGGAAATTCTCGGCCCTGACGGCGTGGAATCCGACATACTTGCACGCACCATCGGTTTGGGACGCATTGCAGAAGCGGAGTTAAGATCGCTGCCCGACGAGACACGGCATTTGCTTGAAGCCTACAGCGCCGGCATCAATGCACACATCGAAGCCTTTGCCGACTGCCCGCCCATCGAATTCGACCTTTTGGATTATCGACCCGAGCCCTGGACTCCCGCCGACAGCCTCGCCATCCTCGGCGAATTCCGCTGGTATCTCACCGGCCGCTTTCCGGTAATCGTCATTCCAGAGCTGGCGAAACGAACGCTCGGCGACGGGCCGCTCTATCGCGCCTTTCTGCAAAGCGAAGTGGACGACGAAAGCATCCTCTGGCCCGGCGAGTATCGTGGGGCGGACATTCCTGTCTGCCCGCCCGCCGGTGGACAAGGCGATGATTCCGGCGGCAGCAACAACTGGGTGCTATCCGGCACGCGCACGACCACCGGTCATCCCATCGTCGCCAACGATCCGCACATTCCGTTTTTCGCCGTCTCGATCTGGCACGAGGTCGTCTTGCACGGCGGGTCATTCCGAGTCGCTGGCGTGGTGTTGGCCGGCGTGCCCGCGGTGCAGATCGGCCGCAGCGAGCGTGTCGCCTGGGGCATCACCAACAACATCTGCTCATTGCGCGATCTCTACCAGGAAAAGACCGATCCTGCCCATCCGGGTTGCTTCCTGTTCGATGGACGCTGGGAGCCGGCCCAGCGCCGCGAAGAAGTCATCCACGTCCGCGGCGGCGAACCGGTGCAGAAAATCATTGTGTCTTCGCGCAACGGTCCCATCGTCGATGAAATTCTGCCCAAAGTAACAGGCACACTCCGTGTGCCGTCCGACAGCGGCACACAGGCCAGCAACGGCACACGGAGTGTGCCTACTACTCTGCGTTGGCTGGGCGCCGAACCGTGCGGTTGGTTAACCGCGCTTTTGGGGATGAACCGGGCCCGCACCTGCGCCGAATTCCGTGAAGCGACCAGGCCCTGGAGCGTACCTACCTTCAACCTCGTTTTCGCCGACGCCGACGGCCATATCGGCTTCCAGACGGTCGGCCGCATTCCCATTCGCCGCGTAAGCGAGCGCGGCTACCGGCCCGGCTGGGACCCGGCGCATCAGTGGGACGGCTTCATCCCCTTCGAGGAGTTGCCTCATTTGGCCGATCCGCCGCGCGGCTTCGTCGTCACCGCCAATAATCGTCTCGCGCCGGACGATTTTCCATACCCGCTGTCGGGCACCTGGTCCACGGGTTATCGCGCCCGCCGCATCCGCGAACAAATCGAAGCCAGGCCGAAGTGGTCGGTGGAGGACTGCAAGCGCCTGCATCAAGATGTTTTTTCTGCACGCGCGCAGCGTTGTGTCAGACTCCTAGTGCAGCACTTGGAAAACGACGCTGACCAGCGCGTGCGCCAAGCGCTTGGACTCTTGCGCGATTGGGGTTTCCGCATCGAAGCCGATTCCGTCCCGGCCGCGATCTATGATGTGTTCCTCGCGCACTGGACAAAAGCGGTGACGGCCGCGCGCTTCCCGAAGGAGACCGCCGGATTCGTCGCGGCCAATGCCGGCGGCATTGCCATGCGACTCCTGGATAACGATGAGGTTGGTTGGTTCGAAGGCGGAGACCGATCCCAGACCATCCGCGCCGCACTGGTCGGCGCTGTTGATGAACTTACGTCGAAACTCGGCTCGGACATGAGCGCATGGCATTGGGGCCGGCTGCATTTTCTCCAGCAGAAGCACTTTCTTTCCGGGCGAGGGGACTTGGGCACTCTGCTCGACCTTTCCGGCCTCCCCGTCAACGGCGACGCCAACACCGTAAACAGCGCCTCACCCGATCCCAGTTTTGCAGCGTGGCTTGGCGCCGGTTATCGCATGGTTGCCGACCTCGGCACTGCCGAGGCCAGCCTTTGGCAAATCGAAGTCGGCGGCGCCAGCGGCCAACCCGGCAGCCCGCACTATGACGATCAGCTAGACCCCTGGAGAATGGGCGCTTACCATCACCTGGCGCTGATGGCGACAAAGTTGTAGCGGAACTCGCAAGAGTTCCGACGCAAATACGCCGGAATTCTTGCGAATTCCGCTACGGCTGTTCGACTATTCGGACCGCAACCTTGCCGCCTTTCAACGATTCCGCTCCAGGAAGTTGTTGAAGACATAGTTGGCGACCTGGCTGCCGGTGCGGATGCCCTCGGTCTTGTCGAAGGCCCAGTGAATGCCGAGGTAGATGCGGCTCTGGCCGTTCTCCTCCGCCGCCTGATCGAAGCTGGAGACCCCACGCTCCGCGTGGGGATACGCTGACCCCACGCGGAGCGTGGGGCCTACTACTATTTAAGGTTTGGCGAATTCGCCGTCGTCGAAGCGCTCGACCAGTTGTGATTCGAGCACTTCCGCCTCAAGCAACTTCTTGCCATCGCGCAGCATCAGGACTTTCTTGGCCATCTTCTGGCCGCCCACATCCTGATACTCCTGGATGATCCGCTCCTCCGTGGTTTCCTGTCCGGACATGAAGTCCAGAGCCCGGCGCTCGGTCTTTACCAGCAAGTAGGTGGCCTTGTCGAAATACATGTCGATGTCCTTCTTACCCTCCTTGGAGAACTTCACGCCGATGGCCGGTTTGCCGTTGACTTGCGCTTCGCCGATCGGCGACAGCTTCACACCCTTGTCGTTAAGACCTTTCAGTTGGCCCAGACTCATCCAGTAGGCGACTTGCTGGAATTCTTCCAAGAGCTCTTTTTCGACTTTGATGTCCATGTCGTTCGCTTTGATCCAACCTTCCTTGCCGTCAAACACCGTGGTCACTTTGACCGCGTTGTTCATGACCGTCATGTCCATGACTTCCTTGAACTTGCCGGGATATTGCACCCAGATCTGCTGAGTGAATTCCAGCTCCAGCCCGGCGACATAAATCGTGCCTTTGTTCTTGCTCAGAGAGCCTTTCTTTGTGTTGTCCTGCCCTTTGGGATAAAGCGCTTTATGCGCCTTGTCGAGGATGGCGGCCGTGTCGTCGCCGGCCTGGCCATAGACCAGGCCTGTCAAGACGAGCGCGACCGCGGCAATGGTCACTTTGAACCGACGCATGGGACACCTCCGGGAATGTGTTCGAGGACGTCCCAATCCTAGCTGCAAATCCCAGTCGGACAACGGATTTGGGATGAGTAGCTGCCAAAACGGGATGAATCGGATTGTCGGAGATTCGAATGTTGCGCTTCCCCGTGACGAACGGTTACTCCTTCAGGTTTGCTGTCCGGGAGGCGCACCATGAAACTGCCCGTTATCCGTGGAATCATCGATCGACGAATTCTCGTCAACTATCGGGTCGATCCGGATGTGCTGGCGACGTTGTTGCCGGCGCCGTTTCGGCCCAAGATCGTTCACGGCGTCGGCATGGTTGGTATTTGCCTGATTCGCCTGAAGAACATTCGGCCGGCGTTTCTGCCTTCCTGGCTCGGCATCTCTTCGGAAAATGCCGCCCATCGCAGCGCCGTCGAGTGGGACGAACAGGGTGCAGTTCGTGAAGGCGTCTACGTGCGCCGGCGCGACACCAACTCCTGGCTCAACACTTTGGCTGGCGGCCGGCTTTTCCCCGGCATCCATCACCATGGCCGGTTCACTGTGAAGGAAAGTGCGGACCGTTTCGAGGTAGCGATGCGGAGCGACGACGGCGACACGGACATGGCAGTATGCGGTCATCGCACCGACCGATTGCCCGCCTCCTCCATCTTCCGCACGCTCGCGGATGCCTCGGAGTTTTTTCAAGCTGGTTCGCTCGGCTACTCGGCGACACCCGACCCAGAGCGCTTCCAGGGCCTGGAGCTGCGCTGTCAAGAATGGCGCGTCGAACCGCTCCAGGTCGAAGAAGTGCGTTCGAGTTTCTTCGACAATGCGGCGCTTTTCCCCAAAGGTTCGATCGAATTCGATTGCGCGCTCTTGATGCGCGGCATCGCGCATGAATGGCATGGCAAGGCGGATTTGTGCTGCGCGGCGGCAGAACCAAGTCGCTGCGCCACAACCGCCGCTTAAGATACTCCTTTTCGACAAATCCCGCTTGCCGG
Source organism: Gemmataceae bacterium (assembly GCA_022616245.1). GTDB lineage: Bacteria > Planctomycetota > Planctomycetia > Gemmatales > Gemmataceae > JAKEFD01. Next base: position 16,017 of record JAKEFD010000332.1, read on the forward strand.
ACCGATGACGTCATTTCTCGTTCAACCCATTGTGCGCTGGATTGCCGCCCCACATGAGCCAGCCGTGGTCGCGAGCGTCGCCGGTTTCGATGGCGTATAGGTGGCCGTTGCTTGTGGACACGTAGACACGGCCGTGGGCGACCGCCGGCTGAAACAGGATCGGTTGACCGATCGTGGCCCGCCACAATTCCTTGCCGGTGTCCGCAGCGAAGCATAGTATCTCGCCGTGTGTCGTGCCGACGAAGACCTTGCCGTTGACGAGAGCGGGCGGGGTCACGGTCGCGTCCACAAGAGGCTGGTTCTTCTTCGCGCCGCCGAGCACAGCTTTCCAAAGCACCTTTTCCGTCTGCGGATCGATGCATTTTAGGGTATCGCCCATCGCGCTATAAAGCCGGCCATTGGCGACAAACGGACGCGAGCCTTGGTACGACCAGACGCCGGAGACGGAGAGCTGGCCGGTATTGAAACTGCCGGCGCCGCCGAGTTGGCCGAAGTTGCCGGTGCCGGCTGGGAGACCGCCGATAGCGCCGGCGAAGCCAGCGAAGCCCGCGCCGCTGTTGGCTTTGAGGCTGGCCATGGCGGCGCTTTGGAGCAGCTGTGTGGGGCCAGCCTGAGGCAACGTCGGCGGGAAGCCGGCCGCCTGGCCGCCCAAGGCGCCGCCCAGATTGCCGGTGGAAAAGCCCGCGAAGCCCGCAGCCATAGCCAAGTTCGCCCCCCCGCCGCCGACATTTGCAAAACCCACGCCCGCGTCCAGCCCTTGCAGTTTCATCTCAAGCGTCGAATGGGCCCCGCGTTTCGCCACGTCCAAATAATCCGCCGGCCGCTGCGTCGCTTTCAAGTCACGCACTTTGTCGCTGGCCTGCGTGCCGCGCCGCGCTAGCTGTTCGAGTTGCTGCGCGACCTTCTTGCCCTTTTCTTCTACGGTTGTTTCGACACGTCGGCTGAAGTAGCTGTGCCCCTGCCAGACCACAGGCGACGAGGTGGCGTTTTGCTTCTCGCTCCAAACGGGCTTGCCGTTGCCTACCTCGAAACAAGACAGCGTGCCGTCAAGCGTGGCGACGAACACGCGGCCGTCGGCGAGAACTGGAGCGGTGATGATCTCCGCGGAAATAGGCTTTTGCCAACGCTCCGCGCCGGTCTTTAGGTCGAAGCAAGCGAGATAGTTTTTGTTGTCCTTACCCGGATAGGCCATGTAAACGCGGCCCTTGTGAATGGCGGGCATGCTCATGAGGGGATCGCCGAGCCATTTTTTCCAGAGGCGCTTGCCCTCCATCGTGATGATTTCCAGCTCGCAGCTTTCAGTGTTGAAGGCGACGCAGCCGTCCGCGACGACGGCGGCGGTGGGCCCGTCGTCGCCGGTTTGGTAGACCCAGAGTTTCTTGCCGCTAACTGCGCCAAAGGCGTAAAACTCGTGGCTGCCGAAGCCGCCGCCCACGAACACTTTGCCGCCTACGACCGCGGGAGTCGCCAAAGGCCGATCGCCCGGGATGACCACCTTCCAGCCTTTCTTGCCCTCCTTGCTCTGGAAGGCAGCGGGCGGAGCAATGTTGGGCGCTTGCCATTGTTCCTCATTGGGCTGAACCGGCTTGGGTTTTCCGGTGTTTTGGGCCCGCAGCTGGCTCTCCCAGAATGCCAGTCCAGCCCACGAGGCAGCGAACAGTCCGAGCACGAATACGGCGCGCACGTTCATGGTCCTTCCTCCCAAACATCGTCCCCTAATAGATTATCCCGGAATGAAACGAGAGTTGGCGAAAAACTTGCGCGGGCGGTTACGGCCTCTTCAGATTCTCGCTGCGATATGCGGTTAAAGTGGTCGCGGTTTGCGACAGCAGGAATTCACCGTGCAAAACGAGATTGCCGGGGATGTCCTTCGTCGGGCACGTGGCAACGAGGCGGCCCAAGGCGACGTCGACGAGGGCTATCTCCGGCTGCTTTGATTTGTCGCCCTTTTTGAGAGGCAGATAGTAGATCGAATCAGACCATGCACCCAAACCCGAAGGGACGCCGGTAGCCAGTTTCCACGCCTCTTTGCCGTTTTTCAGGTCAAGAGCGCGGCAGCCAGCGGGGCCAACGAGTAGAATGCGGCCGCCGTGGACACCGGCCAGGTAGAGGTCATCGGCGCCGGCGAACTTGCGTATGGCGACGCCGTTTTTCGGATTCAGCAAGTGTACCTGGGGATCATCCGCCGCTGTTACGAGGACTTTGCCGTCGTGGACCAGCGTGGTCGTGGCTTTCCAGTTGGGGAGCTTTACCGGAACGTCCGCCGGTTTTGGATCAACTTGACGATACGTGTAGGTCCAAAGCAATTGCTGAGTATTGAGATCGATGCCATAGACCTTGCCGGCGTGCGTGGGACAAATCAGGACGCCATCGACCGCAGCCAGCCGTACGGGATTGAGACGCCGGCGCCAATCTTCAAGGAATCGACGTGCTTTCGGCGTCACGTCCAGGTTCAGGATCGCATTCTCCTTGCCCTTGACGGAATCAACGACGACCAGGCGAACCTCGCCGGTGTTTTTCTCATTCAGAACATAGAGCTTGTCCTGAAACGGATAAGGTGCGCCGAGGAAATGGCTTTCTGAGAATGCTTCATCGCGGAGTCCGCGGCCTAGACGCCAATTGCATTTCCCGGAGTCAAGTTCAATGGCAAAAATCGAGTTCTCGAAGTACAAGCCTTTCGAGTCA
>JAKEFD010000333.1 GCA_022616245.1 Gemmataceae bacterium
AAGATGTCCGAGGGCAAAATCATTCTCGACGCCTTCGCCAAACATCGCCGCGTGGTGCAGATCGGCACGCAGCAGCGCAGCATGACGCACATTATCCGGGCGCGCGAGCTGGTCCGCGACGGCCGGCTCGGCACCGTCCACAAGGTCCATCTCACCTGGAACCGCAACAGCGACCGCGTCCGCCGCGGGCCGCAGAACGTCGATCCCAAACGGCTCGACTGGACCGCCTTCCTCGGCAACGCTCCCAAGCAGGATTTCGACGAATACCGCTTCCGCAATTGGCGCTGGTTCTGGGATTTCGGCAACGGCATCCTCACCGACCTCATGGTCCACTGGATCGACGTCGCCCACTGGGTGTTGAATCTCGACCATCCGGAAAAGGCCGTCACCATCGGCGACAACTACATCAGCCGCGACGTCTGGCAAACGCCGGACACCATCCAGACGCTGCTCGTCTATCCCGGCAACATCCAGGTCTATTTTGAAGGTACTTTTTGCAATGCCCATCGCGGCGCCATGATCACCTTCATGGGCACCGAGGCAAATCTGTATGTCGATCGCGGCCGATTCGAGCTGATCCCCGAGCTGCGCAGCAAACAGTTGAAGCCGGAAGAGATGATCCTGGGTACAGGGCCGCGCGGCCGCGACTTTTACGACCGGCCCGACGGCGAGCTGTTGCACCTTCAGGATTGGGTCGACGCCATACGGGTCCAGCGGCAGCCGAGCGCCCCGATTCCCGCCGGTGTGAGCGCGGCGGCTGCGGCCCACTTGGGCAACCAGGCGTTTCGCGGCACGGGTGCGGCAGTGTGGGGAAAGTAACGAGTCGTCCTTCCGTGCGTCAGGTCGAGCACGAGTTAGAGCTGTGCCGAAATCCTGGCGCGATGTGTTAACCGGCGGGACCGCCGCCTTAATCGTCCGCCCGCTCACGCACGTTAAATTCCAGCTTCCAGCGCTCTTTGCTGTCGCGGCTATGGCACCAAAGTTCGAGCGTGCCCACTTCCGTGACCTTGCTGTGCAAGTGCACGGGCACGGTGCGGCCTTCTTTGCCCGGCGCTTCGAGCGTGGTCGTCAGCGGAGCCAACTCTTCGATTTCGCCGTGCCATTCCTCGAGCAGAAGACCCGCCGTGTCGTTGCGGCGCTGGGTGGAACCCAGGAATCGGAAGACGGCCGGTTCGCCGACGACGAGGCCGAATTCTAGCTTGGGCATGTCCGCTTCGGTGCCTTCCTCCATGCCGAAGGGTACAACGCACAAGGCCTTGAGGGGCGGCGCCGCGCCGGGGACGGCTGGGAGCGACGATTCGATGCCAATGTAATAACTGCGGGCCGCGCCGCCGCGAATGCGAATGCCCCTGCCGCGCCGCACCAAACCGTAATAGGCGGCGCCGGCGGCGACGGCGCGATCCAGGTCCAGCGCGGGCAGCTCACGGACGCCGCCTTTGTTCCAATCGTTGAGCACTTCCAGCATTCGGCCGCGCAACTGGCCCGACTTGAGGACGCCGCCGTTGAACAGCACCGCCGTCGGCTGGCTCTTGGGCTTACGTTTTGCGCTTTTCACCCCTCGCCCCTGGGGGGGAGAGGGGCCGGGGGTGAGGGGGCTGCCTGCGGATTTCTGCTCCAGCACTTCCTTGTGCCGCGCCAAGAATTGAGCCAGGTGCTTGCTCACAGCGGGGTCGGCGGCATACGGCAGGCCGATTTCCTGCAAACCGGCGGCGCGTTGCCGTTGCGGCTCAGCGTCCGGCGGGCAGCGCGGGAAGAAGCCGTCGATCAATACTCTTTCGACGTCGCCGCGCGACAGCTCGCCCTTGATCGTGCCGCCGATGACTTTGCTGCCACGGCCCAGCACTGTCACCGGCGCCGATTCCGCGGCGGCTCCCCGCGCCCTTGAGGGAGAGACATCGGAAAACAACGTCTCTTTGGCCTGCCGGCAAGCGTGCCAGAGCATGTGCATCTGGCCTTGGTCGAGCTTGATGCCATTCTTGGCAAACTCGGCGGCGGCATGGTGGGCCAATGCCAGATCCATGTTGTCGCCGCCCAGGAGAATGTGATCGCCGACTGCCACGCGGGTGAGCGCCAGCTGGCCGGCTTCCTCGCTGACGGCGATCAGCGACAGGTCGGTGGTGCCGCCGCCTATGTCACAGACGAGAACCACGTCGCCGACTTCGACTTGCTCGCGCCACCGCTCGTGCGACGTTTCGAGCCAATGATAGAAGGCGGCTTGCGGCTCTTCGAGCAGCGTGAGTCTATCCAAGCCCGCCGCCTTGGCCGCTTCGACCGTGAGTTCCCGCGCCACGGCGTCAAACGAAGCCGGCACCGTCAGGATGATGTCCTGATTCTCCAGGCGATGGTCCGCATCGTCCTTGGCGATGTGATGATTCCAAGCGTCAACAAGATGCCGCAAATAGTGCGTGCTCGCTTCGACGGGCGAAACCCGCCGGCCGTTCTCGGGCGCTTTCCAGGGAAGAAGGGGTTGTCTGCGATCGACGCCCGGATGACATAGCCAGGACTTCGCGGAGGATACGAGCCGGGTCGGCGCCTGGCTGCCGAAGTTGCGCGCGAATTCACCCACGCACGAGTCGCGATCCAGCGGCGCCGGCCGCTCACGCCGCGAACGGCCCTCACCGCGCGCAGCGGGTTGACTGCTGTCCCATGGAAGGTTGAGGCTGCCGGCGGGTTGTTCGTTCGGACCCGGCAGGTACAGAAATGAAGGCAACAGCGGCCGTTCTTCGACGGTGCTCGCATGGACGACTTGTGGAATCGGCAAGTGCTGAAGCCGCGCCGCATCGCCGGCGCCGGTGTCGAAGTAGGCGAGGGCGCAGTTGGTGGTGCCAAGATCCATGCCGACGACGAAACGGGAAGGTGTCACAGATCAAATCTCTCAGGACTAGGAAGGAGTTTGGGACGGAGGCGTAGACGGCAGGGTGCTTGGAATGGATCTTCGTTGGTCTTTCATAGTTCGGGAAAGGACATAGGTTGCCGTCGCTAAAGCGAAGATCAAAGCGCCGAAGCCGCCGCCGAACAAGATGCCCTGGAAGAGGAATGCATTCAAGTTGGATTGTTCTTCGCCGTCCAGCCCGTCCGTAAGGATCCAACCTGCGGGTGTCGTGCCTGCAATGCGACCTTGCACGGAAAACAAGGAGCCGAGGGTTCGAGTTGCCGTCGAGGGCGCTGGAGTGCTGCTGTGGAACGCGAAGGCCAAGGAGCAGCCCAAGATGGTCCCCAAGATCAGTCCCACACAAGCGCCGAGTAATGTCTTGAACATCTGGAATTCCATTCAAGCGATAAGAGCTGGCCATGCATCAGGGAGGACATTGTTTCCGGTTCGCATCTTTTATCAACTTGCAAGCAGCCTCGGTAGCGCCGGCCAGAGCTCCGACAAGGGCGGCGAAACCGCCGCCGAACAATATCCCTTGGAAGAGAAAAGCATTCAGGTTGGATCGTTCTTGTTCTTCGGAGTCGTTGGCGCTCATGTTCAGAGGCAAGCCCAGAGGCGACAACGCCTCGTTGAGCACCCCGCCGTCAACATCGACCCACAAGGTTGAAGTAACCTGCCGCTGAACCGCACGGCCCCCCTGAATCGGCAACCATTTCCAAACTGTCGAGGAGGGCGTGCTGCGATAAAGCGCGAAGGCAAGCGAACTACCAAGGATGGTCCCGAGCACCACACCGACGAAAGCGCCTAGAAGTGTCCTGCGCATGGCCCCGCTCCTCAATCGACTAGCTATGCTGCGCTTATTGTAACCCAGAAGGGCGATCCGGTGGCGTCCGCTTGGTGTTTGTTTCTCGAATGGCCCTCACAATAGCGCCGGCGGCGCCAACCACAGAGCCCACAACAGCGCCAAAGCCCGCGCCCAAGAGACTTCCCTGGAAAAAGTAAGCCCAATTATCTGACAATCCAATGAAGCCGGGTGGATTGTTGACATTCCATGCCGAGGGCCCGGCGGCCTGCATGCGCGTAATCCAGAACGCCCAGACACAGCCGAAGGCGGCGCCGAGAAACAGGCCCACGAGCGCGGTCAGCAGCGAGCGTCGCATGTTCCTATTTTACGGCAATTCGACTTCCGCCGGCTGAATGACGAAGTGATCTTGTCCTTCCGGCAGTGGGCCAAGCTTCACTTCCTGGACGCGCCAGCCGCGGTGGAGCAGCGTGCCTTTGAACGGCGGCTGGCCGGTCACATTGCCGATCAATTGTATCGCGGACGGGTCGAAGCGGGCTGCCACTTCCACCTGGTCGCCTTCCTGGTCCGGCAACACGTGCGCGATCACCAGGTGCTCATTCAGTGCCTTCTGGCATTTGCGATGGATCTCGCGAACGCCCGCGCCGATTTGTTCATTGGAATTGCCTTGAATGTCTTCCAACAGGAAATCGAATAGCCGGCCTTCGCGCTGCAGGAGCGTCAAGATCCGCACCGGCTCCGGGTTCGGCTTGGGCGGCTCCGGCGGCTTGGGCGGCTGGTTCAACTCATCGACCTTGGCGGCGAAGCCCGGATCGCGTAGCCAGCGCCGGCCGATTTTTCGGGCGGCGAAATAGCGTCCCAGGCTGCCGGCCGTTGCCAACGCGTAGACAAACCACAACAAGACTATGACGGCAATAGTCGCGGGGATAACGATGACGGGATCATTCATGGTGCATTCCTTGGGATGCAGTTTCTAGAGATTATCGAGAGTTGCCGCGGGAATGGAAGTGGGCAAGGCCTCTGACCTCAATAGCGCGCCAGGCCAGAAGCTTGACGGACCGAACCGGCCACGCCGTAGAGCCGCGCGCGCTCGTCAATGAGCCGCGCCCAGGCGCGATGCGTGGCCGGTTCGCACATGGCGTCGCCGACACGGAACACCGGCGGGGCGCTGCGCGTCAATATCTGCTCGGCCATCTGCAAGTCACGTGCGGAAACCTTGTATTGTTCCTCGATCAACGGCACTTGCTTGGGATGAATGGCAGTCTTGCCGAACAGGCCGTGCGCCAGGTCGGCGCGCACTTCGCGCTGGAGCAGGCGCGGGCTGTCGAGATAATCGAAAACGGGCGCGGTGAGGTTGAAGCCGTGCGGCCGAAAGACCGTGACGAGGCGGGAGACGGCGACGCCGAGCGCCGTACCGTAAAGGGTGCGGCCGCGTGGGCGGCGCATGCCCAGGAGTTGAAAGAGGTCATTGCCGCCGATGCGCAGCGACAGGATGCGCCGTCGAAGTCGTTGGCGCAGCAACAAATCGCAAAGCTCGATCATTTCGCGCGGATCAAACGCTTCAATCGTTTCCAACGTCAACATGAGCTCGGGCTGCCAACTCGCCCGGCCGTTGACTGCCTGTGGCGCCGGCGCGGACAGGACGTCCAGGTACTCGTCGAGGTTGCGCCTGCTGAACTTGGGCAACACGAAACCGGTGAGTTTTTCCACGCCGCCCATTTGCAAGATTGTCCGCAGGATCGCCGGATTGCGGACACGCACAAAGCGCAGCAGCTCGCCGGCGCACAGGCGCTGCAGCATGTGCTCCAGATTGTTCAAAGCGCGCGGCAGCGCGCGCTCGGCGACTGCATCTTCCGTGCAAAAGATGACCGAGCGCAAGAACGGAAACTTTTCGCCGTTTGCGATGGACGCCAGGTCCGGCCGCGTCGCGGGCACATACAGCGAGGCGCCAAGCTGAAGGTAGCGGGGCGTCATCCGTCCATCTCCTCGATCAGGGCGGCGGCGCGGTAGGGCAACGACGGATCGACCAAAGTCGGCACGTTTTTCTCCTGGGCCAGCACGCGCAAGTGGGCCACGTCGGGTTCATCGGGATCGCGCAACAAAAGCCGATCCGGGACGCGGCGCAAGAGCACGCGCGTCGCCTCGCCGATGCCCGGCTTGACGTGGTTCAAGTCGCGAATGTTAAAGCGTTTTTGCATGTCTTGCAAGAAAGTTGTACTCAAATCGCGCCATTCGGCTTGTTGGGCGGCCGATATCCCCGGAACAGTTTGCTCAGTTTGGCGCCCACACTCCCCTCGCCCTGTAGGGAGAGGGGTTGGGGGTGAGGGGACAGCATGCATGCTGGCCGCTTCCTCGAACATCCGATCGACAAACCAGCGCGACAAATCATGAGGCTTAAACTCCTCATAGAAGAGGCAGGCGTGCAAATCACCCGGGCCTACAACCTCTTCATTGAGCACCGACCGGCTTACCAAGCCGCTGATTGTGCAACCCAAGACCGACGATGGAATGAGATAATCTTCGGCGGTCGCCGCGGCCTTGGCCGTCCCGCTCAGATCGGCCACTGTGAAAAGGCCCGGATCAATCTCATACTCGCGCGTCGGGATGATATTCCCCCGTTCGCGCGTCGGGATGGTATTCCCTCGCTCGCGCGTCGGGCTTGTAATCTTTTCGTTGAATGCGGTGATGGATTTATGCAATTCGCGGGCGATCACTCCTTTTCCCGTCCAGCCGTCGACGAAGGCGATCGAGTCGGCCGGATGACGAGACAGGATGAATGCCAAAGCAACTTCGTCAATGCCGCGGTCGCGAATAATGGAGATCGAGTAGTGGATTGCCTTCCTGCAGAGCAAGCGCCTCAGGATGCGGCCCACGATCGCGCCGATTGGCGTGCCGGCGCGGGCCAAGGAGACCAGCGTGATGTCGCCGGCCGGCCGTGCCTCGCTTACGATCCGGGCCAAGGTAAGCAGGTGCCGAGCAAAACGTTCTTGCGCTCGTTCGAGTGCTTCGTGGAATACGCGCAGATATTGAGGAGATGGCAATCCCTCGGCGCTCAGCATTTCACTGTAATGGCGCTGCCCAGACTGGATGAGGCGCTCTTTCAGTGCAACCGGCGTCGGTTCGATCCGGGCCGGTTTGAGGAGGAACACAACATCTTCGGGATCGTAACTGCCGCTGAACATAGCTCTGATTGTAGTAGCCGCATTCGCAAGAATGCGGGGGTGCGCCAAAGACCGGAATTCTTGCGAATTCCGCTACCGGTCGGCCTGCAACGCCTGGGCCAACTGCGATCCGCTCGGCATCATCAGGAAATCGCAGCGTCTAAGAAACGGCACGTCCGACAAACTGTCGCCCACGCCGATACTGATCACGTCGGCGAAGTGTTTCTCGAGCACGTAGGCCACGGCGTGCTCCTTGCCGAGAAAGCGCGGTACGATCGACAAGTTGTTGCTATTTTGATGCAGAAAAAACTCGGACAGGTCCGGCGAAACGGAGTTTCGCGGCGGTGCGTTCCCAAACGGGAGTTTGGGAACGAGGGCTGACAAGTGTTCCGCGCGGATGCGAGCAAGGGCGTCCTCGTTGGCGTCGGGATGCTTCATGACAATGTAGAGCGGCATGCCGAGGTCGTGGATAAGCCGTGCGTTGACCCCCAGGTTTTGCCGCGCAATAAACTCCTGCACGGACTCGAGCAAGGCATGGAGTGTTCCGCCGGCGGCCTCCGCTTGCGGGCGAATCCGCGCCTCCCAGTCACGGTCCGGCGAACCGTCCGGCCTGAGCACGACGCCGCCGAAATCGAGGATTGCCAGCGAGCAAAACGGCACGCGCACCCGGCGAAAGGCGTCGAGATTGCGGGCCGTCACCGGGATGACCTCGGCGGACTGTTCGAACATCTCGAGCAGCCGCACTTGTTTGCCGGTCATGAATGAATTCGGCGCGCCGTCGCGGTCAAAGGCGGCGGGCCGGCGCTCCTGCTCCGGCGGGCACTTGGGCAGCGTCTGAAACAGCGTGTCGTCCAGGTCGAGAAAAACGCAAACCCGCATTCGGCACCTTAGAAGAAAAGCGAAGTCGCTCCGAGCATTTGCGGCAGCCGATGCGACTCGGGCAACGGCCTTGTCTCGTAACAAATGAGCACGCGGTCGTACTTTTTATCGACGACGTTGTAGAGGTAATTGGGAATGCCATCGTGATAGTTGTCAATGAATTCGAGCGCGCTCGCGATGCCGGCGCCGACCAGAACCGGCGAGCGTGTAGTCGACTGAAAATGCACGTCCCAGCCAAGGTCCTCCAGACGGCGTGCGAAAAGGTAGGGCGGATGAGCGAATTCACCGGTGCCGAGAACCAGCACGCGCTCGCCCCCGCCCAGGTCCGCGTCATGCACGAGGTGATCGACATCCGGCGTTTGAGGTCCGCACAGACCCAGACGGCCGCTATCGACACCCAAGTACGCATCCTTGAAATCGTCGCGGCCGGTCACGTTGGGCGTTGGTCCTGGTTCAAAGGCAGGATCGGGAACAAAACTCAGCGAACCCTCCAATAGCTGATGAAACTCGACCCCGACGCCAAGCCTACGTGCTATTTCCGCGTGCCGAGCGCTGCTCAGCCAGTTGGTCAGACAGGCAAACAGCACCGCTTGCAAGCGCGGGTTGATGTGCAAGTATTCAACCGCAAGGCCTTCGAGGGTGCGGCCGGTCGTCATTTCATCGTCCACGAGGATCAGTGTCCGCGCCGTTTCGAAAATGTGCTGCATGCGCGGCTCGGTAGGCAAATACAGCAGGTGTTCCGTGGCATGGCTATGACCTTCGCGGAAGGATAGCGCCGCCGGCCGTTCCAAGCGATAGCGCGTCGAATGCAGAAACAGTAGATCGCTGCGGCCGCTTTGGCGACAAATCTCCTCGAACACGCCCTGGCCCAAGCCGACAGCCGTCTCCGCGAGCGCCACGACCAAGGCAGGGCCAGGCGCACTCACAAAAGCGCGCGCCAAGAGCTCGTGAGTGTGATGCATGAGTGACGGGCGGACCGGAATATGCTTGCCGAGCACTTTGCTGATGACGAGAAAGCCGCGCTTCGGGTTGCAACGGCTTCCGAAAGCGCAGAGTTCATCGAGCGGAATTTCGGCTTGGTGCACAGTAAGCTCGAGCGCGCCGGCGTGAAGTCGAATCAGGCGCTGTTCGCTGTGGGCGTTCATAACAGGATGGCCTTGTTGACCTGACCGACGCGCAATCCGGTGCGGGGCCTGGGCACGTCCTCGGGGCGGGCGCTTCCTAGCGCCAAGCACACGGCCCAATACGGAACGGCGACGCCGGACAGGCACGCGTAGTGCAGTCCGCCCGACGGCCGCGGATTAATCTCAAGCAGAAACGGAGTGCCGTCGCAGTCTCGAAACTGAATGTTGAAGATTCCATTCAATCGAAAGTGCGCCGTCAAGCGCCGAGCCAACTCTTCGATTGCGGGGTTGTCTTCGAGGAGTTGTCCGCCTTCCGTGCCCATGGGTTTGCGCCGCACGACGCAACAGGCGAGCGTGCCGTGCCGGGCCAAGCAATCGACGCTGCGCTCCGGGCCAGGCAAGTACTGCATGACCACCAGATCGCGAAATCTTGGCAGTTGACCCAGAAACTGCCGCGTCTCCGGCAGGCCGATCTTCAGGGCGCTGCCATACAACAATCGATCCAACGCCGTGCCGCGCTCGCTCAGGATTCGGAAGCCCAGGCCAAACATTGACACTGCCGGTTTGAAGCAAACCGTGCGCTGGCGGCCGCACAGCCAGGCGTGCGCCTCGTCAAACTCCGCGAGCGTGTTGACGACGCGATAATCCGGCACAGGCGCGAGTCCCGCCGGAATCGAGGCATAGAGTGCGGATTTGCTCTCCAAAAGATCCAGGACATCCGCCTCGGCAGCATTGACCAGGCGAACGCCAAGGTTCTCGAAGCGTTGCCGTGCGCGCACGATTTGGCGCTGCATCTTGCCCAAAAAGAAAACATCGACGCCGTTTTTGCGAACGAAGTCCAGACAGAAATCCAAGTACGCGTCCGTGGTCGGCCCGCGCGGCTCGACTTCGCTCGCATCACTGATGCGAAACGCTGGGAAATCCGGACTCGTGTGCGTGCAAAGAATGCGAAGTCCCCTCACCCCCGACCCCTCTCCCCAAGGGCGAGGGGAGAAGGAAGCGGCGGCGGCGCGCAACGTCTCGATCAGGTTGTACGTGCTGGACAGGCTTTTGTTGAACCAGACCGTGACGGGCCGCATGATTGCCGATTGTACCTTGCTCAGCGTTTTCTCGCCAACACCGCATCCAAAGGCGCGGTGGTCACGTGCCCCGCCACATCCGCGAACCCGACTTGCGTCAAGAGGGACTGGTATTCTTTGAGCGTGCGTTCCTTGCCTTCGGTGCATGACAGCATGTTCAAATCTTGCATGTGCGCCCAGAGCGGCCCATTTTTATCCTCACCCAGCAGCTTTTCCGCGAGCAGCAAGCCGCCGCCGGACGGCAGCCGTTCATATATTCGGGTCAAGAGCTTCAGGATCTTGGCTGGTGTCCAATCGTGCAGGATGCGGCCCAGTGCGTAGAGATCACCCTGGGGCAATGGATCGCTGAAGAAGTCGCCCGCCAAAATGTCGATGCGGTCCGCCACGCGCGACGCGCCGATGACCTCACGCGCCAAGGGCAGAGCTTCGGCCAGGTCGAACACGGCGCCGCGCAGGTTGGGATAACGCTCGCAGCCGGCAATCACCAGGTGCCCGGTCGCGCCGCCGAGGTCAATCAAGCGGCGGAATCCGCCCAAGTCAAAGGCGGCGACAACCTGAGGCGAGCTCAACAAGCCGAAGCCATGCATGCCCAAGAGGAATTCGCGCTTGGCGTTTTCATTGCGGAAGAAGTTGGAGAAGAGCGCGCCGTCCCAGCCGAACGTTTGCTTCCAGCGATGTCCGCCTTCGCGCACCGCATGTTCGAGATTGCCCCAGAGGTTCCAAAGGAAGTCATTCGAAAAGTTCAGATAGCCCGTGAGCCTTTGTGGACTGGACCTGCACAGATAGGTCGCCGCGACCGGCGTGTTCGAATACTGCGCGCCTTGCCGATCGAGCAGTTGCAGACACACGCACGCATTGAGCAGGCGTTCGAGCGCGTCGGGATTCGCGTTGAGTTCCTCGGCAAGGTCGGCGGCCGTTTGCGGCCCGTCCGCTAGGGCATCGAAAACTCCCAAAGCGACAGCAGTGAACAAGACCTTGGAACGGCGGAACGCTTCGAGGAGGTCAAGAACGAGAGTGGGATCGGATTGCATGAGGATTCATTGTACGAAACGCACGCCTTGCTACTTTCCCGCCGCCTCCAGCACATAGCCGCGAATCGGCTGCGCGGTGTTCGACGCCCAGCACCCGCCGGGCGCAAGCTCGCCGCTTGCCTCCAGCGACATCGAGATGTTGATGGTGCGGCCCAGCTTGACGATTGGCTCGCCCTTTGGGTCAATGAGAAAACCTTTCATCGGCATGACCATTTCCAGCTCGTGGCCGTCGGTAGACAACGCTCCCTTGATGATGCCCAGCGTGCGCGGGCCCTTGTCGCGCACGAAGGTGATCGTGCCGTTGTCGTGGTAGACCCATTGGGTGTAATACTTGTAGGTGCCCGGCCCCAAGCGCACAAAGCCGGCCTTGTAGGGACCGGGCCGATCTTTCTTGTACTGGCCCACCGATTGGTCGAGAAAGGCTTGAGCTAGCTCGGCCTCGTCACGGCACTCGTGGTTGATGTAATGCCCGGTATTGATCTGGCCGCCAAGCCACTCGATCTCGGCATTGACGTCGTAACCGCGGCTCGTGGGGTAATAGCCGCCTTCGTGCAGCCAATAACCGGTCGCGGGATTGTTGTCGGCGTCGATGGTCACGATGGCGTAGTAACGGCCGGCCTGTTTGCCCTGGCCGACCTGGGTGCGGCCGATGACGCCGCGGGCTTTGAAGTAGGCATAGACGCTGTCGCGGTCGTGGGTGAATTTGTATTCGAGAATATCGACATCGGGGTGATCGACGCGTTTGGGCTTGTCGTCGGCCTTGTTGTGATCGGTGTCGTGCTCGTTGTTGGCGGCGTCTTTGTAAGCGGGCACGTCTTTCCAATCGTCGAACTTGCCGTCGATGACGATGGCGCGGGGCGGTTCGCCGCGCAAGGGAGCAATGAGCGCGGCTAAAAGTAAAAGCAACGCGGCAACTCTCGACTTCATGATGTCTCCTGCATTGCGCGTAATCTTAGCAAGTTCGCGCGCCGCGTGTACAATGGTTTTGTTCAACTCGAAGGAACAAGGAAACTGACGCATGACGCGCACGCCGCTCGATCCGGAAACCTATCTCGCCAATCTGACCCCCGCCCAGCGCGAAGCCGTCTTGCACCTGGACGGTCCGCTCCTGATCGTCGCCGGGCCCGGCAGCGGCAAGACCCGCGTCATCACTTGCCGGGTGGCGCATCTCATCGCCCAAGGCGTCCGGCCTTACCATATCCTGGCGATCACTTTCACCAACAAGGCCGCCAACGAGATGCGCCAGCGCGTGGCCGCCCTTTTGCCCAACGCCGGCGTGTGGATCAGCACCTTTCACAGCTTCGGCGTGCGGCTCTTGCGACAATACGGCGAACGGCTCGAACTGGACCGCAACTTTACGATTTACGATCAAGCCGACCGCGTGCGTATGGTGAAAGCCGCATTGGACGCGGCCAACATCGACAACAATCGATTCACGCCGGAGACGATCCAAGGCGCGATCAGCAAGGCGAAGAACCAGCTATTGACGCCGGATAAGTTTGCGGGCACGGCCAAGGATTACTTTTCGCAGGTGGTCGCCAAGGTATATCCCCTCTACGAGAAGAAGATGCGCGCCGCCAACGCCCTTGACTTCGACGACCTCTTGTTGTGGCCGGCGCTGGCACTGAAGAACGATCAGGAGTTTCGTGCCGAAGTGGATGCCCGATTTCGCTACGTGCTCATTGACGAGTACCAGGACACGAACAAAGCCCAATACGCCATTGCCCGCGGCTTGTCCGTCGATCATCCCAACCTGTGCGTCGTGGGCGATCCGGATCAATCGATTTACAAGTGGCGCGGGGCCGACATCAAGAACATCCTGGACTTCGAAAACGACTTCCCAGACGCCAAGGTCATCACGCTCTCCGAGAACTTCCGCAGCACGAAGACAATACTGGCCGCGGCCGACAGCGTCATCGTGCACAATCGCCAGCGCAAGCCCAAACCGCTGCACACGGCCAATGCGGCGGGCGGCCCGGTGCGCGTGTTGCAATTCGAAAACGGTGTGGAGGAAGCGGAGCAAATTGTCAAGCGCATCCGCGCGGCCGTGCAATCGGGCCAGCGGCGCTACCTCGACTTCGCCATTTTCATGCGCATCAACGCCCTGACGCGCATGCTCGAATCCGCCTTCATCCGCCAAAAGGTGCCGTTCCAGATTGTGCGCGGTCTGGCTTTCTTCGAACGTAAGGAAAACAAGGACATTCTCGCGTACTTACGGCTGCTCCTCAATCCGCGCGACGACGTTTCTTTTGAGCGCATCGTCAACGAGCCGGCGCGCGGCATCGGCAAGACGTCACTGGAACATTTGACGAGCTATGCCGAGCCGCGCGGCTTGAGCCTGCTGGCTGCCGCCGCCGAGGTGGACAAGATTCCGGCCATCAAAGGCAAGGCCGCAACGGGGCTCAAGAGCTTTGTCATCCTGATCCAAGAGCTGCAGAAATTCCTGTCCGCCACGCCGGACGAAGTGATTCGCCAGGTGCTCGACCGCACCGGCTATCGCAAGATGCTCAAAGCCAGCGGTGAGGAGGAAGATCAGGAGCGCTTGGCAAACATCGAAGAGCTCATCACCGCGGCCCGTCAATTCCACGAAGAGGACAACAGCCGCACGCTCGCTGATTTTCTGGAGAACATCACGCTTGCCAGCGACGTGGACGGCTGGGACGACAAGCAAGACTGCGTGGCGGTGATGACATTGCACGCAGCCAAAGGGCTGGAGTTCCCCGTCGTATACATGGTGGCCTGCGAACAGGGCTTGTTGCCGCACGAGCGTAGTTTGGCCAACGACGCCGACATTGAGGAAGAACGGCGGCTAGCCTTCGTCGGCCTGACCCGCGCCAAGGAAGAGCTAAACGTGACGCACGTGAAGCTGCGCGAATTCCGCGGGCAGATCAACTACACCGTGCCGAGCATGTTCCTGTCCGAACTGCCGCACGAAGGCGTGGCGCACGAGGATCTTTCCGAAAGTTCGAATCGCTATCGCGCCGCCGACTACTGGCGCAAGGAAACGTCGGCGGCCAGCAAGGAATGGTTCGACGCCGGGCTTGACTTGGCCACGCTCAAACGCCAGAAAGAGAGGGACGGCGACGGACCGGGTAAGAGTTATCGCGAAGGGATGACCGTGGAGCACGAGAAATACGGCCGCGGCAAGATCACCGAGGTGAGCGGCCACGGCGCGTTGCGGAAGATCAAGATTCGCTTCACCGGCGGCGAACGGGCCTTCATCGCCGAGAAGGCGAAGCTCACCATAGTCGGCAAGATTTGAAAGGGACTGTTTATGCAAATCGCAATTCTTTCCGCCGCGTTGTTGTTTGTACCGCCACCGGTCCAGGAGAGGCCGGAATTCCCGAGCGGACCGCAGCCGATTTTCGCGGTTGTCTCCGGCGTGGAGCCGGCGGCGGGCACAATCCAGGTGCGCCGCCTGGAGGCCGTCCAGGTTGCGGTGAACGTGCCGGAATCCGTGAATGTGAACGGGCAAGCGATCACCGTCATGCGCACCGTGCACCGCCAAGAGTCGCGGATGGTGGAAGTCGTGTATGCCCTGGAAAAAACTCAAGCTCAGACGGCTGGGGGCAAAAAGCTCACGAAGGAGGAAGTCGGCAAGCAATTGAAGGCCGGCAGCGTGGTGCTCATTAGCGCCGACGGCCGACCGGTCGATCCCGTCTACCTCAGGGCCATCCAGACCGACACCGTGGTCCTCGTGACGGGACCCAGCGTGACGCAACCGCTGCAACCGCCGCCGCCCAAGGCGCTCGTGCCGCCGCTTATTGAATTGAGGAAATAACTACCCAATCTCCCCTCGCCCTTGGGGAGAGAGAGGTCGGGGGTGAGGGGCATCCATGTTCACCTTGAGCGCTTTCGCTGACGAAATCGCGCCCGATCCACAGGTCCAAATCGATGTCCTGAAATCGTGCGGGGTCCGGCACATCGAGTTCCGTTCGATTCTCGGCACCAACGTCTTGGCCCTGAGCGATCTGCAGATTCAGCAGTTCAAGTCGCTCCTGGACAAGAACGGCTTCAAGCTGAGCGCCATCGGCTCGCCCATCGGCAAGATTCGCATCGACGAACCGTTCGAGCCGCATCTGACCAAATTCAAGCGGGCTATCGAGCTTTGCAAAGTCTTCGAAACGCCCAACATCCGCCTTTTCAGTTATTACCCTCCGCAAGACATGGAGTGGGATGACTGCGGCGATTATCGTCGCGAGGTGCTTGACCGGATGTGGCAAAAGTGTCGGCTCGCCCAGAAAGCCGGCGTGCGTTTGTTGCATGAAAACGAGCACCGTATTTACGGCGACGCGCCTGAGCGCGTGGTTGACCTTATGAGCACGGTGTTGAATCAGTTTGAGGAGCCGCCGCTTTTTGCCGTCTACGATGCCGCCAACTACGTTTTCTGCGGCTACGATCCTTGGGACGGCTGGCAAAAAACCAAACAGTGGACGCGGCATTTTCACATCAAGGATTGGAAGAAAGGGGCCCAGCACGGCAGCCTGGCCGGCGAGGGCGAAGGACAGATATCACGGGTGATCGCCGACGCGGTGAAGATGGGCTACGAAGGCTTCGCGACGCTGGAACCGCACCTGTTGGGCGGCGGTCCGACCGGCGGCGTGACCGGGCCGGAGCTATTTCCCAAAGCCGTCGAGTCATTCAAGAAGATACTGGAAAGCGCCGGCGCGAAATATCAATAGTCAAAACCCGTTTACGTTTCGCGCTCGCTCCGACCGTGCAATGAGTAACTGCACAGTCGAAGCGAGCGCGAAACGTAAACGGGACTGTTGTCTTTTTCCTCGTGACTACGAACCTTCAAACTGTCCACGTCCGCGTCAACGACGCCGCCACCGGCAAACCGACGCCGTGCCGCGTGCGCTTCACTAATGGGGCGGGAAAATACTACGCGCCGTTCGGCCGGCTTACCGATTTCGCCACCGGTCCGAACCAGGACGTTGGCGGCAATGTTCAGATTGGCGACAAGAAGTACGCGTACATCGACGGCACGTGCGAAATCGACCTGCCACCCGGTACGATCGTCGCCGAAATCAGCAAAGGGCCGGAGTATACTCCTTTGGAGGAAGCGATCGACTTAACGCCCGGCAAGCTGGCATTGCGTTTCGCTCTCGAACGCTGGATCAATTTGCGCGAACGCGGCTGGTATGCCGGCGACACGCGGGCGCACTGCCTTTCTCCGCATGCGGCTCTCCTGGAGGCCCAGGCTGAGGATGTCGCCGTCGTCAATCTGCTCATTCAACAAATACTCGTGCTCGACATGGATGGATCCACGCCTCAAGGCGCGTCTTCGAGCCTCGGGGATCGACCCACGGCCATTGCCTTCCCCAACATACTCGCCTTCAGCGGCCAAAAGCCGATTGTGGAAGTGCCCGGGCACCTGGTGGCG
This sequence comes from Gemmataceae bacterium, assembly GCA_022616245.1. Taxonomy (GTDB): domain Bacteria; phylum Planctomycetota; class Planctomycetia; order Gemmatales; family Gemmataceae; genus JAKEFD01. The sequence goes on from JAKEFD010000333.1 coordinate 16,335, forward strand.
GTCAATAGCCACAACGTGCATCCCGCGCTCGGCAGTCTGGGCCTGTTGCATTGCCACCGCGTAGT
>JAKEFD010000334.1 GCA_022616245.1 Gemmataceae bacterium
AACGGCAGAATTTGATAGAAGCGGTCCAAGAGCCCGGACCATTGCTTGGTCTGGATAAGCCAGTCGATTTGCGGCCGATAGGGGGCAAACTCCGGATCGGTCAACCAGCGGCCCAAGTTTTTGCCGGCTTGTTCTTTGAGCGACGGATCGGCGTCGATGGTGCGAAAGCCATCGAGAGCTTGCTGGAAGAGGTCCATGGTGTGAGCTCTTGCAAGAGGAGAATGCAATTCGTAGGACGGGTCTCCAGGCCCGTCCGGACGGCCCTGGAGAGCCGTCCTACAAACAGAGGTTGGTTTACCACGGCGATAGAGGCGGGGCAACCTCTTGGCGAGAAGAACCAACTTCGACTAGACTGGTAGGCGCTTGTAGAGAAGAAAGGGCGAAAAATGGAGTCGCTCGTTTTCCTGGCGTGGTCGTATCTTAACCACTGATTACACAGATTGACACGGATAAAAAAAAGGGTTGGAAATCTATCCATCTAATCCGTGGTTAGAATAACTCCATCATGGCTGGTCTCATCTTTGATTACGACGTCGTCGTGGTCGGCGCCGGGCACGCGGGCATTGAAGCGGCCCTGGCGGCGGCGCGGTTGGGGCTGCGCACCGCCCTTTTGACCATGAACGCCGACACCGTGGGCCAGATGAGTTGCAATCCGGCCATCGGCGGCGTCGCCAAGGGGCAAATCGTCCGCGAGATCGATGCCCTGGGCGGCGAAATGGCCAAGTGCATCGACGCGACCGGCATCCAGTTCCGCATGCTCAACCGCACCAAAGGCCCCGCCATGCACTCGCCCCGCGCGCAGGCGGACAAGAAGGCCTACCAGTTCGAGATGAAGCGCCGGGTCGAGGAGACGGCAGGGTTGACGCTGCGTCAGGAAATTGTCGAAGCGGTTTTGTTTGAGGGGGCACCCCTTCAGCGCGTAACCGGTGTCCTTGCCCGCGGCGATATTCTCTATCGCGCCCGCGCAGTCGTCCTGACCACGGGCACGTTCCTCAAAGCGCTCATGCACATGGGCGAGGCCAAGACGCGCGGGGGCAGGGCAGGGGACCAGTCCGCGGAGGCGCTCAGCGACAGTCTCACCTCTTGCGGCTTTGAGCTGGCGCGCTTCAAGACCGGCACGCCGTGCCGGCTCAACGGCCGCACGATCGACTTTGCTCGGTGTGAGCTGCAGCCGGGCGACGCCGATCCCCGGCCCTTCAGCTTCGCCACCACTCGTATCACTCAGCCGCAGCTTGATTGCCACATCACCTACACGAACGACCGGGTGCATGAAGTGATCCGGGCGAATTTGCAACGGGCGCCGATGTACTCAGGGCAGATCGCCAGCCGCGGCCCGCGCTATTGCCCGTCGATCGAGGACAAGGTGGTGCGCTTCGCCGACAAAGAACGCCACCAGATCTTTTTGGAACCCGAAGGCCGCAACACGCTCGAATACTACTGCAACGGCATCAGCACCAGCCTGCCAAACGACGTGCAGGAACAGATGATCCACCTCATTCCGGGCCTGGAGAAGGCGGAGATACTGCGCTGGGGTTATGCCGTCGAGTACGACTACGCGCCGCCGACACAGCTTCAGCCGACGCTGGAAACAAAATGCGTCGAAGGACTTTATTTTGCCGGGCAGATCAACGGCACGACAGGTTACGAAGAAGCCGCCGCGCAAGGGCTGATGGCGGGCATCAACGCGGCGCTCAAAATCAAGGGCGAGCCACCGCTCATTCTCGATCGCAGCCAGGCGTACATCGGCGTGCTGCTCGACGACCTCGTCACCAAAGGCGTGGACGAGCCCTATCGCATGTTCACGTCGCGGGCGGAGTATCGCTTGCTCCTAAGGCACGACAACGCGGATCGCCGGCTGACGCCGCTGGGCCGCCGCGTCGGCCTGGTGTCGGAGGACGCTTGGCTGAGGCTCGAAGAGAAAGAACGAAGCATCGCCGCCGCGCTCGATTATCTGCGCCGGCAACGCGTGGGCCAGGATACGCTCGAGCGCATCCTGCGCCGGCCGGAAACCACATGGGAACAGCTTTGCGAAATGTCTCCCGGTGCGCGCGGGCTTGAACTTTCCGCCACAGCGCTGGAGCAAGTCATCCTGGAGACGAAATACTCCGGCTACGTGGATCGCCAGGCCGCCCAGGTGGAACGCTTTCAGCGCATGGAGTCGCGCGCCATTCCGCCGCACTTCGACTATTTCGCGATCCCGCAACTGCGCATGGAAGCGAAGGAGAAGCTGCACAGGATCCGACCTGCCAGTCTCGGACAAGCAAGTCGCATCAGTGGGATTAATCCTGCGGACTTAGCGGTGCTGTTGTTTTACTTGGACACGCCGGAACGCTTTCAGGCGCTCCAGCAGCGGTAAGCAAGCCTACTGTTTCGGGACGGGTTGCTTCTGCAACGCGGCACGCCCGGCGTTTCCCGCCACCGGTTGGACCGCAAAGAATTGATCGACGAGGGCCACCGGCACGGCAAAGTCACGCAAATAAACCTTGGACGGTTGGTTGGCGTCGTAAACCGAGTAGTAGCGTTTCCCAGGCGACGGAACGTTATTGTCCCACGCGACCTTGCCCGGATTGATGAGTAGTGGCTGGCCCCTGCGTTGCTGTCCGTTCACAACGCTCCAGCCCTGAACGATGATGGCAACTTTGAAGTCGTTCTTGAAACCGATACCGGTGCTGGGAGAAGTCGGCTGTTGCTGGGGCTGCGGCTTGCCTTGGGCGCGGCTTTCGCCATCGCTTAGGATTAGGCCCCCGAATACAAGGACCAGAGACAAACTGACAGCCCGCCGAATCATGAGTCATCCCAGCCGGACTTTCCTCGTCCGGAAAAACGCAATGTGCTTCTCCTTGGTGAAGCAACGTTCCGACCGGGCGAACTTGCGCGCTTTGGACGCAATTCTTTTGGATTCCCAACTTTACATAATCAGCGGTTCATATTCAAAGAAAAACTGCTCGAACCTCGTCCAGCACAATACTTATCGTAAGCTATTTGTTGACAGATAGTTACAATCCATTCAGACATCAACATCCATTTCTGCCGCCATTTCTAGTGCCGCCGTTGGACACACCAAGACACATAGTGAACAGCTGATGCAGTCATCTGGGCGAGGTAGCCACGGGACCGATCCTGGACCCAGCATCGCCAAACAGTCGGTTGGACACAAGACGACGCAGCGCCCGCAGCCTGTGCAAAGTGTCTCATCGAGTCGGGGGATTTCCTGACGTTCGGTGGACCAGCGGATGGGCGCTTTTGGCATGAGTAGCGGAACTCGCCAGAGTTCCGGTCAGACCGAACAGGTGAACCACAGAGGCGCAGAGGAACGCGGAGTGAAAAAACCAACTAAGAACGCTATTTGTCTTTACTCTGCGGCTCTCTGCGCCTCTGCGGTAATTCTGAATTCGGCTACGAATATCAGTGTCGATGTACTTTCTTGTGGTGCTCCGCCACCTTTTCCGGGGCAATGTGCCAACCGCAATCGTTGCAGGTCGCCGTCTTGTCGAAGCACGGATCGCAGTATAGCGGGCCGCCCTTGAAAAACTGTTCGAGACGATGTTGCTCCGCGTGGCCCAAATTGCCGGGGTCGTCCGGAAAGGCGATGCCGGTGCCGCAGCCGTCGCACTGTCGTTCGCTCCAGCGGTGCAGCAAGTCCATGTAGTTCTCGTGCACCCAACGGCTGACTTGCCCAGTGCCTTTGCACAAAGGGCAAGCCATGTTCATTTGCGCCGCGATTGCCTTGCGGATGAACGCACTTTTGTTCGGCAAGCGGTTGAGGAAGTCCGCCAGGTTTTTCTCGACTTTGAACGCGACGACGGCGTTCTTGTTGGTCTTGCGCGGCATTCGCCCGATTCCTCAACGAGGGGAGTTGTCCTCACTATACCGGCCTGGCGCAAGAACCGCAAGTTGGCCGGCGACTGCCGCGATAGAATGTAGGAATCCTTGAATCATGCAGAGGTCTATGCACAAAACATGGACGCTGATCCTTCTGGCATTTCTGGCCGGCGGCTTGACGGCGCAGGAAAAAAGCACCACTCCCGATTTGTTGGGTTATTGGTTCGACGCCAGCCCGCCATCCGCGCCGGCAGCGGAGTTGTTGCGCGAACTTTCGATCTGCTGCGACGAGGTCATCCTCAAGGACCGGCGCAGCCTGCGTGTTCGTCCCCTCCAAGGATTTCCAGGCCGGCCCAAAGCTTTCGTGAAAGCGTTGACGGTGCACGACCTGGCGAAGCCCGAAGAGAGCTTGTTGCTGCCCGGCGACGATGTCCAAGAGATCCGCTATTGGGAAGAAATCGCGCTCGAACGCATCCAGCTTTGGCGCGAAAACTCCAACGCGCACTCCCTCGGCGACAAGCTGCGCGCAATGGAAGAAGTACTTCTGGCGCTGGCGCGCTTCCACCGCAGTTGGCGGTCGGCCGCGCCGCTCGGCGTCAACCCTTGGCAAGATCTGGAGGCCGTCGTTGCGAAGGGATTGATGCAAGCGCAGCTCGATTCCCTGACAGAACGCGCCAAAGCGGCATCCAGCGACGACGAACGGGCCGCAGTCCTGAAGCGCGTTGCGTCGCTCTTGAAAACGCAGCGCGAATCCGCTCTTGTGCGCGAGCGGGTGTCCGCGCTTCTTGAAGACATCGGTGCTCGGCTCGCAAAAGATGAGCAATGGTCGAAGCTGCCACCGCTTCTTTGGATTCTCGATCAACACCTGCCGCAAGCGCCGGCGGCGGAAGCGCTGCGCAAGGCACTGAAGAATCGCGCTCTGGCCCTTCTTCAACAAGCGCAGAATGCGCCGGAAACTTCCGGTGTCGCGCTTCTGGAGGAAGCATATGCCCTCTGGCCGAAGCTTCCGGGACTCGGTGCGGAGCTGGCCCGCAGGAAGAACACTTACAAGGTTCTGTACATTGCGGTCCGCGAGTTGCCCCAGAATCTTTCGCCGGCGACCGCGCGGTCCGACGCGGAACGCTATGTACTCGATCTATTGTTCGAGCGGTTAGTGATTCCGGAAGAGCGCACGGCGCTGGGACGGTCCTATCGCCCCGGTTTGGCGCATTGGGGCGCGCTGTCGGCGGCGCGCCTGCCGCTACGTCTGCGCCCCGATGCTTGGTGGTCCGACGGCGCGCGCGTCACTGCCTTGGATTTGCGCCATAACGCGTTGCTGGAGAAACAAGCGGGCACGTTTCGTTGGCGCGAATTGCTCGAAACGCCGCAGATAGACAGCAATCCGTTGCGAATGAGCGTGGGATTTCGGCAAGGAGTGCCCGATCCTCTAGCGCCATTTGCCTTTTTTCTCTTGCCTCATCAGCAGCGTGGCAAGCCATTGGCGAGTGTGGACGACGCTGAATTCGCCAAGAACCCGGTCGGCAGCGGACCATTCGTCTATGCGGGTCAAAAACAAGAGCACGGCCGCACGTACGCCCTATTCACGCTCAATCCGAACTTCGAAGGCCGGATGAATGCGAGCTTTCCGGCGTTGCGTGAAGTTCGGCTTTTTGCCTGGAAGGACGCCCTCAGGGACTTTCATGAACCCAAGCCGCACATGGTATTCAACGTGCCTCTTGCTCAGGCCGAAGCTGTCCAGAAAGGAGGAGATTTGGAGTTGCGCGTGGTGAACGCGCGGCGTGTGTATTTCCTGGCGGTGAATCATCGCAAAGCGACCTTGGCCAGCGCGGATTTGCGCCGCGCCCTGGCGCACGCCATCGACCGCCGCCGCCTCTTGCAAGAGCATTTTGGCGGTGACAAGCAAGCGGCAATCCTGTCGAGTCCGTTTCCTGTCAAGAGTTGGGCTGTCAGTCCGCCGCCGCGTGTGCCGGAGGATCCGTTGCAGCCGGAATTGGCCGTGTCGCTCGCGAAGAAAGCTGTCAAGACGCTTGGCAAGATCCGCGTGACCCTGAAGTATCCAAACAACGATCCGGCAGTGGTTGCGGCTTGTTCCGGTCTGGCCCAACAAGTAACGCAGATTTCTGCCGAAGCGGACGGCGGCTTGGAGATTCAGCTCGTGCCGCTGCCGCCCGCCCAGATGCGCCAAGCGATTCACGATCGCGACTTCGACCTGGCCTATCACCACTTCGATTTTCCCGATGACTACTTTTCGTTGTGGCCGTTGTTCGATCCGCATCCGGAAGCGCTGCGGCCCGGCGGCTCGAATTTTCTCGGTTACGAAAACGATGCCGCGCTGCAAAGTCTATTGCGTGCCGCACTCAGCCATCGTCAATTCTCAGCCGTTCGCGACGTGCAGCACAGTATTCACGCGCACTTGTACGAGCGCATGCCGCTCATTCCTCTCTGGCAGCTGCCGGCGCGATTTGCCGTGGCCCCGAGCCTGTCGCCTGGGCCGATCGACCCTTTAGCGCCATTCGTCGACCTGCGCGCGTGGAAAGGCTTGGGACTTTTTCAATAATGAATGGAAATGCCGCGGCGGCGTTAACGAATCTCTCCATAAGGAGACGCGGAATGCTACGCCCTGTGATAGCACTGTGCGCGCTAACGACCCCAAGCTTGCGCGCCGGGTTCGTGTTAACGGGATTGCTGCTCTGGCCTGGCGTCTGCTGGGCCGCCGATGACCCGTTGAACGTGGACGTTTGGTCGGTGGCGCCGTTCGTGGGCTTGCTCCTGTCGATTGCGATCCTACCGCTTGTTGCCGGACACTTTTGGCACAGCAATTTTCGCAAAGCACTGGTGTCGCTGCTCTTTGCCGCACCCGTCGTGGCCTACCTGTACTTTTTCGAAGAATGGCAGGGTCAGGACGGCATGCCGGCCCTGAAACACGCGCTGGACGAATACCTCGAGTTCATTATCTTGCTGGCGTCGCTGTACACCGTCGCCGGCGGCATTGTACTGCAGGGGTATGTCGCGCCGACGCCGATGGCCAACACTTTCCTTCTCGCGACGGGAGCGGTGTTGGCTAATTTCATTGGCACTACCGGCGCGAGCATGCTCCTGATCCGTCCGTTCTTGCGTATCAATGCACACCGGGTTTACAACCGCCATTTGCCCGTGTTCTTCATCTTTTCCGTGAGCAATCTGGGCGGACTCTTGACACCGCTGGGCGACCCGCCGCTGTTTCTGGGCTTCCTGCGCGGCATCGATTTCTTCTGGACCATCCAGCTTTGGCCGCAGTGGCTCGTGGCGAACGGCTGCGTACTGACTCTTTTTCTGGTTTGGGACGGCATCGCCTATTTCCGCGAGCCCAACGTGCCCTCGACTATTCCCACCGAGGTCGAAAGCGGTCCGTTGCGGCTGCGCGGCAAGCGCAACTTCCTCTTCTTGGCGGGCATCCTGGCAGCCGCGCTGTTGACCTCGCAAGCATTCGCCCAAGAGGTGCAGGGGTTCCTCATGCAGTTCTTCCAGTGCCCCGATCTGACTCTCCAGCGGCCCTGGCCCGCCATCGTGATTCTTGCCATGGCCGTGTTGTCCTTACTGTTCACGCCGGGTCGATACCGCGCAGAGAATCAGTTCACCTGGGGAGCAATTATTGAAGTGGCCGTATTGTTCATCGGGATTTTCATTACGATGGTGCCGGCGTTAGAGCTTCTCAGAGGACATGGGGAAGAGCTGGGCATCACCGAGCCGTGGCAGTATTTCTGGTACACGGGCGGCCTGTCGTCGTTTCTCGACAACGCGCCCACCTATCTGGCCTTCACGACCATTGCGGCGGGCGACCAGCCCATTGCTTCGCTGATGATCGCAAAGCCGCACATTCTCGCAGCTATTAGCTGTGGGGCTGTCTTCATGGGCGCCAGCACCTACATCGGCAACGGACCAAACTTCATGGTCAAGTCCATCGCAGATTCCATGGGCTACCGCACTCCCTCATTCTTTGGCTACATGGCGTATTCGATCTTCTTGCTGCTGCCGATTTTCGTCCTGGTAACTTGGCTTTTCTTCTGGCCATTGTGACCGTTTAAGCATGGCAACCGGTTGACGATTCATAACGAACGGGGGGGTGTGGGTGTGTCGCGCAACCAATCCCACAACTTCCTTGCTGTGAAACAAGTTACGGCAACGGAAAGGTTGCGCGTATCTGTTATGAATCTGGTGGCTAGGGCTAATCCCCATCGATCAGTCGCACCGTATACCCTCCGGCCCCGCGCCGCGACGAGAGCCATACCGTGTAGCGTCCGGTTTTGGGCAGCCTGGGGGCGAGCAGGCTACCGGTAGCGGCGTTGCCTTTCTCGTCGGCGGCCAAGTGTACGCCGTCGGGACTACGCACGCTGACTGCGGGATCGAAGGCGGCAGAACGGACGCTGAGAAACACCGTTTTGCCTTCTTCGCCGGCAAAAGCCCAAAAATCCATGACGCCTGGCTGAACGACGCCTTGGCCGCGGCCGCCCATGGGCAATTCCTTGAGCTTGGTTTCCGTGAGTGTTTGCCGGAAGTCGCCGCCGCCACCGTCGCCGAGTGAGGAAACTTGCAAGCGATATTGACCTTCGTTGACGACCATGTGCATGATGCGGCCCTCCAGGGCGTCGGCAGCGTCCTCGCTTTGGCCCACGAGAGTGCCGTTCTTGTCGTAGAGGCGCAGCACGGGCACGAAATTCTTCGAAGCAAGGCTGGCCTGGAAAAGTTGGCCGGGTGTGGCCTGGAAACTGTAGAACGTGGCGGCCCCCACAGGCAGACTTCCTCCGGCCTCTTTGCCCCATGCAAGCGGAATGCTCGGGTCCATCATGGACACCTTGTACGAGGCGGCGGTCCGAGCCAGCAGTTGCAGCTGGTATCTGCCTTCGCGACCCAAAAGCGCGGCGTAGCGCAGGCGGCCGCCGCGGCTGGCCACCGGCAAGAACTCGATCTCCGGCCGGTCGCCCGGTCGCGCGATGCTCTTCCCGCCTTTCTTGTCCAGCGGCGCGTACATGAGCCGCGCCAGCACTTCACCCTTTTTCTCTACCTCCAGAAGCCGGAAATCTCCTGGCTTCCCCTGTATGTTAAGCACCTCCGACTCGCCTTGCTTGAGGCTGCCGGCCAAGTCCTTGCCAAGAGCCAGGTCCTGCCGCCGGGCCTCGCGCAAGAGTAGGTCGAAGCGGAAGTCCGGCTGCCCGGAAACAACCAGGCAGCACTCGCCGTCGTCTTCAATGCGCACGGCACCGGCCCAATCCTTCATTTCGCGGCCTTTCGGGTCGAGCACTACACCGGAGGCCGCTCCCTTGAGGTCCGGAACAAGGATCTGGTCCTTGAAGCCCTGAAAGAAGTAGAAGCTCTTGCCTGCGCGGTCGAATGTGCCGATGGCAGGTTTGCCCACGGCGAGCGGGTTCGCCTGAAAGCGCCGGACATTGAGCAGGTAGTTTCCGCCGCCCTGATACTTGTAGGCATGCACGCGAATCTTGTACTGGCCCTTTTCCGGCAGACGGTACGAGAAGCGGCTTTCGCTGCCGGGATCGTCCACCTCGACTAGAACTTTGTCGTCTTTTTCGTCCGTCCGGGCCAGCTCCAGAATCGGATCGAATTCCTTGCTGGTCACATGGGCGATGATCGTCTCGCCCTTCTCGCCCTCAAAAACCCAGCGATCGAGCTGGCCCTGCGTGAGAAACGCGCCGTGCTGCCCGGGTCCGCGCAGGTCGCGGACCGACTCCTGGGCACAGACTGCCGGCAACAGCCAAAGTGCAACGAGCAACGTCCACCGATTCGCGCTCATAATGTTCTCCTGTTGAAGAGCTGAAAAAGTCCCGCGCGCATCGGCCTTTGCGGGTCATGCGCGGCGCGGTTCTATCGTAACATGGACTGCAGTTTTCTCCAGGTTTGCCGTTTTCTCTTTTCCGGAAACGCCCTCTCTGTTACAAAGCGCATAGAGACCGCAGTGCGACTTCGTGTCGTTGCGCGCTCTCACGCACCAGGAGCCCCCATGGGACTGACGAAACTGTTCGGCCTCTTCGCGGCGCTTGTCCCCAGCCAAATCGAGCCGCCCTCGCCCCGCGAGCTGGCCGCCCATCAAGTACTTATCAAGCTTCAAGGCGCGTGGCAGTTCGAATCGCTCGAAGAGGACGGCGAGAAAACGATGCCGGAGGAACTGAAGGGGCGTACGCTATTCTTTGGCGCCGATACGTTTTTCATCCGCGCGAACAACAAGATCTTGCAAATGGGGCAAATGAAGCTCGATCCAACCAAGAGCCCCAAGTCTTTCAATGCCGTGGTCAAGCAGGGTCAAAACCGGGGCGAAGTGATGCTCGGCATTTTCGCGCTCGATGGCGACACCCTACGATTATGCTATGACGCACTCGGGCAGGAGCGTCCGAAGGAGTTTAAAACCAAGCCCGGCGCGAATCTGCTGCTGGTTGTGTGCAAGCGCGTCCGGTCCAAGATCGACGAGCCGGACCTATCCGGCACCTATCGGGCGGAGTCCATCGACATTGACGGCACCAAACAAACAGCGGAGGCAGTGTTCGAGCGGCGCGGCGACGCGTATTTCGTCACCTATCGAAGGGGCAAAGCGATTGGCTATGTCGGCATCGGCATACGCAAAGGCAATGTGTTTAGCATGTCCTGGGTGAGTCAGGGACAGGCGGGAATCTCCGTCTATCAAATCGAATCGGGACCACGACTGACCGGCCACTACACGCAACTGGGCGGACCGGGGCTACTGGGACAGGAAACCCTGACGCGTTTCGAGAAAGATCTTTAGCAGGCAACGGCAAGCTCAGCCGTCAACTCTTGTACGGATGCCACGAACTTGTCCAGCGGAAACGGCTTGTAGAACACCTTCAAGGCGCCGTAGCTCAGAATCTCGCGCTGAGTGTATTCGGATTGCGTGCCTGTAATAATGCAGAACTTCACCTCTGGGTTGATTTGCGTGAGACAGGTAGCAGTGACCAGGCCGTCCCATACCGGCAGCGCCAGATCCAGGACAACCAAGTCGATCTCGCTCGCATGTTCTTTGTAGAGCTCGACCGCTTGCGGCCCGTCCTGGGCGAGCCAAACACGAAAACCCGCATGCTGTAGGACGATGCGCAAGAGGTCGCGCACGCAGCCGAAGTCGTCCACCACCAAGATTCCGGGTCTGCGATCATGTTGTCGCAGCTCATGTTGTCTGTGCCAAGTCAGCATGTTCCGCCTTTTGCACCAAAGTGAGATAGGATGAAAAGCAGGTTGTGTGCCAACCAAAGATTTTCCAGGCGGTTAACAAGCGACCAAGTAATAATGGTAATAAACTCCTAGAGGAACAAGAGTTGCTGCAACGATTAGCACCAGCCGCCTTTACAGGCAATCAATCATGCAGGCCACAAAAACTGACTATTCTCTTGACACCCTGGCAAAGGATCGTCCCGTGCGTCTGGAACGCTGGTACTTATCTTGCCTGGTGGTCGCGCTTATCCTGTTGGCCGCGATCGGCTGGCTGACCGTGCGCGGCATGCGTCAATTGCTGCAAGCTTTCGAGCAGCACCGAAGCGCGCTGGAAGTGCTGGTCGCCATGGAGGAACTGGAAACGGCGCTGTACGAAACCGAAAACGCGCGCCTGGGCTTCGCGCTGACGGGCGCGGCGAGTTTTCGGCGCATGTTCGACGAACTCCATCCCACGGTGGCCATTCGTTTCGAAAAGCTGCAAGCCCTCGTCCCCGAAGCCACATCCAAAATACAGCTCGAAGGACTGCGTCCCAAGCTCGACAAGAATCTGTCCGCAATGAGTAGCGCACTCGAGCACGCCGACGCGAAAATGCTGAGCCGGCAGATCGAGTGGACCAACGAAATCCAGAAGCAGCGTACTGAAATCCGCGCGGAGCTCCAGCACTTGCGGGCGTTTGAAACCGGCGTCGTAACCGAGCGCGCCCACGAAGCGCAAGGACGCTATAAGGCGGCAGTATTGACGACTGTGGCCGCCAGCGCTTTGGGAACCATCATCATTCTCCTGTCCGTCGTGTTCCTGTTGCGCGAGTTCAAAGCACGGCGCACCATCGAAGGGGAATTGCAGATCTTCAACGAGGAGCTGACGCGCAGAGTCGAAGAGCGGACCCAAGATCTGTTGGCGTCGGAAGCACGCTATCGCCGGCTGATCGAATTCAGTCCGGACGGCATCATGATTCAACGCGATCTGAAGATTCTCTTTGTCAACCGCGCCGCGGAAGTCATCTTTGGCGGCAGCGCCGCCGAGATCCTCGGCAAGTCCCCGATGGAATTCGTGCACCCTGAATTCCACGCGGTCGTGCGCGAGCGCATTGCGTTCATGCTCAAGCAAGGCGCTCAGGTGCCCACTCTGGAGCAAAAGATCCTGGGACTGGACGGCAAAGCGCGCGAAGTCGAGATCACGTCCTGTCCGTTCACTGAAAAGGAAGGCACTTCGATCCTGGTGCTCATGCGCGACGTCACCGAGCGCAAGCGGATGGAGGCTCGCTTTCTCCGCGCCCAGCGCCTGGAGAGCATCGGCACGCTTGCCGGCGGCATCGCGCATGACCTGAATAATGTCCTTACCCCCATCCTCATGGCCGTCAAGCTGCTGCAGAAGCCGCGTCCCGACGACGAACGCCAGGCCCTGCTCGAGACTGCCCAGGCCAGCGTCCAGCGCGGCAGCGACATGATCAAGCAGTTGCTCGCGTTCACCGGCGGCCTGGAAACTCAGCGGGTTCCCGTCGAGCCCAAGACGGTGCTGCGCGAAGTGCACGCGCTCTTGGTGCGCACGATTCCTAAATCCGTTCAATTGCAACTGTTGCTGCCGGACGATCTTTGGGTCATCGGCGCCGATGCGACGCAGCTCTTGCAGGTCTTCATGAACCTATGCGTCAACGCCCGCGACGCGATGCCCGACGGCGGTGTCCTCACCATCAGCGCCGAGAACATCCACATCGACGCCAAGTACCAGCTCGTGGATGCCGACGCCAAACCCGGCGACTATGTCCTCTTTCGCGTCAAGGACACGGGGACAGGCATGACCCCAGAAATCCGCGACAAGATTTTCGATCCCTTCTTCACCACGAAGGAAACCGGCAAAGGCACGGGGCTGGGATTGTCCACCGCGGTGGGCATCGTTCGCAGTCATGGCGGCTTCATTAGCGTGTATTCCGAACCGAATCAGGGCGCCTCGTTCAACGTCTACTTGCCCGCGCTGGAGCGACCGCGTGCCGAAGACGCCAAGGCCGCCGCCAAAGAGCCGCCGCGCGGACGGGGTGAGCTTATTCTGGTCGTGGACGACGAGGAGTTTATTCGGTTCACCGCGACAACTTTCTTGGAGGCCAACGGCTATCGCACCCTTACCGCGAAAAACGGCGTGGAGGCGCTCGACATTTTTCGCGAACGCCGCGCGGAAATCCGGGCGGTTTTCTTGGATGTCATGATGCCCGAAATGGACGGCATTGCCACTTTGGCCGAGATGCGCAAGCTGGAACCGGACGTTCGCGTGGCGGCGGCCAGCGGCTTGCATGCCGCCAACCGCGTCGCCGAAGTCACCGCCGCCGGCGCCAAGGCGTTCCTCGCCAAACCGTATTCCGACGAGCAACTTCTGCAAACTCTGGCCAAAGTGCTGCAATAGGAAGTAGTTTTCCTGTTTCGACGGGCGAACATTCTTGTTTGCCGGGCAAGCAGGAATGCTTGCCCCACGATAACAGAAGCCGAAAACGTGTTACAATTCAACTCTGCAACGATTCGGTGGATTGTCCACGACGGTACGAAAATGCCCAGAGGCAGCCCATGTCCACGCTGCTTGCGATCGACGATGACCCCTTGATTCTCGACTGCCTGCGCTTCGCGTTTCCAGGGGACAAGGTCACGCTGCACACGGCAAAATCCGCGCAGCAGGGCCTCGACCTGTTCGCGCAGCACCGCCCCGACGCCGTCCTGCTTGACGTGCGCTTGCCGGACATGTCTGGTCTCGACGCCTATCGCAGCCTGCGCCAGGTGGACCCGAAAGTCCCTGTGCTCTTCATCACCGGTTACGGGACTTCCGAAACGGCCATTGAGGCGATGCGGCTGGGCGCGTTCGATTACCTTGTCAAGCCGCTCGACCCGGACCACCTCAATGATCTCGTGCAGAAAGCGTTCGAGATCAGCCGGCTCATGCGCGTGCCCGCCGTGCTCGAGGAAGAAGAGCAAGCCGGCGGCGGCGAACTCCTGGTCGGACATTCCTCCGCCATGCAGGGCATCTACAAATCCATTGGCAGGGTTGCGCCGCAGGACGTGACCGTGCTCATCCTGGGCGAAAGCGGCACCGGCAAGGAAATGGTCGCCCGCGCCATCTACCACTACAGCAAGCGCGCCGCCGGACCCTTCTTGGCAATCAACTGTGCCGCCATCCCCGAGACATTGCTGGAAAGCGAACTGTTCGGGCACGAAAAAGGCTCCTTTACCGGCGCCGACCGCAAACGCATCGGCAAGTTCGAGCAATGCGACGGCGGCACCCTGTTCCTCGACGAAATCGGCGATATGACGCCGTTGACGCAGACCAAGATCCTGCGCGTGCTGCAGGACCAAGCCTTTGAGCGCGTCGGCGGCAATGACACCATCAGGACCAATGTCCGCGTCATTGCCGCCACCAATCGCGATCTGGAAAAGCGCATGGCCGAAGGCGCTTTCCGTTCGGACTTGTTTTATCGGCTCAATGTCTACACGATCAAGTTGCCGCCCTTGCGCGAACGCCTCGATGATCTGCCGCTGTTGGTGGAGCATTTTCTCAAGCGCTACTGTCAGGAATTGGGCAAAGAGCCGATGCGCGTCGCTGAGCAGACCATCGATCAAATGCGCGCCTACGCGTGGCCCGGCAACATCCGCGAATTGCAGAGTGTGCTCAAACAGGCCATTCTGCAGGCGACCGGGCCAGTGCTGATTCCGGACTTTCTGCCGCCTTCGTTGGAGGACGAGGATTCCGCGCCTGCGCCCGCCGGTTTTCCCGACGTCGTCGCCTTTGTGCAACAACGGCTCAAGGAGCAACCCGACAATCTCTACGGCGAACTCATCGCGGCGCTCGAGAAAGTCCTTTTCGCCGAAGTGCTGCGCCACACCCGCGACAACCAATCGCAAGCCGCCCGTCTCTTGGGCATTACCCGGCAGACTTTGCGAAGCCGCCTATTGGCTTTGGGCTTGGAGAAGAAGGCGGACGGCGACGATCCAGTCTAAGATAATGCCCATGATGAGCTTCCTCAACTTTGCCCGGCTGGTGCGCTTGCCGAATGTGTTCACGGTCTGGGCGGACATCGGCCTGGCAGCGCTGGTGACCGCCGCGCTGCCCGAGCGCGTGCTCCCGTTTCTCTTCCTGGCGCTGGCTTCGACTTGCCTGTACTGGTCCGGCATGGTGTGGAACGATTACTTCGACATAGAGCAAGACAAGCGCGAACGGCCGTTTCGCCCGCTGGCGTCCGGCAAAGTCAGCTTGCCGACCGGCATGGGCTTGGGCGTTGGGTTCATGACGGCCGGCGTCCTGTGCGCGGCAATCGCCGACGGGATCGGCGGCGGACATTGGCAGGCGCTTTGGATTGCGTTGGCGCTCGCGGCGACCATACTTTCCTATGACGGATATTTCAAACGCACTTTAGCTGGCCCGTTCGCGATGGGCGCGTGCCGCTTCTTGAATGTCTTGCTTGGCTTATCCGTGGCGGCACAGCCAATTGGGGCGTGGGGCTTCTTCTTGGCTCTGGTGGTAGGCGTTTACATTGTCGGCGTAACCTGGTTCGCCCGCACCGAAGCGGCGACCAGCAGCCAAGGCCAGTTGCTTGTGGGCGCCGGCGTCATGGGCGGAGCACTGCTCTTGGCCCTTACCGTGCCGCCCTTGGCGCAGCACGCCGGCCGTGACCTCCACACCAGTGTGTTCTTTCCCTACCTGTTGGCGGCATTCGGTTTTTATGTCGGCCACACCGTATTTCGAGCCATCCAGCAATCGTCGCCAGAGCGCGTTCAGGCCGCGGTGAAACGCGCCGTCTTGGGCCTGGTGTTGCTCGACGCCGTGCTCGCGACCGCCCTGGTCGGCATAGCGGGGTTGGGCCTGGCCCTACTCATTGTGCCGGCGCAGATACTTGGCAAATGGGTCTATTCCACATAAATGCTCGTTTACGTTTCGCGTTCGCAATATCGCTCGCGAAGGAATGGACCTGTCCGTCCATCCAATTCAGGCTGCAAAGCGCAGTTTCGAACCCGCGACATAGTCTCCGTTGATCTCAACAGCTATCCACTTGCGCCCCAGCGTCTCCGCCACTTGCCCCGTCACGTTGCTGCCTGCGAAGGGGTCGAGCACGGTTTGTCCCTCGTCCGTCAAGAAGCGGATGAAGAAGTCGGGCAGTTCCGGCGGAAAGCGCGCTGGGTGAATCGGCAAGTCCGCCTTGCGGCAGCGAAAGAGATACTCGTCATACGAGCGCGTATTGGGCACCGTCAACAAGTTGGGCGGTATCGCGCCGCCGTTGTCGCGCTGAAAGTGCGGGCCGATCTCATGCTGCGACGGCCTCAGCGCCGCCTTGTAGCCGTCTTTTAGTAGTCGCTTCATCGACTTGCTATACGGCACCAGCACGCGGCGATTGTCCGCGCGCGGTTCGGTCGATTTCGACAGCCACCAGATCGAAGTCACCGCTTCCTTCACGCGCGTGCGGCGAATGGTCACCCACTCGGCGGGCGAGGGCAAGCGCGACGGATTGTGCCAGTAGAAGTCTTGGGCCAGGTGAAAGAGCTTGCCCAGGCGCAACAGGAGTTCATACGGAAAAAGCGAGCGCGTGCCGCTGCCGGGGTTCCAGGCGCCGCCCAGCTCCATGACGAAGCTGCCGTCGGTTCGCAGCACACGGTGAATCTGTTCTGCAAGAGGCCAAAACCAATCGACATACTCGGCGGCGCTGACATTGCCGTACGCTTTCTGTCGGCGCAGCGCGAACGGCGGCGACGTGAACACGAGCGCGACCGACTCGTCCGCCAGCGTCGGCAGGACGGCGAACGCATCGCCCTTGTACGCCTTGCCCAAGCGCGTCCCATACGCCGGCGTCAGCCGTCGCGGTTTGGCCACAAATGCTCTCTCTCTGCGGGGAGAGGCTTATAACCGGATTATTGCAAGGGGTCTAGGCGGCTCTATCTCATCTCGCCTTTTGCGGTCCCTGCCCAGTGACGAGATTGGTGCCAGACCCGCGCGACCTATCCGTCGCCGTAACTTGTTTGAGGGCAAGGAAGTTGTGGGATAGGTCGCGCGACACAGCCACACCCCCCCCTTCCCGGTCCGAATCGTCAACCGGTTTCGATGGCAAAACAACGTAATTGAGAAAGACCCGGGTGGGTGTGCCGCGCAATCAATCTTGCAACGGTCTTTCGCGACAACGACTTAGGGAAAAATACTCTACGTCTCATCCGACGGCGCGATGCCGTCCCGCGTCACCAGGAACGGCCGCGGCGTGACCGGGTAGGCGGAGCGGTGGTGATCTTTTTTCAATGTGCGCGCGATGCGCTGTTTGAGCGC
>JAKEFD010000335.1 GCA_022616245.1 Gemmataceae bacterium
GCCCAGGTGATCGATCCTAAGGTCATCAATCCCAAAGTGTTGCAGGTGGTGGATCCCAAGATCATCAACCCGAAATTCGCCCAGGTGATCGATCCTAAGGTGATTAACCCCAAGGTTTTGCAGGTCGTTGACCCGAAAATCATCAACCCGAAATTCGCGCAAGTAATCGACCCCAAGATCATTAACCCCAAGGTGCTGCAAGTCGTTGACCCCAAGATCGTGAATCCCAAGATCATCGATCCCAAGGTCGGCTTCGTGTTGCCTCCGCACCACATGCATCACCACCATCACACGCATCATCACCACCATCACGTAGGCTGGTGGCCCGGCTTCTGGGGCTATCTGCCACCGTGGTTCGGTTGGGGCGGAGACACTGTCATCGGCGGCGGGACCACGATCATTGAAGGCGGCACGACCATCGTGGAAGGCACAACGGTTGTCGAGCAACCGCCGGCCATGACCTACTTCTACGAAAAGAACCTCAAGGTCAAGAACGACACCAAGGAGAAGGTGCAGTTCCTCGTGCTCTACCACACCATGGCGACCGGCAAATGGACGTGGTTGCCTGATATGCCCGATAGTTTCCAAAAGGTCTTCAGCTTCGAGCTGGAACCCGGCGCCGAGTTCACGCTCAACGACGGCATGAATCTGCTCTCGGCCAACCGCATGCGTCTGGTCGCCCGCAGCGCCACGCGGTCCTGGACCGGCTACGCGGAGAACGACCTCTGGACTGTGGACGCCGACGCCAGCGGCGAGCGGCGTTACCTAGCCCCGGCGATGGAAACCTTCACCTTCTATCTGCCGGAGTAACCCCTCCCAACCCCCTCTTGTAGGACGGGTCTCCAGGCCCGATCTACTTAAACGACGAGAGGGGCTCGACCTCTTCCCTGAGGGCCATCGTAACCGTGAGGCTATGATGGCATACCCACGACCCCGAGTCGGTCCCCCGGCTCGGGGTTGTTTCATTTTGATGACAACGAAAATCATCTTGAGACGAATCGCCCCCGTTTCCAAATGGTCCTCAACGTAAGTGATACAACACAAAATCTATCTTGATATAGACTTACGACTCAAATGCTGCGTGCGACCAGGTTTCGGCATGGCCGCTGCTTTGTGATAACGCAATCAACCAAGGAGAGAAGGCTATGCGAAACAAACTGATCTTTGCCTTGATTGTAGCCCCGGTCGCGCTGGCGGCGTGGCTGACGTTCAGCGCTCCCCAGACTATCGCCCTGTCGCCTGACAGTGTGATTGGCTTCGAGCTGCCCAGCACCAACGAGACGATGCAGGTTGCAAACAGCGACGCGAGCGAAGTGGAGGAGTAACCATGACGCGCAAACAGAAACTCTTTCTTTGTTTGGCGGCCGGGCACTTGTTGCTCGTCGGCTATCACGTGCTTGGCCTGCCGCTGCCTGGCGTCGGCAATCCGGCCGGCGACACCGTGCGCTGGTACAGCTCGATCTCCGGCGCCCACAACCGCTACGGCTTCTTCAAGAGCGTCGGCACCGGCTGCAAAGTCACCTTCCATATGAACGATACAGCGGGCCGCGTGTGGACCGACACGCTGGACAAGTCCGGCAACCACGAAGCGGAAATGCGCTACAACGGCAGCTTGTACATGATCATCACCTACGGCGACTACCTGGCGGCGCACTGGGCGGCCACCATGTTCGGCCGGCATCCCGAAGCGCATCAGGTCACCGTCCAGTTCGAGCAATACGAGCCGGGCAGTATGGAAGAGTTCCGCGCCGGCGTCCGGCCCGAATGGAAGACAACGTACACCAGAGCATTTCTCCGCAAGGACGCGTTTGGATTGTAATTGCCAGGTAGCAACCCGCCGCCTTACGGCGTTCGGCTCGCCAAGGGAGAAGACCATGTTCGCAATAGCAGCAGGTAAGACGCAGAAGGTGAAAGAGGCGTTCCTGAAGTTCGCGCTCGAGCCGGCGTCGGCAAGGCCGCTGGCCGCCCTACGCATCGGTTTGGCCGGCGTGCTCTTGGTGCAAGCGTTGGCCGTCGCCGCCAGCGTGCTCGACCTGTTCGGCCCGCGCGGCATCGTGCAATGGCCCTTGGCGGACACGATGGTAGTGCCCGGCGTGCCGCGCATGGGTTGGCTGACCGCGGCGCTTGTGCCGCTGGGGCTGTCCGAAGCCTTCGTGGTCCGCGGCGTCTTTGTCCTTTATGTTGCAGGATTGTCCATGCTGCTGTTCGGTTGGCGCAGCCGAATGGCCGCGGCGCTCGCCTGGTTCACTCACTTGATCCTGTTCATGGGAGTGCGGACGTCGCTGTACGGCGTCGATGATTTCGCCCACATCGCCCTTTTCTATTGCATGTTCTTCCCGGTCGGAAACTCCTGGTCGCTGGATGTGGCGAGCGGCCGGGCCAGCGCGACGCCTTCCTGGGAAGCAAGGCTGGGCTTGCGGGTGCTGCAGATTCATCTGTGCATCGTGTATTTGAGCAGCGGTTTGGAGAAAGCGTTGACGCCGCCCTACATGTGGCTCGACGGCGAAGTCATCTGGAAGACCGCGATGCTGCCCGAGTTTCGCCAGTTCGACATGGAATGGCTGGCGCATTGGCCCATGCTCGCCAAGCTCGCCGCCTGGGGCTCGCTTGGCATCGAATTGGCCTACGCGTTTCTGGTGTGGCCCAAGGCGACGCGCAAGCTGATGGCGATCTCAACACTCGGCTTGCACCTGGGCATCGCGGTGTTCCTGGGCCTGGTGTCGTTCGGCGCGATCATGATGGTGCTGACCGCGGCGGCGTGGCTTGTGCCGGCGGACTAAAGACTCAAGTCTACAAATTAATGCACGGAAGGGGGGGGTGTGGGTGTGTCGCGCGACCTATCCTGAAACTCCCTTTGACAGCAAGAAGTTATGGCGACGGATTAGTCGCGCGTGGTTGTCCCAAATTCGACGCGGTTAGTTTGTGATGCCTTTGGTGATGCCCATGAACACGTCTTCCAGGTCGATTTCTTCTTCCTTGAGCATCTTCAGGCGATAGCCGTTCTTGACGAGCATTTCCGCCAGGAAGCTGCCGTCGCTGATGCCGTCGCGGAGCGTGACGATCAGGTGGTCGTCTTCCTCCTTGTGCTCGACAGTATCGACGCTGGAATGCTGCTCGATGAGTCCCTTGGCGTCGAGGTTGCGCCCCTCGCCGATCACGAGAGTGAGGCGATGGCGCTGGCGGACCTGTTTGATGGCGGACTCCACGTCGCCGTCAAAGAGCAGCTTGCCGCGCTCGATGATGCCGATCTTGTTGCAGATGTCGGCGAGTTCTGGGAGGATGTGGCTGGAAACGAGAATGGTTTTGCCCATGTTGCGCAGCTCTTTCAAGAGGCCGCGCATTTCGATGCGGGCGCGCGGGTCGAGGCCGCTCGCCGGCTCGTCCAGAAGCAACACCTGCGGCTCGTGCAAGAGCACGCGGGCCAGGCCCAGGCGCTGCGTCATGCCGCGCGACAGGCTGGTGACCAGGGCGTCGCGCTTGTAGCCCAGATCGACCAGTTCGAGCACCTGTTCGCACTTGCGGCGTCGTTCCGCGCCCTTGATGCGATAAGCGGCCGCGAAGAACTCAAGGTATTCGATGACTTTCATGTCGTCGTAGACGCCGAAAAAGTCCGGCATGTAGCCGATGACGCGGCGAATGTCCTTGGCGCCGTTATAGATGGAATAGCCGCATACGGTCGCTTCGCCCCAGGTGGGGTTGAGGAGCGTGGCCAGGATGCGCATGGTCGTGGTCTTGCCGGCGCCATTGGGGCCGATGAAGCCGTAGACGTCGCCTTTTTCCAGCCGCAGCGTCAGGCGATCCAGAGCGTAGAGATCGCCGTACATTTTCGTCAGGTCGCGGGTTTCGATCATAACAAGGTCTATCCTTCAAATGGCAAAGTAGCAGCCGCGGATGTACGCAGATAAATGCAGACAGAGGGCGGTAGGACACTGTTTTCACTATCTGCGTGCATCTGCGTGAATCTGCGGTTTCTAACTAATTCTCCACGGACGGTGACACGGGCAAGATCACACGCACGTAAGTGTCTTGGGCCATGGTGCCGGCCAACGTCGGTCGCGTCTCTCCCGGCAAGGGGAGGCCGCCCAGCCACAGATGCGTCGGCATGCTTTGGCCGGCGGCGATGGTCTCGGCCGGTCCGCGTTGAAAGCGAACCCGTGCGTACAGGATGGCTTCACGAACGCCGCCGCGTTGTTTGTCGTTGAACTCCTCCTTGACGCGCCAGCTCTGGTCGAGCGGCTTCAAGGCGAAATTGCGCGTGCTGTTGCCGACGTCGAATTTCTCGTAGAAGAGCGCTTGCTTGACCAGTCCGGTGGGGTTGTACTGTCCCTGCACCGACTGGAAGCCGACGTCGCGCGGGCCGCTTTCTTGGCCGTCGCCGCGCGACACCCAGGCGTTCATTTCCATCTCCTGGTTCTTGCGTTCCAGCTCCACCTTGACCGGCTCCTTGCCTTTGGGCAAACCGCCGGTTATGGGATACCAGAACCGGCCATAGAGAATCCAAACGTCTTCCAAGTCCACGCCCAGGTTGTTTTGTATCGTTCCCGTCAACTGCACGTCGCGCAGCTTGGCCTGGCGTGTCGGATACTGCAGCGCTGCCTGGAACGGCAAGCTTGGAAGCGAAGTCTCCCACGACGCGTTGAACGACTTCGTCGTCCATACCGGAATGGGCACGCCGACGATGCCGCTGGCGTCATCGGCAAAGCGATACGGTCTGCGGAAGAAGCCTTGCGTGCCGGAGCGGCCCATCGCGCCCGGACCGTCGTACTCCGGGCGGCCCAGCCAGCTGACCTGGTCGGCGCTCAGCGGTTTCTCAGACTTGGCGGCCCAAAAAGCCGGGTTCGGCTCGATGCCGACCGTGTAGTTCTGAATGCGCGGGCTCAAAATCGTGAAGAACGAGTGCCCATAGGCGAAAGCGCGCTTGGGCTGATACTGGCCGTCCAGTTCGCTGCGCATGTCGATATCGATCACGTCCACTTTGTTAATCTTGAGATCGTTGCCTTTGAGAGCATAGGCGGTGAAGTAAGCGGCCACGCTGACCGCGAGCACAACGGCCGGAAACGTGATCCAGGTCCACTCCAGCTTCTTGAAGACGTATTTGAGCACAAAGTAATCGAGCGGGCCTACGACCAGGATGTACAGGATGATGAAGAGAGCGACATAGCCGAAGGGCACGATGTTGACGTCGAAGTTATCGAGCTGGCGGTGGAGCTCGGAGGTGATGTCGCCGCCGCCGCCTTCACCCATGCCGCCGCGAAAGCGGCCGCCGCCGCCTATGTTCATTTCCGCGACCGGAGAGACGCGCGGCGCGGTCAGGCTGATCAACGTCTTTAGAAAATCGGCGCGCCCGTCCCACTGCGTGAAGGGCGGACCATCCAGCGAGAACGCGACGAAAGTGATATTGCCCAAGCCATAGGGCATGCGCGTAACGAGCGGCCGGCCGTCTTCGGTCACCTTGGCGCGGATTTCCCAGATGCCCGGCGCCACGTTGCCGGGATCGAGCTTGGCGATGGGAATGGGATCGGCGCCGTGCGCGGGAAAGGGCTTGCCCAGGCCGACGCCGGCGAAGTTTTCAATGTCCGTCAAACGCTTGACCGCGGTCGCCTTGACATCGCCCGGCAGCGCGGGCGGAATGACGGGCACGAGCGGTTGCCAGACGGGCGACTTCAGTATGGACTCGAGCAGGTCCTGAGTTTGATAGTGCACGGGAATAACCAGGCGTCCCCCGCGCCGCACCCACTGCGCAAGGGCCCTGAGTCGCGGCTTATTGGCTTCCTTTAAGAGGTTTGACAGAAACTCCTTCTTGTCCGTGCTCAAGAACACCAGATCGACGCTTTGATAGCCGATCCAGTGGTCCGGAAGCTTGGCCGGGTCGATTTCGAAGCAAGCGTAGCGATGGCCGGTGGCGCGCGGGTCGTCGCCTGGGTCGAATCCCTGACCCTGTGGCTGGCCCGGCATGATGGGGCCGCCTTTGTCGCCGCCGACGAACTGCCGGTTGATCCGCGCCAACGCGTCGCGCATGTCGGGGATGCGCGAGCCCAGCGACAAATACATCGCGGAGTTGAGCTCGAAGAACGGTTGACCGACCTGGCCGCGCGGAGTGTAGGTCCTGCCGTCGTAGTACATCGACACCTTGACGAGCTCCGATTGCTGCATGCTATGGCCAGGCTTCGTGTAGCCGATGAACGTGCGCGTCTCCAAAGGCTCCATGCCGATCACGGGAATGCGATAGATGGTGCCGACATCTTCGCTGTCGATGCTCTCGATCTGGATGTAGGGCGGATCATTCGGATCGACCTTCACGCCTTTGAGCCCCGCGGTCACCTCGACATAAACCGGCATCCACATGCCGATCTTGAATTGGCCCGTGACCGCGTTGGGGTCGAAGGAGCGGAAGCCAAGCTGCACCTTGTCGATTTGGACGACGAACTTCGGCTTCTTGTCGTCCTGGGCGGCGAGCGGGGAAACCAGCGCCAACAGCCCCAGCAACACCAACACCGCTTTGTAATGACGCATCACGGCTTCTCCGCCTGATTACAGATACAGGGAATCTTATGGCAACCGGGGCAGCCGTCGCCATACTTTTCACGGACGGCCAGATCAAGATCGACGCCGACCGCATTCGCCAAGGTGGCCAGCCAGGCGAGCACGTCGGCGAACTCGTGCGTGCGCTCCTCGTGGCTGCCGCTGCGCAAGGCGGTGGCCAATTCGCCGACCTCTTCGGAGAACCACATGAAGGTGCCTTCGACGCCGCGACGGCTGTCCTTGGCGCCGTAGGTCTCTTGAATTAACCGCTGGAACTCCTTCAGGTTCAACCTTTATGCTCCATGATTGTTTACGTTTCGCGCCGTTTACGTTTCGCGTTCGCTTGGCCCTGCGAGCGCGAAACGTAAACGCGCGAAACGTAAACGGTTTGCACCTAAACACCTGACGCCGGTCGGGATCACTTTTCCAGGAGCTTTTTCATTTCCTGCAGCTCCTTCTCCTTGTTCTGCGCCGCGAGCGCCTCCAGAATTGCTTCCTGACAGACCGTATCGAGCACGTCGATTTCCAGTCCCTGGCGCGCGTACTTCTCCACGTCCGCGTGATTGCCCTTCAAGTGTTGCACAAGCTTCTTACGTATGGACAGGTCGTCCGGATCGAGCGCGGCCTCGTCTTTGAGAATGGAGACAAGCTTCTGGGTCTCGCCGGCCTGGTCATAAATCTTGGCAAGCTGCCGAAGCCATGAGGAGTCGTCCGGGTCGAGTTTGCGGCAACGCTCCAGGGTTTCCGCGGCTTGGCTGAATTTCTTATTCTCGAACTGGATGCGCGCCAACAGTTTTAGAGGCTTGATGTCGTTGCAATCCGGTTCGCGCGCGGCGGCTTCCAACAGCTCGAGCGCCAGATCGCTGTCGCCGGAATCGTTCAACAGCACCGCTTTCACGTATGCAGCGAGCGGCTGATGACGCTTAAGACGCAGCGCCTCCTCGGCGAGCTTTTTCGCGTCTTTGCGATTGCCCGTCGCTAGATAGCGGTCGGCGAGCTGGCCGGCGATGTCGCCGTCTTCGGGGTTCTTCGCATGAGCCTCTTGCAGCGCTTTGAGGCTGAGGGCTTGCTGCGCGACTTTCTTGGGCCCCTTGTCCACGCGCTCTTGCAGGAAATTGCGATAACCCTTCTCAAACTCCGCCTTCTTGACTTCACAGACTTTTTCAATCGCCTGCTCAGTGTCCAGCCCGTCCGCGTATGCCGCCAGCAACCGGCCCACCGCTTTTTCGCCGTGCGTCTTGCTCAAATACTCCACGTAAAGCTGGCTTTGCAAATACGCCTGGTGCCACTGGTCCGGCGTCCGCGGCCGGATGAACCCGAGCAGGATCGTGTCCAGGTTCAAGAGGTCGTCCTCCTGCATCTTTTCGGCCAACAGGGACTTCCAGCCCGGCGGCGTGCCCGTGCCTTCCAAAGTGACCGCCAGTCCTTCGGTGAACCAATGCGGTATCTGAAACTTTGTTTGCTCGAGGTTGAAGATGTGCACCAATTCGTGCCGCATCACCCGGTTCCAGTTGAACGGCTTGCCGATGACCTTGGACTTATCCCTGGGCGACACCATCGCCACCATCCGCCCCGTGCAAGCGCCGATGGTGTGCAGGTCGGGCAATGCCACGACCCGGCCGCTAAACATCTCATGCTTGTTGAAGACTTCGATGAGGATCGGGCCTTTGGGGCGGTAGTCGAACTTCTCCGCCAGCTCGGCGTAGATGTCCTCCAGGTATTTCGCCAAGAAGTTCGCCAGGATCTTGTCGTTCTTGGGGTCGAAGCGCAAAAGAAAATGTTCCGTCTTGAGCGTGTCGTATTTTTCCAGATGATCGAGGACTTTGAGCGTGTTGCTGACCTGGACGTTGAAGTTGTCGATCTCGAAAGCTCTTTCCAGCACCTTGCGGGCTTTGTCCTCTTCGCCCAGGCGCATGTACAAGAGGCCGAGGCCGTTCTGCGCCCAGGGGAGCTTGGGCTGAAGATCCATGGCGCGGACGAAATACTTTTCGGCGTCGTCGAAGTGCTTGCGATCTTCCAATGAGTCCGCGAGCTCCGTGTAAAATACCGCCGGCCTGGAATTATGTTTTTCCACCTCCTTGACGAGGGCGGCGAACTCGGAATGTTTCTTTTGCTGAAGGAAACAGGCGGCCACGCGCGCCAAGGTCGATTCCTCGCGCGCATTGACGGCCCGAGCGGCGTCGAGATCCTTGAGCGCCGCCGCTGTATCGCCCGCGAACAAGTGCAGGTCGGCCCGCAGCCGGAGCGCTTCGGTCAGCCGCGGATTGATCTTGAGCGCTTGCTCGGCGAAATGCTCGGCGTCCTTGGTCTCGAAGCGCTGCAGCGCGGACACGCCCTTGGCGGCCAAAGCTTCGGCGGCGCGCGGATTGATCGCCAGCGCTCGCTCCAAGGCCCGATGCGCCGCCCCTTTGTTGTACTTCTCTTGATAGAGCCGCCCGGCCTCGTATTCCGCCGGCCAGAAGTTCTTGTCCTTCTTGACCGCCTCGCCCCACACGTCGATCAGGATGAACTCGAATTGATCGGAAAGATTGTGGTAGCGGGCGCGCTCGCAGCCGGCCAAGCCCACGATCAGGAGCTCGTCCGGATCGGTGATCGGCCGGTCGTCGTTTTCGCGGCGCGTATAGGTGCGGATGAACCAGCGAAACTCCTCGTCGGCCTTGTCCAGGTCGCCGCGATCGCGCAGCACCTGGCCCAGGACCCAGCGGGCGGCGAAATGCTCGTCGTTGAGCGCGAGCGCCTTTTGAGCCGCCGCCTCCGCTTTGTCCCAGCGGCCGCGGAGGTAATAAAGCTCCGCCAGCCGTGCGTGCAAGTCGGCGCTCTGCGGCAGATCTTTCAAAGCCTGCGCGACGACTTTTTCCGCCTGGTCGTATTCGCCCACCGCTTCGAGTGATTTGCTCAGGCCGATAGCCGCCGCCGGCGACTTGCCCTCCTTGAGCAAGGCTTCAAAGATCTCTTTGGCCTCGCCGTAGTTGCCGCGCAAGAGCGCTTGCCGGCCTTCTTGCAGCGTTCCGCCTGCTTGCGCGCAAAGCGCCGGACACGACAAGAGAGCAAGGACAATGAGGCGGCGCATGGTATTCATCCCAAGGAAATGCACACAACATCCATTGGAATCAACCTTAATGGCAACGAGGGTGAAACGCAAGCATTCCTGTTGACGTTTCGCGCACCCGTTCACGTTTCGCGCTCGCTTCATGCCTCGCATCGGCGCTGGGAACAAGCGAGCGCGAAACGTAAACGGAAAGGAATTCCAAGTTTCCTCTTGAAACCATTAGTCCAATCGGTCTAATAATATACCGAACGGTCTAATCCTTCCCTCTCCCGGATGAACGAATGGCGACCAATCGCATCAGCATCGGCGCGATCCGCCGCGAGCAAATCGTGGACGCCGCCGTGGCCGTCATCGCCGAGAAGGGGCTGCCCAGCTTGTCCCTGTCGGAAATTGAGAAAAAAGTCGGCATGAGCCGCGGCCAGCTCACCTATTACTTCAAGGCCAAGGAAGACATCCTCTTGGCGGTCTTTGATCGCACGGTCGAGATGATGTGCCAGCGGCAATGCGATCTGGAATGGCGCAACGACGCCTTTCCCTTCGATCAGATTCGCTGGATCGACATGGTGGCGAAGATTCTGGCGCTCGTGATGCAGAAGCCGCCGGCCCATCCCGAATTCGGGGCGCTGCAATACACGTTCCTGTCGCAGATCGGCCATCGCGCCGATTTCCGCCGCCGTCTCGCCCAGCTCTATGAAGAATGGCGCAGCCACGGCACGCGCCATTTATCGCATAATCTTGCCAAAGATCCGCCGGCCCGCAAAGTGTCGCCGCGCGCCGTCGCCACGCTCGTGCAGGCGATCTTTCACGGCATGGCGATGCAAACCCTCGTCGATCCGGAGGCCTTCGACGCCGAGGAAACCGCCCGCCTTTGTCTCGACATGTTGCAATCTTATTTGTGGCCGGACAAGTCCGGCGAAACGGAGTTTCGCGATGGTGCGTTTCCAAACGGGAGTTTGGGAACGAGGACACCAGCCCGACGCGCTAGCGAGGGCAAAGCGCCAAGCACGAACGATGCAACACTAGCCCGACGCGCTAGCGAGGGCGAGACGCCACGCACACGCACGGACTCGAAAAAGAACGGCCGCCTCTCTTCGAATAACGTCAAAGCGAACCGCACCAACGGTCGCGCTGTCAGTCGTGGGGTGCAACATGAGCGAATCGGCGAATAGCGAACACGAAGCCCCGGCAGGGAGCCGCTTGTCGCTCACGGAACGAGTACAATCGCTCCGGCTGCTGGATCGGCCCCAACGTGGGTTGGGTCTTGGCTTCGTGCCCTGGATCCTGTGCGTCGTGCTCGCCGCCAGCACCGGTTACTTCGCCTGGAAAGCAAACGACCAGGCCCAGGCCAACGACGCTGTCGGCAATGAGGGCGACGACGCCAAGCAGCCCAATGCGGCCCAGACGCAGCCGAAACAATCCACGCGCAATCCAGGCTCCACGCCGGTGTCCGGCGACCTCGT
Source organism: Gemmataceae bacterium (assembly GCA_022616245.1). Taxonomy (GTDB): domain Bacteria; phylum Planctomycetota; class Planctomycetia; order Gemmatales; family Gemmataceae; genus JAKEFD01. Next base: position 11,032 of record JAKEFD010000335.1, read on the forward strand.
TACACAGTCCAAAGGCTATATCGTCCCGGTTCGCCAGATTCTCGTCAGCCCGCAAGTCGGCGGCCGGGTCATTGAGCTTAACTTCAAAGAGGGCGATCACGTCAACAAGGATTTCATCCTCGCCAAGATCGAAGACAAGGAATTCCGCGAAGACTACAATCGCACCCTGGCGATGGCCAACGCGGCCAAGCACCGCTGGCAAGAATTGTGGAAATACCGCGAGGACGAAATCCGCCAGGCCCAGGCCGACCTGGACGACACCAAGACGCAGCGCGATCAGGCATTGCAGGAATGGAAGCGCAGCCAGGCCTTGCGCAGCGCCAACGCGCTGGCCGCCAAGGAATACGAGGAAGCAGAAAGCGCGTACAAGTCGATGGACTTTCGTTTCAAGCGCCTGGAATTCACGCTGAATCTCTTGCGCAAAGGCCCGCGCGACGAGCGCATCGCCGCCGCCAAAGCCGAAATGGATCAGGCCAACGCCGAAATGGAAAAAGCCAAATGGAAGCTCGACCAGTGCATTGTCAAAGCGCCGATCACGGGCACCATCCTCAGTAAAAAGGCCGAAGAGGGCAACCAGGTAAACCCGGCGGCGTTCTCCAACGGCCTCGCTGCCAGCCTGTGCGAATTGGCCGACCTCGCCGACATGGAAGTGGACCTGGCCATCGCCGAGCGCGACATCTCGAAGATTTTCAAAGGGCAAGTGTGCAAGGTGAAGGCCGAAGCGTTTGAAGAACGCAGCTACGAAGGCTTCGTATCGCGCATCATGCCGATGGCCGACCGGGGCAAAGGGGCGGTTCCCGTCCGGGTTAAGATCATGATTCCGCAGGAGGAAGCGGGGATGTACCTTCGCCCCGAAATGGGCGCGGTTGTGGTGTTTTATAACAAGAAACACCAGTGAGTCGCGAAGATGTGAAAGGCAGGGATTAAGATCAAGACGGAGTTTAGAATTTGGAATCCTAATCGTAATCTTAATCCTAATCTTCTTCTTGTATTGAGGGTGTTTTGATGCAGGGTCAACCCATTGTCCGTGTCCGCGGCGTTCATAAATACTTCACGCGCGGCGAGGAGCAGATCGACGTATTGAAAAACCTGAGCCTGGAAGTTCCCGAAGGCGAGTTTCTCGGGCTCATGGGGCCTAGCGGTTCGGGCAAGACAACGCTCCTCAACCTGATCGCCGGTCTGGACCGGCCCAGCGAGGGCGAGGTCTGGATTCGCGATCAGCTCATTTCCAAAATGTCGGAGGCGGCACTGGCTAGCTGGCGGACGCGCAACATCGGCTTCATTTTTCAGTTCTACCATCTGCTGCCGGTGCTGACGGCCTATGAAAACGTCGAGTTGCCGCTGTTGTTGTTGCCGTTGTCGTCGGCCGAGCGCCAGAAGCAAGTACTGACCGCGCTCGATCTGGTCGGCTTGACCAATCGCATGCACCATCGCCCGGGCCAGCTATCCGGCGGACAGCAACAGCGCGTCGGCATCGCTCGCGCCGTCGTCACGGACCCGACCCTGATCGTCGCGGACGAGCCGACCGGCGACCTGGACGCACACTCCGCCGAGGAGATATTGAATCTTTTGTGCGAATTGCAAAAGAGCTTGCGCAAGACGATTTTGCTGGTCACGCACGACCCGCGCGCCGCCGAACGGGCCCAGCGCATCGTGCACCTGGACAAAGGCCGGCTCGTCGAAGGCGATACGTCCACCGCGATTCGGCCTGCGCCGGTTGGGGCTGTAGCCGGAATGCAAGAAACGGCAATCAAGCAGCAAGGTTCGTAATGCAAGAACTAACCATAGACACAGAGGCACAGAGAAGAAGACCAGATTGCATTGAAAATTGCGAATTTCAAATTGCAAATTGGTGGAGTTGGTCTGATTGCAATTTGCAATTGAGAATTTGCATTTTGCAATTTGCTCACTGTCTCTGTGCCTCTGTGGTTAGTGAATTTCCGAGGGTGCAATGATCGAACAACTCTTGGCCAATCCGATCACGCTGCTTTGCTTGGTGATCTCGCTCGCCGTCGTCGTGGCGGGGCTTGTCTTCGCGATCACCAGTCCGCGCTTGTTTCTCCTGGTCATCAAGAACCTGCGCCGCAACCTCGTGCGCACCATGCTCACGTGCCTGGCGACCATGGTGCTCGTTGCCATGGTGACGATGATCTGGACGGTCATCTACACGCTCGACATGGTCACCACGGAGAAATCGAAGGACTTCAAATTGGTGGTCACCGAACGCTGGCAGATTCCAAGCCAGATGCCGATGACGCATGCCGATTACGTCAATCCCGAATCGCCCAAGTTCTTGCCGGAATTGAAGGGCATGATCGGACCCAACGACTTCATGACCTGGTCCTTCTACGGCGGCACGCTCGACCCAACGAAGTTCACGCGTGAGAACCTGCTCTTCATGTTCGTCATGAACCCCAAGCACATTCGCTCGATGATGGACGAACTGGACACGCTCGATCCGGCCCTGGTCAAGAAGCTCGAGGACACGCGCACCGGCGTGCTCTTGGGCCCGGAACGCCTGGCCATGATCAACAAGAAAGTGGGCGAACGCATCAAGGTCACCAGCCTCAACTACAAGGGCATCAACCTGGAATTGGAGATTGTCGGCGAGCTGCCCGCCGGCCGCTACGACCAAAGCGCCATCATGAGTGACGCGTATTTCAACGATGAGCTGGATAAATACGCGCGCACGACCGGCCAAAAGCATCCGCTCGACAACAAACGGCTCAACCTCATCTGGCTGCGCGTGCGCGATCGCGACACGTTTAACAGGGTCGGCGAGATCGTCGAAAACTCTCCGTATTTCTCGGATCGGCCGGTGAAGGTCGAAACTGCTTCTTCCGGCATCGGCGCCTGGTTGGATGCCTATCGCGATCTCTTGTGGGGAGTCAAGTGGCTGCTCGTGCCCGCGATCCTCGTCAGCATGGCTCTCGTGGTCGCCAATGCCATCAGCATCAGCGTGCGCGAGCGTTACACGGAGATGGCGGTGCTGAAGGTGCTTGGCTTTCGGCCCAATTCCATCCTGACGCTGGTTTTGGGCGAATCGATGCTCGTCGGCGCGTTGGCAGGTTTCGGCGCGGCGCTGTTGGCTCTCTTGGGCATTAACTTCGCGCTGGGCGGAATCAAGTTTCCGATCGCCTTCTTCCCAGCGTTTTTCGTGCCGATCTGGGCGCTGGCCTGGGGTCTTGCGATGGGCGCCGGCGCCGCCTTTTTGGGAAGCATCTTGCCCGCCCAAAAAGCGTGCTCGGTCAAAGTCTCGGAAGTGTTCTCGAAAGTGGCCTAATCCGTTCACGTTTCGCGCTCGCGTCATGCTCTGCAGCGGCAAAGCTTGTCTCGAGCGCGAAGCGGTGAATCAAGCCTGTTGAAGAGTGTTCCTTCATGATCGTCTTATTCGGTCTCTTGATGGTTCTGGGCGCGATCATCGCCGTGATCGTCGTCGCTTCCATTTTGGCCAGTTTGTTCGCGGTCGGCGTGGCCGTGGCGCCGGTGCACAAGGTGCCGATACGCTACAACCTGCGCAACATGCAGGTCCGCTGGAAGACTTCATTGGTCACCGCGCTGGCATTCACCATTGTCGTCGGCTTGCTCACCGTCATGCTTGCCTTTGTCAAAGGCATGGACCGCCTGACGCAAGACAGCGGCGTGCCCGGCAACGTCCTTGTCCTGGCCGACGGCGCCACCGACGAGGCCTGGAGCAACTTACCCCCCGCCAGCGTGCGGCAACTGCCGGACGATCTGCAACGGATGATCGAAAAGAACCAGAATGGCGATTTCCTGGCGACCCAGGAAGTCTTTGTCATTTGCACGCACATGATCCCCAACCCCAATCCGGGCGGCCGTAAGCGCCGCTTCGTGCAAATGCGCGGGCTGGACAATGTCCTAATCGCCGCCGACGTGCACCAGATCGAATTGGAGAGCGGCGAGTGGTTTTCGGACGCCGGCGTTCGCGAAGTGACCCGCAATCACAACGGCAGCTCGATCAAGGACACCGCGCTCGAAGTCGTGCTCGGCAACGGCATCGCCCGCACCTTCGGCGCGGACGTCGGCAAGGATAGCCTGGGACCTGGCGACATCGTGCAGATCGGGCCGCGCTTCTGGTACATCACCGGAGTCATGAAGGCGAGCAATTCCGCGTTCGGCTCGGAGCTTTGGACGAAAGACCGATCGGTGCAGGAGTTGTTCGGCCGCGCGAATTCTTACAACTCGTACGTGGTGCGCACGAAGAGCGAAGAGATCGCTGAGCAGGCCTCAAAGCTCTTGAGCCAGTTCCGAAGTGAAAGGGCCATGAAAGCGCAAACCGAGCGGCAATACTATTCGAACCTGACCGCAACCAACGACCAATTCCGCTACGCCATCCTGTTTGTTGCGATCATCATGGCGGTCGGCGGGGTTCTGGGCGTCATGAACACCATGTTCGCGGCCATCAGCCAGCGCACCAAGGACATCGGCGTCCTCAGGCTGTTGGGCTTCCGCCGCTGGCAAATCCTCGCCTCGTTCTTGCTCGAATCGTTGGTCCTGGCGTTTGTCGGCGGGGCGCTGGGAATGCTCGTTGCCTATCTTCTTTTTGACGGCGCCACCGCCAACAGCATCGTCTCCAGCGGACCCGGCGGCGGCAAAAGCATCGTCCTGCGCCTTACAGTCGACGGATCCGTCCTGCTCTGGGGCCTTGTGTTCACCTTCGTCATGGGCGCCGTCGGCGGCCTCATCCCGTCGCTGTCGGCGATGCGGCTCAAGCCTTTGGAATCGCTCAAATAGGTCAAACATCGCTTGCGACACGGGTCCTTCGACCGTCGGGGATTTTCGTTCACGCAGGGGGGGTGTGGCTGTGCGGCGCAACCTATCCTGCAACCTTGTTTGCGGCAACGGGTTAGGATTGAAGATTCGTTGCGCGACCTTGCAACAATAATTGCGGCGTCGATCCATCGAAACCGGTTGACGATTCCTAACAGGAGGGGGGGGTGTGGGTGTGTGGCGCGACCAATCCCATAATTTCGTTGTCGGCCAATGAGTTACGGCAACGGATAGGTCGCGCGGGTCTGTCAGCAATCGGGGCTCGCGGTGAATTGAGGGGGAGTTACTCCTCAAACCGCACCATGAGGTCGCCCGCCTCGATCTGCGTCCCCGCCCGCACCAGCACCTCCGCGACCTTGGCGGCGCGTTCGGCGTAGACGGTCGTTTCCATTTTCATTGCCTCTAGCGAGACGAGCTTTTGCCCCTGGCTGACTTTTTCGCCCGCCGCCACGTTCACGCGCACCACCAGGCCCGGCATGGGGGCGGCGACGTGCAGCGGGTTGGCGGGATCGGCCTTGGGATGGGTGCGGATGTCGTTGGCGAGCGAGCGATCGAGCACCAGCACTTCGCGCGGCTGGCCGTTGAGCTCAAAAAAGACCAGTCGCCGGCCGTCCAGGTGCGGATCGCCCACGGTCAGGAACTTGATGATGAGTGTCTTGCCTTCTTCGATATCGACGCTGATTTCTTCCGCCGGCTCCATGCCGTAGAAAAACACGCTCGTCGGCAAAACGCTGGTGTCGGAGTATTGCACCAGGTGTTTGTAAAGATCAGCCTCGACGCGTGGATATAGCAAGTGCGTTACTACTTCCTGGCCGGTGGCGTCGCGGCTGCGCTCTTTCGTCAGCGTCTTGGCGACGGCGTCGAAGTCGGCAGGCGCGAGACTCGCGCCGGGCCGCCCTGTGAGCGGATTGCGGCCCTTGAGCACCCGTTTCTGCAATTCCATGGGGAAGCCGCCGGCCGGCTGGCCCAGCTTGCCTTCGAAAAACTCGACGACCGATTCCGGAAACGCCAGTTCACGCTCGCCTTCAACCACTTCCTTCGCCGATAGGTTGTTGGCCACCATGAAAAGCGCCATGTCGCCGACCACTTTGGACGTCGGCGTCACCTTGACGATGTCGCCGAACATCTGGTTGACCTCGGCGTACATGCGGCACACATCACCCCAGCGCGTGTCCAGGCCAAGCGCTTGCGCTTGCTGATAGAGGTTCGTGTACTGTCCGCCGGGCATTTCCAACCGATAGACTTCCGCGCTGGGCGCGAGCTGGCCCGTTTCAAAAGGGAGATAGAGCCTGCGCACCGCTTGCCAGTATTCGGCAGTGCCTTGCAGGGCGTCGTAATCCATGCCGGTGTCGCGCGGCGTAAAGCGCAAACATTCGACCAGCGTGTTGAGGTTGACCTGGCTCGTCATCCCGGAGAACGGTCCCATGGCGGCATCGACGATATCCACGCCTTCCTGGGCGGCCAGTAAGAGCGACGCGATTTGCCCGCCGGCCGAATCGTGCGTGTGAAAATGGATGGGGATGCCGATCTCTTGCTTCAACGTCTTCACCAATAGCTGTGCGGCGTACGGCTTGCACAGCCCGGCCATGTCCTTGATGCCGAGCAGGTTTGCCCCCATCTTTTCAAGTTGCTTAGCCAGCTCGACATAGTACTTGAGGTCGTACTTGGTGCGCTTTTTGTCGAGGATGTCGCCGGTATAGCAAAGGGCGGGCTCACAGAGCATGCCCTGGGCGCGGACCGCGGCGATCGCGAGTTCGAGATTGGGCAGCCAGTTAAGCGCGTCGAAGATGCGGAACAGGTCGATGCCGGCCTGCGCGGATTCCTTGATAAACGCCTGGACGACATTGTCCGCGTAGTTCGTGTAGCCGACCGCGTTGTTGGCCCTGAGCAGCATCTGGAAAAGGATGTTCGGGACCGCGCGGCGCAGTTCGGCGAGGCGCTGCCAGGGGTCCTCCTTCAGGAAACGCATAGCGGTGTCAAACGTGGCGCCGCCCCACATCTCGAGCGAAAAAAACTGGTGATGGCGCTGCGCGTACACTGGGGCGATGCGCAGCATGTCGAAGGTGCGCATGCGCGTCGCCAGCAGCGATTGATGGGCGTCGCGAAAGGTTGTATCGGTGACGAAGAGCTGTTTCTCTTTCTGGACCCACTGGGCGAACTTGTCCGCGCCGAGCTCGCGGAATTTGTCACGCGTACCCGCGGGCGACTCCGCTCCCTCACGGTCGCGGCTCGGACCGCGCGCGGCGGGCACGGGGATGGGCTCGCGCGGGATCGCTTTCCTTTGCTGGGTCGTGAGTGCCCGCACCGCTTGCTCTGGATGGCCATTGACGATGATGTCGGCGATGTACGACAGCACCTTGGTCGCCCGGTCCTGGCGCTGTGGCAATTGAAACAGCTCCGGCGTCTCGTCGATGAAGCGCGTGGTGCAGCGGCCGGCCAGGAATTCCGGGTGTTGGATGAGGTTGATGAGAAACGGGATGTTGTTTTTGACGCCGCGGATGCGGAATTCCTGCAGGCAACGCTCCATGCGGCGGGCGGCGTCGATGAAGCGCAGCCCGTGCGCCGACACTTTCACGAGCAGCGAATCGTAAAACGGCGTGATCACCGCCCCGGAAAACGCGGTGCCGGCGTCCAGCCGAATGCCGAGCCCGCTCGCCGACCGGTAATGACTAAGCCGGCCGTAATCGGGGATAAACTTGTTCGTGGGATCTTCGGTGGTCACCCGGCACTGAAAAGCGAAACCATGTAACCCGATCTGGGCCTGTTCCGGAAGGCCGATCTCCGGATCGGACAGTTTCTTGCCTTGCGCGATGTAGACCTGTGTCTTGACGATGTCGTAGCCGGTGATTTCCTCGGTGACCGTGTGCTCGACCTGGATGCGCGGGTTGACTTCGATGAAGTAGAACTGCCCGGTTTCGGTGTCGAGCAGAAACTCGACGGTGCCGGCGTTGTCCAGACCCGCCGCCCGGCCGACAGCCAGAGCGGCGTCGAGTAGCGCTTGGCGCGTCGCGTCGTCGAGGTTTGGCGCGGGCGCGATCTCGACGACTTTCTGGTGCCGGCGCTGCAGTGAGCAGTCGCGCTCGAAAAGGTGGACGAGGTTGCCGTGCTGATCGCCGAGCAGTTGCACTTCGATGTGGCGGGCGCAGGCCACGAACTTCTCCAGAAAGACATCCGGCACGCCAAACGCCGCGCCGGCTTCGCGCCGCGCTTGTTCCAGGGCGTCGTCGAGCTGTTCTGGAGATTGGGCCACGCGCATGCCGCGGCCGCCGCCGCCGTGGGCCGCCTTGATAATCACGGGATAGCCGAGCTTTTTCGCGAGCTTGCGCGCCTCCGCCTTGTCGCTTACTGGTTCGTCGCTGCCGGACAGCACCGCGATGCCGGCCTTTTGCGCCAGGCGTCGGGCGGCCAGCTTATCGCCCAGCATTTCCAGGACTGGCGTGCGCGGCCCGATAAAGACAATGCCCGCGCTGCGACACGCGCGGGCGAAGTTCGCATTCTCGGACAAAAAGCCGTAGCCCGGATGGATGGCGTCGATGCCGTGGTGCCTGGCCAGAGCGACAATTCCTTCGCCGTCGAGATACGCGCGCAGGGGTTCGCCGGGAACGCCGACGCGATACGCTTCGTCGGCTTTGAAACGGTGTAGGGCGAAGCGGTCTTCGTGAGCGTAAATGGCGACGGTGCGGATGCCCAATTCGTGGGCCGACCGGAAAACGCGGATGGCGATTTCGCTGCGGTTGGCGACCATCAACTTCTTGATGGCGCCCGGCGGCGGCGTCAACGTTAAGGATTCGATCTTCTCCTCCGTCATGATCCAACCCAGCGAAACATCCACCTCGTTCCCAAACTCTGTTTGGGAACGCACTTCCTCGAAACTCTGTTTCGATGAGATGTTCGAAACGAAGTTTCTCGGAAGTGCGGTCCCAAACGGAGTTTGGGACCGAGGAGTTATCTTCGCTCTTCTTATGACAATTCCGCCCGCTGGAAATGGAACTGGCTTTGTCCATCACCCGGTCCGGAAAATAAGATAATCTTGGGGCGACGTCGAGGAGGGAACCAGTTCGTGTCCAAAAAAGTACTCTTGTTATTGCTTCTCATCGCAGTCGCCGCCGGCTGCGGCGTCTGGTATTGGTGGTCCGTCAACGGCGCCAAGGAATTGCGCTTCCCCGGCATCGTCGAAATCCAGGAGGTGCGTCTCGGCTCCAAGATCGGCGGCCGAGTCTTCGCGGCGCCGGCCAAAGACAAAGAAGGCATGGAAGTGTATCCGGGGCAAGAGCTGGTGATTTTCGAAGCGCCGGAACTGGAAGCGCAGCGCGATCAGCTCAA
>JAKEFD010000336.1 GCA_022616245.1 Gemmataceae bacterium
ACCTTGAGCGGCCGATCGTTGTGCTGGAAACCGTTGAGGCCGTCAATTGCTTGCTGCGCCTCCTGGTCGTTTTCCATTTCCACGAAGCCGAAGCCTCGCGATCGGCCGGTGTCGCGGTCCATGATGACCTGAGCGCGCGTCACCTTACCATACTTGCTAAAGATCTCGTACAGATCGTCTTGGGTAACCGCCCATGCGAGGTTACCGACAAAAATGTTCTTAGCCATCCAACAAAAACCCTTTCCGTGCCCGAGCCGACAAGCTCTTTGCGAATCGTCCCAAAGACGGGGCACCAGTTCGAAACCAGAATACACACACGATCCGCCCGGTTGCCCGGATGCGGATTCCTCCAAACATCTATGCGCAAACCCAGACGACCGGGCCGCGCTATGTACTTCGCTTGGGGCGCACCGAAACTCTCACGAGTTTCGTTAAACCGATTGAGGAACTGCCAGTAACTCGCTTTCTCCGGCCGAGTGCGAAAACGTTATCTCATGCGTCGAAGCGGCCCAGTTCCTGCCGGCCAGGATTGCGGGACCGGTTTGCCCACCTTCTCGAAATCTTTCGCACGGGACCGTAGCCACGAAGTGATACGCCAACGAAAAACGCGAAAAAGAAGGGAAGACCGAACTGGGAACAAAACAGGCATCGACGACACCCAACACTTGCTCCGGACCAATGCCGGACATAGGCTCCAATCTTACAGCAAGCTTCGCCGGATGCCAACAGGAATTCCACACTTCTTGTGATCGGAATCTAGGCCGCCTGGGAATACCAGAATCAGCCGGAATGATGCTCCATCTTGACCCAGCGTTCCTGGCGATGGCTCTGCAGGATCGCTTTGCACAGAACAATCTCGCGATGGCCGTCCGCGAAGGTTGGGAAGTTTGGCGGTGATTGATAGTCGCCTTTTCGAGCAAAGTCGTAGACCGCGCGGAAAAGCTGCTTGAACGTGTCCGGGAAGCCTTCGTTATGTCCGCCAGGATAAGTGGTGAAGCGGCGCGCGCTGGGCGAGAGCAGGGCAGGGTCGCGCACCAGAAGCTCGTTGGGTCGGTCCCGACGGCCGAACCAGAGTTCATTGGGCCGTTCGCTGTTCCAGGCGAGCGCGCCTTTAGCGCCGGCGATTTCCAGGCGGACACAGTTCTTGCGGCCCGCAGAGACCTGCGAAACAGCAGTGACGCCACGCGCCCCGCCGCGAAAACGCAACAGGACTGAGCCGTAGTCCTCCGTCGTGATGGCGACCGGTTCCGTCGCCGGCGCTGAGTTGAATTTGTTTTGAAAGGTTTCGACGGAGCCTTTGGGTTTGCGGCGCGTCGGCAGTATGGTTTTGAGGTCGGCGCAGACTTCCTCGACTTCCAGACCCGTGACCGATTGCACAAGGTCCAGCCAATGCGTGCCGATGTCGGCGACGGCGCGCAAGGCGCCGCCCTCCTCCGCCAGCACGCGCCAGTTGAAGTCCGTGTCGTACAAGAGCCAATCCTGCACATAGGAACCGGTTACGTGATAGATTTCGCCCAGCTCGCCGGCCGCGATGCGCTCCTTCATTTCCAAGCAAAGAGGATAGAAGCGGATGTTGTAGCACACCGCCGCCACACTCTTCGTCTTTTCCGCCAGGGCAACCAGGTCGGCGGATTCGCTTGCATTCATCGCAAGCGGCTTTTCGCATAGGACGTGCTTGCCGGCTGTCAGAGCGCGCCGGCACTGCTCGTAGTGAAAGCGATTGGGAGAAGTGATGTGCACGACGTGCGCGTCGGCATCGGCCAGCAGCTCATCGAAGGACGCGTAGCCGCGCGGCACGCCCAGCGTCGCCGCCCGGTTGCTCGACTTTTCCGGCGAAGAGCCCAACACGCCGACGACAGGGATGTTAAGCCGGCGCAAAGCTTCAATGTGCACCGGGCCGATGAAGCCAGTGCCAACGACGGCTGCGTTAAGCGGTGTAGGCATGGGATTCCCTCGCTCGCGCATCGGACTGTAGCGGAATTCGCCAGAATTCCGGCAGGTTCCGCGTCGGAACTCTGGGGAGTTCCGCTACACCAGTGCGAAACGCGCTCAAGTGTTGAATTCCCTCGCTTACGCGTCGGGCTATTGTCATTTTCGTTGGCCGACGAGGACGGTCTCGATGGCGTGCATCAGTATTGCGTCGCTCTTGGGCCCGGAAAGAGCTACGGTCGGTTCGTAGCCTCCCTGCAAATACGCTTCGGCGATGGGGATGTAGCCCGGACCGTCGTCGCCATAGCCGGCCACGCAAACGAAGCTGTTTTTCCGCAGTTGCTGCGTGCGCAGTTGATACTCCACGAAAGGCTCGCCTGGCAAATGCACCACCTGGGCGGGTCCGAGGTCGAGGCAAGTGACGTCGATGGCTTGTTTGGCACGCGCCAGCCAGGCAAGCTGAAAGGCGGCGTTGTTGCGTCGTGCGACGGGCAGCTTCGGGTCGTTGAGCGTGCGGCGGCTGTCTTCCTCGCCGAACGACTTTTCGGTCCTGGGAGGCAGATGCACGGGCTGGGTGCGCCAGGCGAACTCCTTGACCGCGTGCCGGCGCGTTTCCTTCCAGGCCGCCGTCATGCCGTCGTAGATGCGATCGCGCAGCACGGGGCGGTTTTCGTGGGCGCCGTCGTTGTACTTGCCCGCTGTGATGTTGCCGGCGCAGCCCGTGAAGTAAACCTGGAATATTTTCGCGTCGTCCTGCCGGCGTTTCTCGCGCGCCAGGCCGCAGAAATCGGCGCTGACCCTGCCGTCGCCATAATAACTCATGGGATGGGTCGCATAATAATGCAAGGCGGCCAGCGGTGTTTGCCCGTTCCAGAAGCTCAGCGTCTTGAGCATGGGGTCGATGAGGCCTTCCGGCTCGGCGCGCACCTTGGGGTCTTTGGTGGCGCTGGTCCTGGTAAAGCGCACGCGGCCGTCAGGACCGAGAATACGGCGATTGGAAGCGACCTGGTTGACACGCGCCTGACCCACGCCGACGTGCGTCCAGGCGGCGGTATTGGCCAACGCCGCGCGGGCCGCGGCAGCCACCTGATCCACTACTCGTTGAAAAAACTGGAGGTCGAGCGATGGCGTGGGTTGCGGCGCTTTTTGAATGAGCCGCTGCCCTTCGACGTCGGCGAAAGGGGCGTTGTGCGGATGCACGCACTGGACCGCGACGCGGTTTTCAACGGTATGGGTCGCCTTGGCCAAAGCGCGCCGGATGCTGAGGTAAGCCTCATTGCGCAGACCGCACCAATCGAAAGCGCACAGGACGACCGGCTGCCCCATCCCCAAGAGTACAACACCGAGGGCCTTCAACGGATCGTCCACGCCGCGGACTGCTTGGATCCAGCCGCCGCACAGAGGATGTCCAATGGGCGGCGTAACATCGCAGGAAAAAGTGGCCAGGTGCAGTGCCGGCATGATGCTTCCTCGCTTGCTCAGTTTGCAGGTAGCCGTGCGAATTGTGCGTATTGCCCAGCGGCCGGGTTTGGTAAGATTCTATGTGTCTTGGCGCGGTGTGGAGCGAGGGCGAATCGATAAATCCAAATGAAGTTTTAACAATCGATGGATGGCGAAACTGGTTGAGTTTGTCGATAATAGAAGATGATTGGCTGCGCGAGACCACCGGCGCTCTTTGGGGTTTACACTGTTGCCGGCGCGGTATTGCGTTTGCGCCAGGATCGAGGAAGACATGCGAATTGGAAATGGGTTGCGATTGGCGGCGGCAATGGGATTGATGTTGTGCGGCAACGCAGCCAGCCACGCGCAGATGACCGGGGGCATGACGGGCGGTGGCGGCGCGATGGGCGGCGGAGGCGGCGGCGGCCAAGTCGGCGCTGGGGCCAGCATCGGCAGCGGCCAATCGATTGGAACAGGTGGTCAGGCTGGGAGCTTTGCCGGCGGCCAAGGCGGCCCCGCTGGGGCAGCGACCACGCAGGCAGGACGGGCCACAGGCGGAACGAATGTTATTCCCACTCCATCCAACGTTCTCAAAGGCACCTACAACAACCCGATGTATTTCGGCCTGCAAGCGCCCAAGACCGTGTTCTCGTACACCAACCCAAGCACCACCAGCAAAAGCTTCGGCCAGCCTCTCTATGGCGTGCTTTCCACGCAAACCACCGCCAGAACCACTGGCAACACGACGCAAAACGGAGGCAGCTTCAACACGCTCGGCTACTATCGCGCCAACCCCTACTCCACGGTGCTCAGCGAAGACGTCCCCATCGTGCAACGCGCCGTTGCGGTTTTGGAGAATGAGCTAAAGGGCGCGCTCGAACGCGCGAAATCACGGCTCAATACCAATAGTCACGTCACTATCTCTGTGGAAGACGGCGGCGTCGTCCTCTTGCAGGGGCAGGTCGCCAGCGCGCGCGAAGGACGCGTCTTGCAAGGCATGATCAGCATGACGCCCGGTGTGCGCGGCGTACGCAATGAGCTTGCCTTTGAAGCGAAGTAACATTGCTTCACCACCCCGCGAGGTCGAAGTCACACGTCGTAGTCGAAAACAAACAAGGTGATTAACACTCAAGAACAGGCGCCGAGATGCGTCGGTCTACACGCTGCGCCGCAGTTTGCGCCATTCGTTTTCACGCAGCATGCGCCGCCGGCCCTCGGCGGTTTGATCGTAAACCCACAGAAAGAAATCGCGGTGCGTATCGGTCCATTCATGGCCGCGCCGCTCCATGACCAGCGCCGCGGTCGCGAAGGCTTGCCGCAGGTCTTGGCGTTCTTGAACTTGACCGTTGTTGACTTGACAAAACGAGGGCACGACGGTGGGCAAAAGTGAGCCGGAGGGGAGCATATTGCAAAAGGCGCCGATGGATGAGCCGGTGTTGAGAAACGCTCCCAGCCCGGTCTTGGTGTGGTCGCCGATGTACGAACCGATCTTGTGGCGGCCGGTGGCAATGCGCTCGCCGCCGACATGGACGCGTATGGGGCCATAGTCGTTGCGCAGGTCGCTGGTCTGCGTGCCGGCGGCAAGATTGACCCATTCGCCCACGTAGGAATGTCCCAGAAAGCCGTCGTGATACTTGTTGGTATGGCCCTGGACAATGCTGGCTTCGACTTCGCCGCCGATCCGGCAGCCGGGGCCGATCGTGCCGCCGCGCAGCTTCGCCCCCATGATCCACGCGCCCGGTCCCACGTAGCATGGCCCTTCCAGCCGGCTGAACGCGTGCACTTTCGCGCCGCGGTCGATCAGTACCGGGCCATTGCGCGTGTCCACCACGACGAACGGCTCTAATTCCACGTCCTCGGCGACGAGAAACCGATTGCGCGGACCCACGACGACCACCTGCGCCGGTTCAAGCGCATCTGCGCGACGCGCGAGCGCGGGATCCTGACGCGCGCGCCAAGCGGCGTCTTCCTCCAAAGCAACCGGATTGGAGTCTACAAGATCCCAAAGGTGCTGGGCCATCATGCCGCCGGCGCTCGCGGCCGGCAGCGTTTTCTTCCAATGGGACAGCCAAGCGGGCAACGACTCCGAGTCGATATGGCCGCCGTCCCATTGCGGCAAGGCCACGTAGGCAATGTGCATACCGGCCAAGCCGATATGCGGTTGCGCCAGATCAGGTGCGAACGAAGAGGGAGGCAGCCAACGTGCGTTCACCAGGCAGAGAGAGGAGCTTTTTTGAAGTTCGTTGACGGACAATTCCGGAAACTGCACGCGCGTGAATTCCGCCAAGCCCGGACGCACCAGCGCCCCAACCTCGGTCGCCCTGAAAGCGCGCTGCTGCCGTTCGAGCAGAGTGGACGCCCCATAGCGCAGTGCGAACGCCGGGCGCGTGAGCGTTAACGGCTCGAGATTCAACACGTCGGCGTCTTCGTAGATGCAGAAGCGCATAGCTCACTCCACCGTCACGCTCTTCGCCAGGTTTCGCGGTTTATCGATATCGCAGCCGCGCAACAGCGCGATGTGGTAGGCCAACAGTTGCAGCGGCACGGCGACGACAAGCGGTTGCAAGTAGTCCGGCACGCTGGGCACGTAGATGATGTCGTCGGCGCGGGCCGCAATTTCCTCATCGTCCTCGCAAGCCACGGCGATGACGGGACCGCCGCGCGCCTTGATTTCTTCGAGGTTGCTCATCACCTTGTCGTAAACGGCGCCGTGCGGAGCGAGAAACACCGAGGGCGTGTCCTCATCCACGAGCGCGATCGGGCCGTGCTTCATTTCAGCGGCCGGATACCCCTCGGCGTGTATGTAGCTGATCTCTTTGAGCTTGAGCGCCCCTTCGAGCGCCATGGGGTAGAGATACTGCCGGCCCAAATACAACATGTTGCTGACATGTTGGTACTTGTGGGCGACCTCTTTCACTTGATCGTGACACTTCAGCGTCTCGCGAATGATGTCCGGCATGCCTTGCAGCTCGGCGATGATGCGCTTGCCGGCGGCGTAGGAAATATGACGCATCCGGCCCAAGTAAAGGGCGAGCAGCGTGAGCACGGTGACCTGAGCGGTGAACGCCTTGGTGCTGGCGACGCCGATTTCCGGCCCGGCGTGCAGGTAGACCCCGCCGTCGGACTCGCGGGCGATCGTGCTGCCCACGACATTGCAAAGCGCTAACGTGCGCTGGCCTTTTCGTTTCGATTCACGCAGAGCCGCCAGCGTGTCCGCAGTCTCGCCCGATTGCGTGATGCCCAGAACGACCGTGTTCTGATCCAACGGCGGGTTGCGGTAACGGAACTCGCTGGCGTATTCGACTTCCACCGGTATCCGCGCGAATTGCTCGAAAAGATATTCGCCCAGAATGCCGGCGTGATAGCTGGTGCCGCAGGCCGTCATCACAATGCGGTTCACTTCGCGCAATTCGCGCGGCGACAGATTGAGACCGCCGAAGTGGGCGGTCGCCTCGGACTGGTCCAGACGCCCTGCCATCGCGCGTTCCAGGACTTCCGGCTGCTCGTAAATCTCCTTGAGCATGAAGTGCTCGAAGTCGCCCTTATCGGCGTCGTCCGGGCTCCAATGCAGCGTCTCGATTTCCGCGTCGATATCGTGCCGGTCGCCATTGAGTACCTGCCAGCGCTCGGGGGTCAGGACGCAAAGCTGATGATCGTTGAGATAGACCACGCGCTGGGTGTGGCCGGCCAAGGCGCTGGCGTCGCTGGCAAGATAGCATGCTCCGTCGCCCAGGCCGACGACCAGCGGGCTGCCCAGCCGCGCGCCGACGATGGTCCCCGGAAAGCGCGGGCTGATCACGGCCAGGCCATACGTCCCTGTGAGGTGCGCGGCCGCCTTCTGAACCGCTTCCACCAAATCGTCTTGCAGGTAGGACGCGATCAAATGGGCAATGACCTCGGTGTCCGTTTGGCTGCGAAAGACAAAACCGCGTTCTTGAAGCTGACGCTTGAGCACCGTGTAGTTTTCAATCACGCCGTTATGGACCACGGCCACTTCGCCGTCGCCGCCGACGTGCGGGTGAGCGTTGACGTCGGTAGCGCCGCCGTGCGTGGCCCAGCGAGTATGGCTAATGCCGCACGTGCCTGTCGCGGGTTGGCGCGTCACCAGTGCATCGAGCTCCGTAATGCGCCCGGCCTTCTTGCGAAGCTTGAGTTGGTTCCCGGCAAGGGTGACGATGCCGGCGCTGTCATAGCCGCGATACTCCAACCGCGCCAGACCGTCCAAGAGAATGGTTTGGGCTTGCTTAGGACCGGTATACCCCACGATGCCGCACATAGGCGCACTCCAACTGTGTATTTAGGATTAGAGGCGGCCGAACTACTCTGGGTTTCTTGCGTGGGAGATTGGCGCGCAAGTTCAGCGTTTGGCAGACTCAGGCATCTGCCCCTCTTTCGGCCAAGCCTAATCGGGGAGCAAAGGAGAGTGCGTAGAAGAGCAAACGGCGAGCCATCCCGCGGCACTGCCAAAGGAATTGTGCAAGAACTCCGAAGATCGGCGTATCAATAAATGTGCCAAGCACTTTGGGAATGCGACTGCAAAGAAGCCAATTTGGTTTCCCGAATGTAAATGGGCGCGACTGTCAACGAATATTAACGCTGTTGACACTTGCCTCTTGACACCGGATTCGCCCTATTCTTCTTTCTGAGCGAGTCGGTGATAACGGTCGATCTCCAATCCGGCCCATACTTGTTGCTTGCCGTCAGGCCAAACGACGCGCAAGCTGTCAATGCGCTCGGTCTTTCCCAGACCGAAAACAAAGCGGCGGTCGGGGGCGGAAGCGTAGCTGCCCCCACCTTTGGCAAAGCGGGTTTGTTTGCGGCCTCCGGCTTCGAGCACGATGCGAGCGCCGACGACATCCGCCTTTTCCGGGCGTGCGAGTTGCACACCAATCCAGTGATTATCCTTCGGCGCAACATTTCGAAGAATCGCGACCGGCTCGTTCATGTGACTGACGACGAAGTCCATTCTGCCGTCGTTGTCGAGATCGCCTAATGCGGCGCCGCGCGCGAGGTGAGGTTGCTGGAAAAAAGGACCGCCACGCCGAGTAATGTCCTCGAACTTGCCGGTTCGGTTCCGCAGCAGCACCGGTTTTTGCGCGCGTGGCGCCCCCTTGGGGTAGCGAATGGCGTGGCCATTGACAACAAACAGGTCTTCCCAACCGTCATAATCGAAGTCGGCGAATCCAGTCCCCCAGCCGACGTACTTCTGGCCGATGGCGGCGATGCCCGAAGCCGGCGTGTGGAAAACGAAGAGAATTCGGTCCTTGTCGCAAACGTTCCGGTACAAAGCGTGCAACTCATTTTCATAATTGGTGACCCAAAGCGCTGGCTGGCCGCGGCCCTCGGGGTCACCCGCGTCCAACCCCATGCTGCCTTGAGGATTGCCGCTGCCGTCGCCGGCTACACCCGCCATCAAGCCCCCTTCGCGGAAATGGATTCTTCCTGGGGTCGATTGGTTGATATAGAGGAAGTTGAGAACGGTATCGTTCGCGACGTAAACGTCGGGCTTGCCGTCCAGGTTGACGTCGACGACAAGGACGCCCAACCCTTTGCTGCCGTTGCCGCCTTCAAGGAGGCCCGCCTCTTTGCTGACGTCGGTGAAGCTGCCATCGGTGTTATTTCGATAGACTTTGTGGGGCAGGCCTTGGAACTTCTTGGGTGGACAGACGTCGGGCGTCTTGCCGTCATAATTACAGTCTGTTGGATGGTTGTTGAAGGACCAGTCCACATACTGACAGACGTAGAGATCGGGCCAACCGTCGGAATCCAGATCGGCCCAGGCGGCGCTGGTGGCCCAGGTGATGCCTTGGTCAAGGCCGGCTTTGGCGCTCGCGTCTTCGAAACGGCGTCCGCCCTTGCCGTCGGAGACGTTGCGAAACAAAGCGATGCGACTCCAGCCGGTGACAAGCAAGTCCGGCCAGCCATCGCGATCATAGTCCCCGACCGCGGCGGCATGTGTATAGAACCAGGGCTGACCCGCGGCGAGCGTATCCAGGCCCGTTTCCTTGGTTACCTCATGAAACTTGAATCCCGCTAAGTTCTTGAAAAGTCCGCACGGATGCCCGCGGATTTCTTTGTTGTCCGTTCCCGCAAAATAGCCGCCGCCGGGGAGAAAAAGGTCAAGTAATCCGTCGCCGTCAAAGTCAATGAGGGCGGCGCCGCCGCCGAGCGATTCGAGGATAGAGAGGTGCGGCGGCTTCACGTCTTCCCCGTTCTTGTATGTGAACGCGACAGCGGATGCCGCAGTCACGTCTTCGAACCAATCAGGCCCAGATTTCGCTTCGATCGGCAGCTCGACTTTGATCGAACGCACGTCGTCGGCCGGGCGCTGGCTGCACGCCGACAGGAGAACGAGCACAGGAGCCCATTTCCACATTACGGTCACTCCTTTTTGAGGCGAAGTCTTGCGCGGTGATGCGCAGCTTTGTCCGATTCGCCCTTGCCGTCATAGTAGTCGGCCAGCGCCTTGTGCGAAGGTTGATGGTGCGGGTCGCCCTCCAGAGCTCGCCCAAGCCAGTACTCTCCCAGCCGCTCTCGGCCGACTTGGAGTAGGAGTATTCCGATTTCCGAACAGACGGCCGGGTTGTTCGTGGCGGGATCCGATTCCTCGCGCAGCAGCCGATTGACCCGTTCGACAAGCTCCTTGAAGTGCTTGTATTGCTTCAGCGTTGCGGCCGCCTCCTCCACGCGGCCCCTTACCTGCAGTACGCTGACAAGCGTGTAGAGGGCTTCAGTGTCTTTGTCGTCGACCTGTAACGCGCGCCGCAACCACTTTTCCGCGTCTGCGGGTCGATCCTGTTGCAATTCCAGCTTTCCCAAGTAAACGAGAAGATTGAGGTCCTTGGGCATTTCTTTGACCGCCTCTTCCAGCAGGCGTCGAGCTTCGTCGTGACGACCCTGCAAGAAGCGGCACTGCCCAAGCCGCGCCATGGGTTCGGGACGAGTCGGCAGTTGTTCGCGCAGGTGCTCCAGGTGCGGGATTGCCGCCAAGGGATCGTTGTCCTCTAAGAGCATTTCGGCGACCCGCAAGCGCGCAGAAGACAGACTCGGGTCATGCCTCAATGCCTTTTGATAGTCCTCCATCGCCCGCTTGGAGTGGCCGAGCCGCTCGAAAACCCAACCGCGCCATTGGTGTGGCTTGGCGGACTCCGGCGCTTGCATTTCTTCAATCCAGCGGGTCAAACACGCCAGCGCTTCCTTGTAACGAAGTAAGTGCATATACGCCCGCGCCAATGTCTCCAAGATCAGTGGGGATTCGGGATGACCTTCCTCGACCGCTGCGACAAGCGCAGAAGCAACCTGGTCCACCTCGCCCGTCTGCACCCTGAGCAGCAGAAACTCCAATTGCACTTTCTGCGTTGCGCCTTCCAATTTCAAACAACGATCAAGATGTGCCTCCGCCGCGGTCACGTCCCCGCACAAACGCGCCGCCCGCCCCGCTATGAACTGCACCTCGGCGCTTCGCGGCCACATGAACAAGCAAAAAGCTAGATGCGCGCGCGCTTCTTCGGCGCGGTCGGACGCAAGCGCGTTTTGAGCCGAACGCCATTGGTAGCCGGCGTAAAGAAAACTACAGACGAGAAGCGTGGCCAGAAGAGCCGCAATGAGAAGAAGAGCGACCAGTGGGCGGCGCCTGGCCGCGCGCAGCGGATACGTGAGCGCCCGCACGGCGACTTTCACGTACCGTAACATGACTTCTCCTTAATGGCGCGGAAGTCGCGCTCTTAGTCGGTCAATTCAAAATCCTTGAGTTGTCTGCCGCGATCGAGAGTGATGGTAATGGGTGACGTTTTGGGACTCGAGTATTTCGTGGGGATTTTCACATACTCCTGAACTGTCTGTTTCATTGGTTTCTCGATAGCCAGTCTTTTTTTGTAATCGTCCGCGCCTTTGCCGCCGCCGTATTCAGGCGCTTTCTTTTTCGGATTTGCTGATTCGGTTTCCACGGTCACAATCATTGTGTCAGCCGGAAGATCGATGATTTGATAGGTGCCGTCGCTCCCCAGTTCGGCGTTGTAGTTGCCTTTTTCCTTAGAATGAAAAGTAACGCTGCCTGCTGGAACTGGATTGCCTTTATAAGTTATTCTACCTGAAACACTCGATGGTGCATTCGGATTTCGATCCGAAGAGCAGCCGGTAATGACAAGGAAGAGCGCGACAAAGAACACTATGGATACCAAGTTGGTTCTATTGCACATGACGTTGATCCAGGGTGAGGGGGGTGGGTTGCACTAGAAAGACACGTCAGATTCTCCAGGTAAACTGGAAAGTCTGACGTGTCCATTTCAGGCCTAATTCAACTCCACGCGCGGAGCGTGGGGCCTGGGTTGATTGCGCTTACCAGTCATTTCCCAATACCAGGCCGTCATTCGGTACAAATGCGCGAGCAAGAGTGGTATTGAAGTTCACGTTTGACGCAACCATTCTGACACTGCCGTCCATCATGACAACCATCATGCCGCCTACTGACATTGCCTGCAACCTGGTGGGATCGCAATCTTTGATATTGGGCGCAACCTGAATGGGTTGCATGTAAAGGGAGATTCCCGTCACGCGATTGATGGGGTAGTCCGGGGGTGGACTAGTCGGGTTTGGCATCTGGGCGCCTGATACAAGCCGCAGGTTCATCCACCACGCCGGCGACTCCCACGATCCGTTATTGCCGTAATGTTGAGTAACCGGCCCAGGGCAGGCGAAACAGCTGCCATCGCTGTCCTCCGCCCAGATGCGATTGGCATAGCGATAGGTGTTCCAGTCGGCCGCGGTTCCCGGGCCACAGGCCGCATAGCGTTCCACAAACGCGATGACGTTGCTCGTGCCATCGGGGAAGCTGGCGGGGATTCTGGCCTTACCGCCGATTTGCCAGTCTTCGCCCCAGCCACCGCCGAAAGCATGCCAGTTGGCGTGGTAACTCGCCTGGCCGCGGTTGCCCCAGTCCGTCGCCTTCCGGTCTGCTCCGAGCGTCGGATCAAGCGGGGAAACGTAAATCGGTATCACCGTTTCCGCGCGGCCATTCGGAGAAGTGCGCCAGGAGTTCAGCTTAGTTGCTTTGTGCACGTTGCCTTGCTCGATATAGGGAAGCAAATGGAAGTGCATCGTTCCCATGAGGGATGGTTGCTGCTGCGGGTCGTTCACATTTCCCCAGTTGAGCCCTTGGCCGTTACGCGGAAACGTCGAACGCGTTGTCGGCAGTTTCTTGTGGGTGTCATGGCAGTTGTGGATGCCCAAGCCGATTTGTTTGAGATTATTCCCGGACTCAGCCCGAGCCGCGGCTTCGCGCACCTTTTGCACGGCCGGCAACAATAGTCCGATCAAGATCGCGATGATCGCGATGACCACCAGCAACTCGATCAGCGTGAATCCACGCCAACGATGGAAAGGAGTGATTCGTGGCATAAGGAAGCTCCGTGAAACGAGGAAAGATAAGTTCGGCTTGGCAGCGAGCCAGCGGTACCATTTGTGAATATCGTAAGTTCCAACTAAGTTGTCAAGGAGTATTTTCCTTTTTTTTTAACCAACTGTTTCACGATTCTTTAACTAGTCGATATTGAACTTTCGGGTAAAGACGTTTGAGTCAGACAACGAGATTGACGGCCGGGGCATCGGCATTGCCGGCGGCTCGAATCTGATCATTGATTAGGAAGACTTCAAGAAATCGTCACTTGTCCGCCCTGGACCCATTGCGCCGGCCGGGCGGCTGCCCGCCGGTGCGGTAGCGAGCCAGTTCGCGCTCCGCGTCCTCCAAGCGTACGAGCAACGCGTCGGCGCGGCGCTTTTCCTCGTCGGCGCGGCGCTTTTCCTCGTCGGCGCGGCGCTTTTCGTCGTCGGCGCGGCGCTTTTCCTCGTCGGCGCGCCCTCGTGCCTCATCCAGGTCGCGCTGCAGGTCGGCCGGCAACGGCAACAGCTTACCCTTGTGCCAATATCGCACCCACCCACCCAAGAGCCCGATTTCTAGGTCCAATTCCGGGATCGGATACCGGCCTTCGTTGTTCGGTTTCACGGAGACATACTTCCTGCCGTTATGACGGTACAGTGTCAATTCCTGATTGTCCGGATAGAAGATGAGATAATACGGGACCTTGAGGTCGCGCTCATACTTATTGAAACTGTCTTCGTAGTCCTTGCGCTTGTTGTGCTTGGAGACGTATTCCATGACCCAAAAGGGCCGCGCGGCCTCCAATGGCAAGTTGTAGCTGGTTTCGGCGCGCACCGGCGCATCACTGACAACCACCATGTTGTCAGGCACCACTTGGCCTGGGTGGCGTTGTCGGGGCCGGGGATATTGCACCAACAATTCGTTGAAGACCTGTACGTCTGGCCGACGAGCCTTCAATAGATCCAGACTTTCCAATGTGATTTTCCGCTGGGTCGCTTGGGCCGTGGCTTCCATGAAATGCTCCAGCGGCAGGCTGCGGAGGTAGGCCTGCGCCGCCTCTTCGTAGGCGATTTCAATCAGGGCCCTCGGTTTGACGCTTGCCATGGTTGAGCTCCTTGTCTGTTGCCGCGCTTGGTGAAAAGTCTAGCCGATGGCGGTGCATGGGAAAAGGCCTGCGGCCACTCGAACACTCACCTGTCACTACTCACCAATCACTCCTACGTATGCACCGCGTCGAACATGACCAGCGACATGGGTCCGAATGTGACCACCGGCAGCCAGGCGGCTAGCGCGGGAGTCAGGAATTCTTGGTCGCCCAGGTGTTTGCAAAAGAAGACGGAGACGAAGAAGACTCCGCATAGAACCACGCACAAGCCGGCGCTGATGAAGATGTTGCGGTTCTGGTCGCGCAGGATGATCGACAGGCCCATGAACACGAGCAGCATGCCTAGGACGGGCCGCGTAAAGCGCATGTGAAAGACAACGGCCACCGCTGCGACCTGGGTGCTGTGTGTTTTTGCCAGCTCGCGCTTCAAGTCGCTGGTCGAGCGGTAGATGAACCAGTTTTTGAGCCGGGTGATCGCCTCAAAATCGATATCGTGGGTTTTGAGGAAGTACTTGCCGGGCGCGATCGAGGTGAGCACGTCGACGCGCGCGATCGCCGGCACTTCCGCGGGTATTGCCCCTGTGAGCATCCAGCCGCCGGAGCGTTCCGGGTCGCTGGAATCCGGGGGAACATAGCGCGCTTCCTTGGCTTGCAGCGTCAAAATGCGATCGAAGCCGATCTTGGCCGGAAAATTGACGGCAAAGTCCACGATCTTGTTTTCGTCGCGAAAGGCCGCTCGTCCGGAAATGTGGATGCCGTTGCTTTCGAAGCCGCCTTGCACGATGAGCTGCCGCGATTTGTCGCCCGTGCGGTCCTCAGCGGTGTACACGTCGATTTGCGGCAGCACCAGTTCCTGATTGAGGATGGCGAGGCCCAACACCAGGCACGACGCGATCAAGATCGGCCGGACCACGCGCCGCGTCGAAACCCCTGCCGACAGCAAGGGCAGCATCTCGTTGTTCTTCTGCATCCAGGCCACGGTGAACATGGCCGCAAGCAGTACGACGGCTTCGCACAGCCGGTCGAAGATTTGCGTCGTCTTGATGCCATAGAACAGGACGATGCGTTCGAGCAGATTGCCGTCTTTCGAAAGGGCGAACTCGTCGATGTTGGTGAACATGTCGACGATGATGACCAGGCCGACGAGGCTGACCAGACAGACGAAGTACGCCTTGAGAAAGCTGTACGTCAATTGGCGATCCAGCAAAGTGAACATGGCTGCGAATCCATCGTAGACGCCACGCTCCGTGGAGCATTTTTCCCACGCGGAGCGTGGGGACTACTATTGCCGTGAAGCATCCCCACGCGCAGCGTGGGGACTACTCATTGCGCGAGGTAAGCCGGCCCGGAACGAGGCGTTCACCGGCGACAGGCCGCGAGCGCGGCACGTAGCCCAGGATGTATTGCACGATGTACGGGTTGGCCGACGTGCTCATGGTCTCGCCAAAACCGTGATTCTTGAGTTCGCGCAAGGCGTCGTCCTTCGACCACCCCTGGTATTCCATGCGATAAAGCGCGACGAGACAGCCGGTGCGGTGCAGGCCTGCCCGGCAGTGGATGAGTATGGGATAGTTGTCCGGATTATCCATGATGGCGAGAAAGCGCTCGATCGTTGCCGGCTGCTTTTCGGGATAGTCCCAGGGATAAGTCAATTCCACCGGTAAAAACTCCATCTTCGCCCCTGCCGCGCTCAGCACTTCGCTTTCCTTGGTGGTGGCTGTCGTGAAGTAATGGTTCCGCAAGTCAGGATCGGGGGCTTCGTCTTGCAGGTTGAGCACTGTCTTGATCTTGTACTTTTGGATGGCTTCGCGAAAGCCCTCAGCCGTCATGCAACCGCTGCGGTAGATCTTGCCTTCCACGACAGTTCGCAGCCGCTTGCTGTGCGTGTAGGTATTGCGATAGTGAATGGTCGGAACCAGAATCATCAAAAGGACAATCGCCGCTCCCGCCGTCCAGCGCCAGAACGTCGTCATGCGTTTCCCCCTTGCCGCCGAAAGAATGCTCACCCGTCCGATCGAACATGCGCGGACGCTTGCTCGATGGAAACGGCGACCGGGCAGATAATGCCGATTCTTGCAAGAATTAACAAGACGACGTGCGCAGCCCGGAAAACGAGGCAATTTGGGAATTCAAGGCGAGCCGGGAGCGTGAACGACCGGAGTTTTCGCTACTCCTTGACCGGCACATTGACCGCTTGCAGCACTTCCTGCGTGGCGTCGTTTTGCACGAAGGCCACAACGCTGAGGTTGCGCAAGCGCATGGGCCGTTGACTGTCGAGAAAAGGCTCTTCGGCGCGGGCAAAGTCGTCCAGGTATTTCGTCAGCTTTTGCCGCAGTTCGCCGAGATCGACGACGGCGGAGTGTCCCACGACGCGATTCGCCAAGGCGATGCCGGCTGCGCCGCCCGGAAGTGCACGCACCACGCGATGATGATAGGTAAGGCCATTGCGGCCTTTGTAACGCACCCAATCCTCGACCAGGGCGAGACGAAGTTTCATCTTGTCGCCGGGTTTGTCGAGGTCGGTGACAGTGGCCTTGATCTCCACCTTGTCCCCTTTGCGAAGTGCGCTGGCCTGAACTTGCACGGCGGTCGGCGTTTCCAGGATGGGATTGGCGACGCGCTGATACTCCTGGAACAAATCGGGAGCGTCCTCCCTGCTGCCGCCGCCGATCGTCGCGACCTTGCCGCTGAAGAAAATGGATGGGGTGCCGCGTATCTTGTCGTCGCCGTAGTAGCTGGCGCGCGCCTCGCAATCCGCATTGGTCAAGGCGTCCGGTCCGGGAATATGCAAGTGATATTGCAAAAGCACCACGTCGTTGGGCGGGTAGACCCTGGCGAGCGCGTCGAAGCCCAGGTCGGCGCCGACGCAGGGCGGACATTGCGCCCCGGTGAACAGCTCGACCAGCGCCGCCCGATTGCTCTTCGCTTTGCGACCGGGAAACTTCTCCAACTTGAAGTCGAGCGACTTGGCCGCATAGGCCTGATAGGCGTCGTCTTCCAGCTTGTCCAGGCGGCCGTCCACTTCCTTGGCCTGGTCCGGTTGACCGGCGCGGCGCAAGGCGTCGCCCAGGGCGGTGAGCACGCGCAGCCGGGCGTCGAGCGGGGCGGCGGCATCGAGCATTTTTTCCGCCTTGCGCGCGGTTTCGACGGCGGCCGCGCCGAAGCCTTCTTGTTCCAGGAGCGCCTCGACTAGTTTAAGCGCCACGTCGAGCTGCCAGCGCGGACCATACGTCTCTGCGGAGCGCAAGGCGATCTCGGCCCATTCCTGCGCGTCCTTCGCCGTTGCCTTGTTCTCCTTGGCGTTGCGAATCATGCCGAGGGCTGCGGCGAAAACGCGCGGGTCGTTCGGCGTCCGCGTCAGGATTTCGCGATCCAGCTCCGCGGGGTTCTGCGCCGACGTTGCCTCGAGAATGGTCGGGATCATCTGCCCCGCCCGCGCCAGCGAACCGAAGATCTTCTTGGCCCCGGCGCGCGGCAACTTGCCCTCGAACGTGAACACCGGGCCATTCTTGATCCGCAGCGTGAACAAGAGCAGGTCGCCGCTCGTCTTTGCTTCTTCCAAACGCGTTGGCGGGATCTTGGCAATGGAATCGACCGTGCCCGAAAGCTTGCCGCCTTTCGACTCCAGGTGCAACAGCCAAAAGGATACCTGGTTGCCGTCTTCCAGGATGGTCACTTTCCAGTTGCCGGCAATGCCCTCGTCGCCCGCGCGGACCCAGGAAACGAGCACAAACAGTGAGACCAAAGCGGCCACGACGCGCGACATGAGATGTCCTTTCGGATTGTGTTATCGTGGCACAGGATTCCGTTCCTGTGCGAATGTATTGCTACTGTATAGACGATTGCCGACGCTGCCTGCATTGAAAAGGACAGGATTCCAACCTGTCCTACGCCTCGTCGCGGCGCACCGTCTCAAGCGAGAACGCCGGCAGGCAAACGGCAATATACTCCGCGCCGTCGGGGCCAGGCGTGCTGTAGCGCACCCACTCGCCCGGATGCGCGATCACCGCCTGCCCGGCGTGCACATCGAGCGCGCCGCCCTGGTACTCCACGCGCAGTATCCCCTTGAGCACTATTGTGAATTCCTCGAACTCGGGCGTCTGGCCAGGCTCCACCCAACCGCCCGGGCTGCGCATGTGCGCGACGCTGGCCGCCTCCGTCCGCGAATTCACTCGGCCAATATACTCGTCGATCAACTTCGGCTTGTTCCCCGCCGCCTGAATGCGTGTCGGTTGGCCAATGAGCGTGGGCATCGAAATCCTCCTTTGCGATGCATTCGTAGCCGAATTCGCCAGAATTCGGTTACACCGGAACTCTGGCGAGTTCCGCTACTCAACCGTAGGCGAGTTCCGCTACTTAATATAAGTCCATCTGCCCCTTGCGACCTGCCCCGTCAACGGCATAATACATGGCATCGTCAACGAGGCGGAGGGGGAGGCGCCATGGCTATTCAAAAGAAGCATTGCCTCTTGGTCGTGGACGATGAGCCCGATCTGGTGCAAAGCG
Source organism: Gemmataceae bacterium (assembly GCA_022616245.1). Classification (GTDB taxonomy): domain Bacteria; phylum Planctomycetota; class Planctomycetia; order Gemmatales; family Gemmataceae; genus JAKEFD01. The sequence goes on from JAKEFD010000336.1 coordinate 18,357, forward strand.
TGAAGGATCTACTGCGCTTCGATTACAAAGTGCTGACGGCCACGCGCGCCACCGAAGCCCTCAAGATCGTTCAGAATGACAAAGTCCACATCGTCATGACCGACCAGCGCATGCCCGAGATGACGGGCGTGGAATTCCTCAAGCACCTCAAGGAGACCCAGCCGGAAGCCGTCCGGCTGCTCTTCACGGCCTACGCCGATCTGAACGCCGTCACCGACGCGATCAACCAGGGCAACGTTTATCGCTACATCTCCAAGCCGTGGGAATCGGAGGAGCTCAGGACGATTCTGCGGCAAGCGGTCGATTACTACGATTTGCAGGAGGAACGCCGGCAGTTGATCCGCGAAGTGCAGGAAAAGAACCTGCAGTTGGAGAAAGCGAACGTCGACCTGCGCCAGGCCAACGAGTTGAAGAAAGCGTTCATCCGCGTCGCCAGCCACGAGCTGCGCACGCCGCTCACCATTGTCATGGGGCTGTCCGAGTTGGCGCATGGTTCGCCGGCCGCGCAGGAGCCGTTCCGCGACTGGATGGGCCAGATGCACAAGGCCAGCGTCCGCCTGAACGAGCGCGTCAATCAGGTCGTGAAGATGTTGCAAGCCGAGAAGTACGAACGAACCTTGCAGCCGAAGGCCTGTGATGTGCCGGCTTTGCTGCGCGGGGCGGCGGCCGAAGTGGATTCCTTCGTGAAACAGCGCGGTCACGAGTTTCAGGTGGAAGCGGCGGCTGACGTGGGTTCCGTGTGGGCGGAGCCGGACAAGATTCAAGACAGCCTGGTGCAACTGTTGGTCAACGCGATCAAGTTCACGCCGGACGGCGGCCGCATCCGGCTGAGTGCCCGCCGTTGCGACGGGCAGGTCGAGATTGCAGTAACCGACACTGGCACCGGCATCGACGCCGCCAGCCTGTCGCGTATTTTCGAACCCTTTTTCACGCGCTTCGACGTCTCGCGCCACTCCTCCGGCGATTTCGAGTTTGATCGCCGCGGCCTGGGACTGGGTCTGGCCATGGTGAAGCTATTCGTCGAAATGCACGGCGGCAAAGTCGCTGCCCAAAGCCAGGTCGGGCAAGGCTCTACGTTCACATTGATCTTGCCCGTAAATCCACCCTCGGCCACGCAGGTCCCGGTGCTGTCCACGACAACACAAAGCGATTTCATTCTATGAGGGCAACAGGTACTCCGGAGCGTCACCAGTTTCCGGAGCGTCAAATTTTCCTCGCAAGTGACGCTCCGGAGAGATTTCCCAAGTATCTGCAATTAAACGTCTTACGAATCAGAAACGGTCCGGAGCGTCAAGCGTCACACAGGTACCCCCCCACCTACTTAGCTTAACCTAACTTTATCGCTGTGCGCAATTCCGCTGCACTAACCCGATGCGTAAGCGAGGGGACACGCGAAACCCTTGCTTACGCGTCGGGTTAGTGCAGCGGATTCATGCGCGGTAATTTCGACGGCTTAGAACTTCCACAGAAGTACGCCGAAGTAATCCAGGTCGTTTGGCTTCTTCCCCTCCGGCGTGCTGTCGTAGCGGTCCAGGATGCCGAGCTTGAGCGTCAGGTTCCATTCGGGATCGATCAGCACCTCGTAGTGGACTTTGGCCTCAGTTCGGTATTCATGGAAAGCGCGGAAATCGGGAAAGTAATCGAACGCGCTGACGATTCTCGAGCGCCCGGTCAGCTTATGCTCGATTTCCAAGCCGACGAGCGCTTCCGGCATGAAGTCGTTGTTCGGGCCGCCCAGTTCCCAGGAACCGCCCGCGCCTAAGCGGTTTTTCAGCAAGCTCGTATCGTTCTTGAGCCAGGTATAGCCCAATCCCGCGTGCGGCGCAACGCGCAGGTCATAGGCCTTGAACTCATCCGCTTCGAGCGTATTGGAAAAGAACAGGCTCCAGGGCGACTTCGGCTTCAACAACTCAAAGCGTGAATTCAACAGGCCGCGGTTTTCCGAGCGGATGGAGTTGGCGTTGGCAATCGAGTAAATGCCGTCGGTCTTGAAGATCCAGTCTTGGGTTTCTCGTTTGACGTTGCCGCCCCAGCGCGTGCGGAAGTTGTCACTGTTGCCCTCGCTGCCGTTGAACCCGAACTCGACGCCGCCGGTCCAAAGCCTGGGCGGCGGCAGCGGATGATCGAAGATCAAGGGCGGCAGCGATTGGATGAGGACAGGCGGTTCTTGCGCTGTTGCCAGAGAGGAAACCAACAACAACATGGGTGTCCACTTCATGCCGTCCCCAGCCCCGAATCATCGGTTTGCGTCCGCAGCGTGGAAAATGCGAGATAACCCAAGCATGAGCCCTTGGCAAGCCGGATACAGGGCCGACAGAGCTTGCCTGCCGCGCAAGTTCTCCCGCGTCACCCGTTTCTTTTCCGTCCTGCCCGTCAACTTTGCTTGTTCGCAATTGCCCGGTCGTTTAAGATTGCCGCTAGAGACGGAATTCGCCCAAGTTGCGCGACTTCTCTTCCATCGCTCGTCCTTAGCGGCACGGAGGTAGCCCCATGCGACGCCTTTTCAGCATTGTTCTCATCCTCGGCATGTCCTTCGTAATTGTCGCCGGCTGCTCGCGGCAGGCGCCTTCCAAAAACAACGGCGGCAAACTGCCCGTGGTCGCCGTCGAGCCGCAAAACAAAATCGGCGACGCCGCCGGCAAGCAGGACCCCACTGCGCCGCCCATGCCGCACCCGGACGACAAGCAAGAAAAGTACGAAACCGCGCTTGCCGACGCGCTGACTCTCCTGGCGGAGCAAAAACTGCCACAGGCGCTCGTCGCTTTGGAGACGGCCCGTTCCTTCGCCGACACCGATTTCATCAAAGGCGAAATCGCCAAGGTCAAAAGCCGCATCGACCAGGACGAGGCGGCGAAGAAGACCGTGCAAGATATCGAGACGATTCTGGAGCAAGGCAAAGCCGCCGACGCCTCCAAGCTCGCCCAAGACGCGCTGCGTGAGTTCGGCGACGGCGACTCCGCCGACCGCCTCATCAAGCTGCGCCTGGAGGCCGACGCGCTGGCGGGCGCGCTGAAGCCGGAGGAGGCCGCCGCAAGGTTTGCCCGCTTCAGCGCGGAAGGCGAGGCAGCCCTCAAAGAGAGGAATTTGCGGGCGGCGGCCTTGGCCTTCGAGCAAGCGCTTCAGGCCAAGGACGATGCGCGGCTGCGCGACCAACTCGCGAGCGTGCGCGCCTCACTGGACAAATACGACAGCCTGCGCAAGAAAGCCGCGCAAGAGCGCAAAGACCCGGCCCAGCTCGAGGACGCGCTCGCCGCCTTGCAAGAAGCCGCCAAGGAATGGGACACGCTGCAAATCCGCCAGGAAATTGACGAGTGCACGTTGGCCTTGCAAAAGCGCCGCGACAACGTCAGCGTCGCCGACTTCGAAATCCGCGGCGAGATCGGCCTTGCCGAGGCGGGCCGAACTTTCGCCGAAGAAATGTTGCCGCATTTCAAGGCGAAGTTCGACCTGGTCGAGCGCGGCCAGGTTTCCGCCGTGATTCAGGAGCTCAAGTTTGATCCACGCTTTCTGGACGACCCGGAGCAGCAGCGCGAATTGGGCAAGCTCGCCAAGGTGCGCTATCTCGTCCTAGGTAGCGTGTCGCGCCTGGCCGGCATCACGGTCAACGCGCGGCTGGTCGATGTCCGCTCCGGGCTCATCGTGCAGACGGGCAAGATCACCGCACCGACCACCGAGCAAGCAGTCGCCGCCCTGCCCGACTTGGCCAAGCAGCTCTTGATGTCGGACGACGAGAAGCTGGCCTGGGAGCAGCAGCAGTTGCAATTGGCGAAGCGGCCGGAGTTGCCGCCGGAGGATGCGCCGGTGCCGCCCGCGCCGCAAGCGCCGGGCGCGGATGTGCCGCCGCCGCCCGAAGTCGTCGAGATCGCGCCGCCGCCGGAGTTTGGCGGCCTCAAGCTCGACGCGTTCGTGAACCTGCCGCTTCCTCCGCCGCTCGGCGGCCCGCCGCCGGCATTGGTGGTTGGCGTCGCCGATGTCCGCGTCCGGCATCGGCTCCTGCACGCCGTGTTGCACCTGGGCGACAACCATTTTCGCCGCGGCCATTACCACGAAGCGCACCGGCATTTCGAATTCGCCTTGCAGCTTGCGCCTGGTCATTTCGACGTCGGCTTGCGCATTGCCCGCGTGCGGCCGCTGTTGCCGCCGCCCCCGGTCGTCGTTCAGCCGGTCGTGATTCTGCCGCCGCGCGATCGCGTCGCCATCCTCAATTTCCTCGTGGTCGGCGATCCGCGCGTCGTGCCGTCGGCGCTCGGCTCGTTGTCCGCCTATCACCTGACGCCCTATTTCCGGGCTCACTACGATGTGGTCGATCCGGGCGAAGTCTACTGGTACATGGCGCGCATGGGCATGACCTTGCACGACTTGATGGTCGATCCCAGCGCGCGGCGCTGGCTGGGCCGGGCCTTGGGCGTGCGCTACTTCGTCCTGGGCACGCTCCACCAGACTGCCAGCTTCGACGCCAACATCTACATGCTCGATGCCGAGTTTGGGTTCCTTCATGGCTCTGCGCGCACGCACGTTCACAGCCCGTTTGAGCTGCGGTTGCGGCTGCCCGAGCTCGCCCGTCTGGTCATGATGAGCCCCGCCGACCGCGCCCGCATCCTGGCGGATGCGCAACGCTTCGACCTGTTGATCGTCAAAGGCCGGCAGCACCTGGACCGGCGCGAATTCGCACTCGCCGTCAATGTCTTCGACGACTGCCAGAGGCTTCGGCCCGGCAACGTGGAAGTGATTTTGTTCCTCAATCAGTCGCGCGGCTTGGCCCGGCAATTCGCCTGGGAAGAACAGCGCCGGCAGCACTACCTGCGTCAAAAAGCCCTCGAAGAGGAAGCCCGCCGACGCCAGTGGGAATTGGCCCGCGCCGCCGAGTTGGCCCGGTTCCATGGGCCCGCGACCGTGGTCATCGTCGAGGATCAGCGCCGGCACGCGCAAGTCCAGCTCGTCACGCAGGCACGGCTCGCCGTCAAGACCAAGAACTTCACTTTCGCTATCAGCACGTTCGAAAGCGCGCTCCGGGTCGCGCCGCCGCGCGATGAGATTTACCAGGAACTCGCCTTCGTCCGTGTTGAATCGGAAAAAGCAGCCCGGCTGCGTGCCGCGGAAGCGGCGGCAGTGCACGAGGCCGCACTGCGCAAACAGCGTGAACAAGAATTGCTGCAAGCGCGACTTGCCCTTGAGGCAGAGCAGAAACGCGCCGCCCTGCAACTGGCTCTTCAGCAAAAAGCCCAACTCGAACGCGATCAGGCCGTCTACCAGCGCTCCTTTGACGAAGCGCAACGTCTTTTGGCCCGCAGCGACTGCGACGCCGCCATCGGCGTCTTGCAACTGGCCCGGCCGCAGGCGCAAGCTCTGGGCAAGACCGACGTGCTCGAAGCCTTGTTGCAACACGCCGTCGTCGAGCAGGCCAAGAAGACCGCGCTGGCCAAGGGCGACACCGAGCGCAAAGAGCTCGAGGCGAAACTCGCCCTCGAGCGCGAGCGCCGCAAGCAAGCCGAGCTGGAGGCCAAGCGCAATCGCAATCTCTATCAGCAAGCGCTCGGTCTGGCGCAAAAAGCATTGTCCGCCGGCAACTTCGACGTGGCCCAGACGCAGTTTCAACAAGCGGGCAAGGTCTTTCAAACCGACGAAGTCTTGAGCGGCCTGCGCAAAGTGGAGCTGGCCCGCGCCGATCTGGAAAAAGTGAAGAAGAAAGCAGCCGACGAACAGCAAAAGACCGCGCGCGTGCAGAAACTGCTACAAGCCGGAAATGCCGCCATTGCCGCCCAGAAGTATCAGGACGCGGTGGACGATCTGTCCAAGGCGAAGAAGCTCGCGCCCGACAATCTCGAAGTCTTGACCGCGCTCGTCAAGGCGGAGCAAGCGCGCGACAAAGCCGTCGCCGACTCGGTGCGCAAGAACGAGGAAAAAGAGCGCCAGGCGAACTTTCAAAGGTTCGTCAAGAGCGGCCAGGAAAACCTGACCGCAAAGCAGTACGACGCCGCCGTTCTCAGTCTGACCGAAGCGCTCAAGCTGAACCCCGCGGACGCGACGGCCAAGGATTTGCTCGCGCGGGCGCAGAAGGGGCAGCAGTCGACCGTCGCCGACGCCAAGGCCAAGGAAGAATCGGCGAAAAAAGCCGAAGCCTATCAGAAACTCTTCACCGAGGGCCGGCGGGCGCTGGACACCAAACGCTACGACGACGCCATCATGGCGTTTTCGCAAGCGCAAAAGATTCTGCCCGGCGACAAAGCGTCGCAGGATTTCCTCAAGGATGCTCAGGCGAAGAAGCAGCAGGCGCTGGACGCCGTCGCCGCCGAAGCCAAGAAGCGCACGCTGGAGTTGCAGCGCGCCGCCGATCTGAAGAAACTCGTCGACCAGGCCCGCACCGCGCTGGCCGCCGACAAACTGGCCGACGCCGACAAGGCGCTCCAGGCGGCGGCCAAACTCGAACCCAAGGATCAGGCGGTCCACGATCTGGCCGGCCAGCTTCAGCAAAAACAGAAGGCGCAGGACGCCGCCCTGGCCTTGCAAAAGAAGCGCGTCGAGCAGCACCAACTCCTGCTCAAATCCGCCCGAAACGCCTTCGACGCCAAGCGTCTGGACGACGCGCTCAAGTTCGCAAGTGAGGCCAATGCCCTCGTCCCCGACGATAAGATGGGCCTCGAACTCTTGCGGCTGACGCAAAAGGCGCTGGCGCAGGCCAAGAGCGCGGAAGCGGCGGCGCAGAAGCAAAAAGAGGAGCAAGCGCGTTCCGCCAAGCTCAAGGGTTTCCTGGAAGAGGCGCGCACGGCGATCAAGGGCGGCAATTTCGACGCTGCCGCCAAAGCCTTGACGCAGGCGCAGCAAATGGCGCCCAAGGACACCGCAGTCTTGGCCGGTCTGCGCGACCTCGACGCCGCCCGCGCCGCCGCCGGTGACGCCGTGAAAAAGCTCGCCGCCTTCCAGCAAGCGTTCGGCGCGGGCCAAAAGGCCTTCCTCGGCAAGGACTATCCCGCTGCGGTCAAGTCGCTGTCGGAAGCGGTCAAGCTCAACCCGTCCGACGCCAAAGCCGCCCAGCTTTTGCAACAAGCGCAAAAGGCCCTAGCCGATGCGGGCAAGATGCAAGAGGATCTAATCAAGAAGCAGAAAGAAGAGCAGGCCAAAAAGGTCGATTTCCAAAAGCTCATGAAGCAAGCCGCCGCATCCATGAACGCCAAGCAATTTGGCGACGCTCTAAAGTCCTACGGCGCGGCGCTCAAACTCTTCCCGAGCGAACCGGCGGCTCTGGCCGGCCAACGCGACGCCACGCAGGCCCTCGCCGATGCGGCCAAAATGAAAGAGGACCTAATCAAGAAGCAGAAAGAAGAGCAGGCCAAAAAGGACGATTTCCAAAAACTCATGAAGCAAGCCGGCGCGGCCATGAACGCCAAGCAGTTCGCCGACGCGCAGAAGGCCTACGGCGCGGCGCTCAAGCTCTACCCGAGCGACCCATCAGCGCTGGCCGGCCAGCGCGACGCCACCCAGGCCCTCGACGCGTCCAAGAAACCGCCGCCCAAAGACACCAAACCCAAAGACGAGAAACCCAAGGAAGTAAAGAAAGATCCGCCCAAAGACACGAAGCCCAAAGAGGTGAAAAAAGACCCCGGCCCCGCGTTCAGCGCGCTGATGCAAAAAGCGCTGACCTTGGAGAAACAGAAGAAGTATGAGGAGGCCTGGAAGTCTTTTGAAGCCGCCCTCAAGCTCGATCCGGACGACGCCAAGGCCAAGGACGGCGCCAAACGCAATGAGCTGGCCCACCGCACGCTGGAAGGGCAAAAGTTCCTGGATCAAGGCAAATTCGTCGAGGCTGTCCGCGAATTCGAAGCCGCGCTTAGAATCGCGCCGAAGAACCCGACGCTCATGAAGTTGCTCGAGAAGGCGAAGCAGAAGAAGAAGTGATGCCCTTGTTTCAAGACTTTGGAGGCCCTTGCTCTTGAAACTGTCCTTGATAACCGCGTTCCGGTGTGCCGTGAACCTCCTCAAAGATCAGCTGACAAACGCGCATGTTCGGTTGTAGTTCGATGGCAAGGGGTCCGACGTTCCAGATTTCCAATTGCAAGGGAATGCCGTCGGGGTTGGCTTCACCAAAACCGGCATGGATGGTTGGGGCCGTTACATGGATTCCCAGACCTAGCTTGGCTAAGCTGCTTTTCCCTTCGACGCAGGCGGCCATTCGTGATTCATTGGGATGCGAATGCTCTCCAAAGTCCAACCGAGAATGAAGTGGTTCGGCTCGAGGTTGTAGCCCGCATCGGAAATTGTGATTTCTTCGGTAAACTGTTCTGCGATCTGCGAAAAACTGAATTCCGGATGAGCGGGCCGAAAGCGATGTTCGATTCCCATCGCGGGGATGTCCGATGTGGATTTCCATCGTCTTATGGTTGCCGCGAGGCGCAAATCCACCGCCGATGAGGACCAAGCTTCTGGAGACGGTTCCGGGACAATCCGGAGCAACCCGCGATTGAGGGCGATGCGGATCTCACGATCGGATAAGATCATGCCGGCACTCGCTCCCGGACCAGCACGTTTTCTTTCGGCACGAACATGCGGCGCACGCCAGAATCAGCTTCCAAAGGAAGCTCAATCAAGACTGACCCGCTAGCAGGATGTTCAGAAATCAAACCCACCGGCAAGTAAATCCCTTCGCCATTCGGTCGTATGTAGGATCCTTCGATACGCAAGTATTCCTTGCGTCCATGGACATTCGCAACGGCCACGGTTCGTTCCGAGTGTCGCAGTCCGGGAAAGACCTCACAAATCACTGCCGTTTCCATTCCATTCTCCACTCACTCTCGTCGGTCAGACCTGCTCTCTAGCCCCACAACTAGACGCACACTTGTGTACAGTCAAGGGAAAAACCAGTTAACTTTTTGGACTACAGCGTCCAACCTTTGCGGTATTCCCGCCGCAGCCAACGTTCCGCGTCGCGATTGTTCGCGATGCGGCCCGTCTTGGCGTCGTACTGGAACTTGATATTGCCCGCGCGATACGCCACGTTGCCCAGAAGGACCGTCTCCGACAAGGCGCCGCTGTAGTCGAAGTTGCAGGTCGTCGCGCCGCCGCTCTGGATCGCGATCAGCCATTCGCGGTGATGGCCAGGCGAGCGGGCAATCGTCGGCTTGGGCGGCGTGAAGTCTTTGAAGCGATCTTCGGGTAAGAGGCGATAGGCGCCATAGTTCGCGACCAGGTTGCCCTTTTCTCCTTCGAACAGGACGCCGGACGTGAAGCCGTTGTAGGTCACTTTGCCTTCCAGGTCGGGCCCGCGCTGGCCGTGGTACCAGGTGAGATGCACGGGCGGCGCGTTGCCGCGCGCGGGATACTCGTACTCCACTTGCAATAGGTCCGGCATTTCGTTGTCGCCCTTGTAGCTGACGCGGCCCTGGGCGGCGACCGTGGTCGGATGCCTGAGGTTCAAGGCCCAATGCGGCAGGTCCATGAAATGGCAAGCCATGTCCGCGAGCACGCCGCCGCCGTAATCCCACCACCAGCGCCAATCGAAGTGAACGCCGCGGGCGGACAGGCGATAGGGCGGATACGACCGCAAGGGCGCGGGCCCAAGCCAGAGGTCGTAGTTGAGCCCCTGCGGCGGTTTCTGGTCGCGGTTCTCGGCCAAGTGCATGGCGTCCGGCCGGCGCTCGCACCAGACGTGGACGCGCCGCACCGGGCCAAGCGCTCTGGACTGCACGATCTCGACGACGCGGCGATAGTTGTCCCCGGCGTGAATCTGCGTGCCCATCTGCGTGACGACCTTGTTGCGGGCGGCGGCTTCCATCATCGCGCGCACCTCGTGCACCGAGTGGGCGAGCGGTTTTTCGCAATAGACATGCTTGCCCGCCCGAATGGCCAGCACCGCCGGGATCGCGTGATGGTGGTCGGGCGTCGCGATCAGCACCGCCTGAATGTCCTTCTGTTTTTCGAGCATTTGGCGATAGTCTTCGAAAAACGCCGCCTTGGGAAAGCGCTTGCGCACGCCGTCGGAGCGCGGCACATCGACATCGCACAACGCAACAATCTCCGCCAACCCTGATTTTTCCACTTCATTCAAGTTCCACGTGCCCTGACCGTTGACGCCGATGATGGCGACACGGATGCGGTCGGCAGGTTGGACTTGCTCCTGGGCAGGAGCAACGCCCGCAAAGTATCCGGTGGCGGCCAATCCCGCCGAGACCTTCAGGAAGCGACGTCGTTCTATGTGCGATGTCATGAGATTCTCCATTGGTCGCTGCAGCGCGAATAGAGGATGAGGTATGATCATAGTTGAATCGAGAACGCGACGCGAGTAGATTCGGCGCTGGATGCTTGAACTTGACCGGCCGGCATTCTGTCTATCCAATAAATGCAGCCGTTTCGCCCCCGTAGCTCAGGCGGATAGAGCAATGGTTTTCTAAACCATCGGTCGCAGGTTCGAGTCCTGCCGGGGGTAGTTGCATGAATACACACGAAGTCAGCCCCTTGGCCTGGGAGAGGATGGTGACCGCCGTGGAAAAGGTGCGCGAGCGTTTGCGCCGGGCGGTCGTGGCCCTGGAGCAAGCCGGCATTCCTTACGCGGTCGCCGGAGGAAATGCGGTCGCCGCCTGGGTTAGCGAGGTGGATGAGGCCGCCGTGCGCAATACGCAGGACGTGGACATTTTGCTGCGTCGGGACGATCTAGACCGTGCCAAGGAGGCTCTTGCAGGGGCCGGCTTTATATTTCGGCATTCCACTGGTATCGACATGTTTCTCGACGGCCCCAAAGCAAAAGCGCGTGACGCGGTGCATATTGTCTTTGCCGGTGAAAAAGTGCGGAAAGAATACAAGCACCCCGCACCCGACGTGGAGGATTCCAAAACGACTCCCACTTGCCGCGTGCTCAATCTGGATGCCCTGTTGCGCATGAAGCTGACATCTTTTCGGCTGAAGGATCGCGTGCACGTTTTGGACCTCATTGATGTTGGCCTAATCGATGAAACCTGGCCGCAACGGCTTCCCAGCGAACTCGGCGCCCGCTTGCAAGAACTTCTCGACAATCCCGACGCCTGATTGCCGGGGAGAATCCATTCGCTCGACTATCTCGTCGCTGTTGTAGATTCCCGGCGCAACCGTCATTCTTGCGGTCCCAATACGGTTCACTTACAATCATCGTTGCCTTATTGAAAGACGGACCTTCTTGTCTGCCCGCGATTAAGCTCAAAAACTCGCTCCCACGAAGTCAGAGATAAAGGCCATGTTTGACCCGTATCACAAGTGGCTCGGCATTCCCAAGGACCAGCGTCCGCCCACTTTCTATCAACTCCTTGGACTGGCCGCCTTCGAAACCGATACCGAGGTGATCGACGAGGCGGCCATTCGCCAGACCACGCACGTGCGCGCGTATCAGATCGGTCCGCAGGCCGCCGAGTGTACCCGCATCCTCAACGAAATCTCGCTGGCAAGGCAGACACTACTTAATCCTGCCAAGAAAAAGGAATACGACGCCAAACTCGCTGCACTGGCGAAGCCGGCGGCGGTCGCCGACAGCGCGGCGGAGGCCTTCGCCAACCTGGTGACCGCCTCACCGCCTTTGACCAGCGCGCAACGGCTGCGGCAAAGCGTGGATGAAGACGAAGATGCCGAGCCGCCGCGCCGCCGACGCGAAGAGGTCGATATCCAGCACGAAGGCTTGTTCGCAGGCAAGCGCGGACTCGTTATTGGCATAAGCGCGGGCGGCGGGCTGCTGCTGGTCGCGGCAATTGTGCTGGCCATTGCGACGGGAGGCAGTGGTGAAATCCCGCCGCCCAAAGTCAATCCGCCGATTGCCGAGATCAATCCCAAACCACCCGTGGAGAATCCGCCGGTGCAGCCGCCTAAAGTTGAGCTGCCCATCGAGAACCCGCCGCCCAAAGTGAATCCGGCGCCCAAGCCGATACCGTTCGGGCTCGGCGTGCCAATCGTTCACGAATTGCAACAGTGGAAGGCGCCGCCGGGTTCCGCAGCTGTCGCCGCCACTGCCAACCCCCGGCAGTTTCTCATTGGCGGCCATTACTTGAGCCTGTGGGACGTTGATCAAGGGCGCTTTATACGGACATTTGGGAAGCCAAAAAGCGGCGGCAATCGCGGCGCCTTGGCAGTTTATCCCGACGGCACGAAGTTCTTTGCCGCCACCATGGACGACCCGGTAATCATGCTTTGGGACATGAAGACCGGTCAGCCCGAAGCTAAATTGGAAGGTCACGAATCGGCGGTCATGCGTCTGGCGCTGGCAATGGACGGTAAACTCCTGGTTTCCGTGAGCCAGGACAAGAGCGTGCGCCTTTGGGATACTCAGACGTTCAAGGAAGTGCATTGCTGGAAGCTGCATGAGTCGCGCGTTGTTGCACTGGCGGTCGCGCCCGACGGCCGAACTGCATTTGCCGGCGGCGACGGCGGCACGGGCTTTCTGTTGGATCTGCAAGAGCGCAAGGTCCTGCACAAATGGGGCGATCGTGTAAACCGGAATTTCGACGCGGCGTTTACGCCCGACGGGTCAAAGCTCTTGGCGGCCACGCACGGCGGCTTGGCGGTGTATTCGATCAAGCCTTTTCGGCGCGAGGCGTTGCTGACTGACCATTCAAAACTTGCCGCCATCGTCCTGGCGCCCGACGGCCAACATGTTTTCACGCTGGGGTATGACCACCGGATTTGCCAATGGGACTGGGCGGCGCACAGGGCGCTGCGTATCTTCGAAGGTCATACCAATTTCGTCACAGGTATGGCGTGCGGTTCCGATGGCAAGTCGATCTTAACTTGCAATGGCGGCAAAGACGGGACCGTGCGGCTATGGCCGATTGAGGCAGTGGCGGAGGTTGCGGTCGCGCCCAAACCGAAAAACCCCGACCCGAACCAAGTTGGGAAACAGGGCGCACTTGGGGCCGATGGCTGGATCCAACTCTTCAACGGCAAAGATCTGACCGGATGGAAGATTAACCCCCGCTACCCCGCCGGTTGGGGCGTGGAGAACGGTGTCCTGATCTCGCACGGCGGAACCGGGATGCTCTTCAGCGAGCGCGATGACTTCGGCGATTTCCACCTCCGAGCTGAGGTCAATATCAACGCGGAGGGCGACAGCGGTATCTTCTTCCGGGCAGATTACGCGAAGCACGCCCAGCGATCCTACGAAGCCATGCCGAGCCACCTCGCACCGTATCTCAAAGACGCAGCACTTGTCCGGTGGGTCAACGGAGGGAAGGTTGTGGGGCCAGTTCGCTCGTCGATATATCCTGTGGACCAATGGTTCACCATCGAAATCATCGCCCGTGGTTCGCATCTAATGGTCAAGATTGACGAAAAGCCAATAGTGGATGTGGTGGACTCCGAGCCGATCCTCGTTCCAGGGCACATCGCCGTACAACAGTGGACAAGGGAAACCCGAGTCCGCTTCCGCAAAATCGAGATCAAGGAATTGTCGCGCGACGTTGTGGCGAAGTCGCAGGTCCCCGCCGGCAAACCCGCTGTCGAAAGGGTTGCAGTTCCCAAAGAGGATGAAGTCAAAGAAACGGAAAAGGAAATCCGCAAGCAGTTTTCCAAGGAATATGCGCTTGCCAAGAAAACACCCGCCGAAAAGGCTGCTGTCGCGGAAAGGCTGTATGAACTTGGCATGGAAACAAAAGACAACCTCACGAAGCGCTACGTTCTGTTGGCGGAGGCACGCGATCTGGCGGCCCAGTCCGGCAGGGCTTTCTTGGCCATCCAGATTGTCGAGGAACTTGGCAAGGGCTTTGAAGTGGACGAGCGCGAACTGAATCGCACCGCTCTTGCCGTGGTCGCCAAGCTCAATCTCAGCAAGGATCTCGCCAGTGATCTCACCGAGGCCGCTCTTGGCCTCGCCGGCGCCTGCGTCGAGGACGACGCCTTCGCGCTCGCTTTTGAGTTTTGGGCCTTCGCCGATTCCGGCGCGCGCAAGAGTCAATCCGGCGCTCTTGTCACCCAAGTGAAGAATCAAGAAAAGCAATGGAGGGAGTTTGCCAAGGACTTCGAAGAAGCAAGCTCGGCCAAGGAGATATTGGGTAAGGAAGCGAACAACGCCGCGGCCCATCTCACGCTAGGCAAATATCTGGCCTTGCGCAAGGGAGACTGGGACAAAGCGCTCGCGCATCTGGCGAAGGGAGGCGAGGGCGCGTTGCAAGAGCTCGCGCGTCAGGATTTGACCGCCCCGTCCGAGCCCGCCGCACGGGCCAAACTCGCAGAGGCCTGGTGGGAGGCCGGCGAAAAGGAGCCTGGAGCACATAAGTACGGCCTGCAATGGCGGGCTGTCCATTGGTATCGCCTGGCTTTGCCGATGCTGGCGGGCATCACGCAAAGCGAAGTCGCCGCCAAGATCAAGAAGTTCGAAGAGCAGCCTTCTCCCTTCCGCAGCGCGCTGGGCGAGCTGCGCCGCTTCAAGGGGCATACTGCGGAAGTCACGTCGCTGGCCCTGTCGCAAGACGGCAAGCGGCTATGTTCAGGCAGCTCGGACGGGACGCTGCGCACCTGGAATGTAAGTACGGCGAAACTGCTTCACACCTTGCCGACAAGCGCTCCCGTGGCCGGTTTTGCCCTGTCCCCCGACCAGCGGCACGCATTCGTGTGCGCCAAGTCCGCCGGCGTGATCGTTGTGGATATGAAGAGCGGCGTCGTCGTTTATCCCAAAGGCGCGGGCAACTTCCGGGAGTGCGTGCCTGGCGGCATCTGGCTTGGCCCCGAAAGGATCTATTACGCTGCACGCAACGACTTCCACACTGCCGATCTGCGCGGCGGCGGCGGCGCGGGACCACTCCCGGGCGCTCCCGTCCACGCCATGATCGCAGCTGCAGAAGCCCGCCAATACGTCACTCTGAGCGAGAGCGGCGCCGTTGAACTGCATCGCATCCCGGGCGAAGGTGGTCGACTATCCCAAGGCATGCTCGGAAACTTCGACGCCCACGCCGGTGCGTTCTCGGACGACGGCAAGCTGCTCGCGCTCGGCGGCAAGGACCACAGCGTCCGGCTGTGGAAGCTGACTTCACAGCCCAAAAAGTCCAAAGAGACGCCCCTCATCTTTGAAGGCCACACCGGTCCCGTCCGCGCCGTCGCCATTTCCAGCGACGGCAAACGCCTGCTCTCCGGCGGCGACGACAAGATCGCGCGCGTCTGGGACATTGCCAGCGGCAAAGAAATCCACCGCTTCACACAGCACACCGGCCCCGTCCTTGCGGTTCTCTTCACGCCGGACGGCCGTTTCGCATTGTCCGCGGGCGCGGACGCGACGATTAGGATGTGGAGCGTGCCGCGCTGATTCGTCCGACGGCAACCAGGACCAGAACCGTCACTCCCCCATCAGCCACCGCACCAGTTCCTCCTGTTGCCGATAGTCGCCGATGACAAGGTCGGCGCCGGCGCGGACCAGCCGGTCGCGCTTCCAGGCGTTGATGCCGCGCCGCTTCACTTCATCACTGGCCACGGCGATAGCCACGCCGCCGACGCGTTTCACTTCCTCGATTTCCACGAAGCCGTCGCCAAAGGCCAGAAGTTCTTCGCCGGCAAGCTGGTTCTCCTTGAGGATCCTCTCGATGACCATTTTCTTCGAAAAGTTCTGGTAGTCGTCCAGCGCGCCGTAGATGTGTTCGCCAAAAAATCGGGACACGCCGAGCAACTCGGCTTCCCGGCGCACATAGGGCAAATCCGTGCCGCTCGCCAGGTACAACGTCAAACCGCGGCCACGCAAGTTCTCCAGAAGCGCGTGGCTGCCGGGCACCGTCCAGTCCTCGGGTGTCGCATGGCGTTGGGCCAGCGCGTCGATGCGCCCGCGAATGCGCTCCATCAACAGTTCGTGGTAGCGATGCTTATATGCTAACGGTTCGAGCGGCTGCCCGCCGCGCTTTTTCACCTCGTCGGCCAAATGCATCATTTGGTAGATAGTCTGCCGGCCGTTGAGGCGCATGACGAATTCTTCGACGTTCAGCCGAAGCGTTTTGTCGTCCTCGTCCGTCCCGGTTTGGCTTAAGACATCGACCATCATCGGGATCATTACCTGGGGCCAGCCCTCGCGGATGAGGGACAATGTGCCGTCAAAATCGAAAAGGACGAAGCGGAATCGGCCGCGGGAAATGCCGGAGCGGATGAACTCAATGTCTTGCATGGCGTCATTGTAGTTTGCAGCTGACGTATTGATGAATGGTTCGCGCAGGAATCGCTGTTTCGAAGAGAGCACTTTGGTAAAAGAGATAGAGTTGATAAAATAGGAAAGAGAGTGAAACTGCCCACCCGGGAGAACCCATGAGGCAATCTCACACATCGACCGGCATGAGGCCAATGTCATGGATGCGCTCAATCCGTTTTTCGAATTGGTTAAGAAGAAGGCGCTGGCTCGGGGGAATTTGTTGGGCTTCCTCTTTGTCTTGATCGGCCGGCGAATCGTGAATAGCAAAGGCGAGACGGTCTCCGCTGGCATGACGTGGCGCGAGTTGTCCGACTGGCTGAAAAAGATTCGCTGGGAACCGGATGCGGTGCGCGAATTGGGACTTAGTTCCGACGATCTGCCGCCGCGTGATCGCCAGCGCTATTGGTATTCGGTGATAGCCCGCGCGGGCATCGATTCTCCAAAAGCCAAGTTAGCAGGTGAGCGGTTCGCCGAGGTTTTAGGGCAACATGGGTATCAAGTTGAGTGAAGTGCAGAGCGCGAAGCGCGGAGAGTGAGCGCTCCACTCTCCGCGCTTTGCGCTCCACGTCTTGACCGGACTGCTCCGTTGGCCTATCATCACTGTGATAAAGGTCTTATCGCCGATACTCCCGGACGGAGCGCTTGCCGCATGAAAGCGGAACAACGCAAAGAGCTGGAAACCAATGCCTTGGCCGATCGCGTCGGCCGGATGGTTACCAAGCTGAAGACCGGCCAGAACAACAAGACATTGATTCTATGTGTCTTGGGCGGCGCCGTGCTGGTGGTCGTGTTTTTCTTTTGGATGAAGAGCCGCGGCGTCGGCCGCTTTGAAAACGCCGAGCGCTGGAGCGATCTGGAAGACGGCGCCGGTCCCTACATGGATCGGTTGCTCAAAGAGCACGGCGCCACCAACCAGGGCAAAGCCGCTACCTTCCAATACGCATGGACCATCCTCTGGAACCGCGGCGTTCAGCTTTTGGGTCACGGCCCCGCCGAGGCGCTCAAGATGCTCGACGCGGCTGAGCGAGTTTACGACGACCTGGCCAAGGAGTGCGAAGGCGACCCGGTTTGGCAGCCCGAAGCGCTCTACGCGCTGGCCATCATCGAAGAAACGCGGACGATCCGCGATCGCAAACACCTGGAGCTTGCGCTCGACCGCTACAAAGAATTGGCGGACAAGCACAAAGACAGCGCCTACGGAAAAATGGCGGCGGCGCGCGTCGAGGTCTTGGAGAATCCGCAAAGCCGCGACGCTATCTTGCTCTTTTATCAAGGCCTTCAACAGGACTTCCATGTACGCGACGAAAAACTCCCCCCTCTCAAGTGATCCTCGATTCTCGACCGGCGGCCGTGCTTGATTTTGGCAGTGGAGAGACTTCGTCCGGTTCGAGCCTTCCTCGTTTCCCATGGACGCCTCTTCCGAGCAATCCCTTTCGGTCCCCGGTGTCGGTCATGCCGTCGATCTCGTAGTCCAGCACAAGACCGCGGGCCAGCGCCTGGACCAATACCTTCACGGCCAGTATCCCGATTTCAGCCGTTCCCTCATTCAGAAAGCGATCGAAGCCAAAAGCGTCCTCGTCAACGCCGCCACGAGCAAGGCCAGTTACAAAGTCCGAGCCGGCGATGAAATCACCATCTGGTTGCCGGAACCGGCGCATGGCCCGCCCGCGCCCGAAAACATTCCCCTGGAAATCCTCTACGAAGACGACTACCTCGCCATCATCAACAAGCCGTTCGACATGGTTGTGCATCCCGCCAAGGGACATTGGTCCGGCACGCTCGTCAACGCGCTGCAATTTCACTTTGGCCATTTGAGCAACCTCTACGGCGACTATCGACCCGGCATTGTCCATCGTCTCGACCGCGACACCAGCGGCGTCATCCTGGTCGCCAAGGAGGAAGCCACCCACCGCGACCTGGGACTGCAGTTCGAAACGCGCAAAGTCTTCAAGGAATATGTGGCGATCACGGCCGGGGTCCTCGATCGGGACAGCGATTACATTGAGCGGCGCATCGGCCACCATCCGCGCGACCGGATCAAGATGACGGTCACGGACGACGAGGACCAAGGCAAAGAAGCCTCGAGTTTCTATGAAGTGATCGAGCGCTTTCGCGGCTACACGTTTTGCCGTGTGCAGCCCAAGACGGGGCGGACACACCAGATCCGCGTGCACCTGGCCAGCGTCGGCTGCCCGGTGCTGGCCGACAAGATCTATAGCGGCCGCGCGAGCTTTCGACTGTCGGACCTCGTGCCGCAAACGCCGCCCGAGCAAGACAAAATGCTGATGCCGCGGCAGGCGCTGCACGCGCACCGGCTGCGCCTGGTGCATCCACGCCTTAAACAAGTGATCGCCGCCGAAGCGCCCCTGCCGCTCGAATTTGAAATCACGCTTGCGGCTCTACGAAAGCACCGCGTTGCACATTAGAGCGCCTTTCACGCTGGTGTAGCGGAACTCGCCAGAGTTCCGACGCGGAACCCGCCGGAATTCTGGCGAATTCCGCTACAGGAATCTGCAATGCGCCCTAGTCGTAGACACAAGTCAATCGATGCTCTGGCCAAGCAGCCGGGCCACTTCGAAGCAATCCTTGTCGCCGCGGCCGGAGAAACAGATGACCACGGCGTCGTCGTGGCTGCGCTGGGCGGCAATGCGCAGGGCTTCGACGACGGCGTGTGCGGTTTCCAGCGCGGGCAGGATGCCTTCGAGCTTGCTGCACAGTGCGAAGCCTTCGAGTGCGTTGGCATCGCTGACATGCGTGTAACGGACGCGGCCGGAGTCCTTCCAGTAGCTGTGCTCGGGGCCGACGGCGGGATAATCGAGTCCCGCGGACACCGAGTGCACCGGCGCGGTTTGGCCGTCTGTATCTTGCAGCACATAACTGAATGTGCCGTGCAAGACGCCCGGTTTGCCGAAGTTGAGCGTGGCGGCATGATCGCCGGTAGTCGGGCCGCGGCCGCCCGCCTCGACGCCGACCAATTCCACGTCGTGCTCGCCGATAAATGGATAGAACATGCCGGCGGCGTTGCTGCCGCCGCCCACGCAGGCGACGACCACGTCCGGCAACCGGCCCAGTTGCTTCAGGCATTGCTCCTTGGTTTCCGTGCCGATGACCGACTGGAAATCGCGCACCATGCCCGGGAACGGGTGCGGGCCGACGACGCTGCCGATGATGTAGTGCGTGCGCTCCACGGTCGCCATCCAGTCGCGCATGGCTTCGTTGATGGCGTCGCGCAGCGTACGGCTGCCGCTCGTAACCGTAACCACCTCGGCGCCCAGCGCTTTCATGCGGAAGACGTTGAGCTTCTGGCGGCGCACGTCCTCCTCGCCCATGTACACCTGGCATTGGAGGCCGAACAGGGCGGCCGCGGTTGCCGTCGCCACGCCGTGCTGGCCGGCCCCGGTTTCGGCGATGACGCGCGGCTTGCCCATGCGCTTTGTCAGTAGCGCCTGGCCCATGCTGTTGTTGATCTTGTGCGCGCCGGTGTGGTTCAAATCTTCGCGCTTGAGGTAGATGCGCGCCCCGCCGGCTTGCTTCGTCAACCGTTCTGCGAAAAATAATGGCGACGGCCGGCCGACGTAGTGCTTGAGGTAATAATCAAACTGCTTCTGAAACTCCGGATCATTACGCGCGGCGTCGTACTGCTCGGTGAGCTGTCGCAGCGCGTACATCAGGGTTTCGGGCACAAAGCGGCCGCCATAAGCGCCGAAGCGGCCGTGGATATCGGGAACAGTAGGTGTGGCGGTTGGCATCATGAAATCCCATTATAGTCAACAATCGTTTAGTGAGGATTGCAGCATGCCGGAACTGCCCGAGGTGGAAACCGTGGTGCGTGACTTGCGCGGGCCACTCGTCGGCAAGCGCATCGCGGCGCTGGTCGTGAGCCGCAAGGCGTTGCGCCGGCCGTGGCGCCGTGCCTGGAACAAGTCGCTCATAGGCCGGATGTTTCGTTCCGTCGAGCGCCGCGGCAAGTGGATTATGCTCGACGTGGAAGGGCCGATGCTGCTCGTGCACCTGGGCATGACAGGACAATTCACCGTTTGTTCCGCGGAGGACCCGCGCCAGGATCACACGCATTTGGTCTTTTCGCTCGACAAGGGCGGTATGGAATTGCGCTTTCGCGACATCCGCCGCTTCGGCAGCGCCACGTTGTTTCCCGATTTGGACGCACTGACGAAGTCGTTCGTGGAAGACCGGCTTGGTCCGGAGCCTTTCGATCTCGATCCTGTTTACTGGCGGCAAGCGCTCGCCAAGACCAGCCGCAATCTAAAGGCGATTCTGCTCGACCAGCGCGTGGTCGCGGGCGTCGGCAACATCTACGCCGACGAATCGCTGTTCGAGGCACGGCTGCACCCGACCCGGCTCGGCAAGAATCTCAAGCTAAGAGAAATTGACCGGCTGCGCGAAGCCATCGTCGCCGTTCTGAGCCGGGCCATCGAGCGGCGCGGCTCCAGCATACGCGACTATGTGGGCGGATCCGGCTTGCAGGGTAAGTATCAAGACGAATTCCGCGTTTATGGACGGACCGACGAAGACTGTTGGACGTGTGGCACGGCAATCACCCAATTCCGGTTAGCCGGCCGTTCGACGCATTGTTGTCCGCGCTGCCAAAAGTAGAAATGATGGAATGAGTGACGCTTGCGAGCCGGTTCAGTTTTCCAAGAGCATTCTGGAGCGCAAAAGAGTAGGCTGTCAGGAAACCGCTTCGGGGAATGCAAGGAGTACTGCCATGAATCGGCTGGCGTTCGTTGGTTTGCTTTTGTCCACTGTCCCGTTGGCACACGCCGATTGGCCCGGATTTCGCGGCGTGAGCGGCGGCTTGGCCAGTGATAAAGGTCTCCCCGTCGAATGGGGTGCTGAGAAAAACGTCGTCTGGAAGATCAAGCTGCCTGGGCCGGGCAGTTCCAGCCCGATCGTATGGAAGGACCGCGTCTATGTCACCTGCTACAGCGGCTATGGCTTGAAGAAAGGCGACAAGAGCGACATCGCCAACTTAAGGCGGCATCTGCTCGCCGTCGAGTGCAAGACCGGCAAGATTGTATGGGACCGCCCCGCGCCGCCGCTCTTGCCCGAAACCGAATACACCGGCAACATCACCGAGCACGGTTACGCTTCCAGCACGCCCGTCACCGACGGCGAACGCATCTTTGTCTTCCACGGGCGGAGCGGTGTGTTTGCTTTTGACAAGCAGGGCAAACAACTCTGGCACAAGGAAGTGGGCAGCGGTCTTAACTCGTGGGGCTCGGCGGCCAGTCCCATACTCGCCGGCAACAAACTGATCGTCAATGCCGGCGTCGAAGGCGATTCGCTCATCGCGTTCGATAAGATCTCCGGCGACGAAGTTTGGCGCGCCAAGGGCATCGGCCATTGCTGGTCGACGCCGGTGCTGGTCGAGCTGCCCGGCGGCAAGCAGGAAATCGTGCTCAGCGTGCAGTCCGCGCTTTATGGTTTCGACCTTGCCACAGGCGAGAAGCTGTGGGAATGCGAGGGGCCGAGCACGGCGACGGCCAGCTCCACTCCGGTTACGCGCGACGGCGTCGTCTTCGCGATCGGCGCGGGCTTCGAAGGTCGCTCGTCGATCGCCGTCAAGGCGGGAGGCCGCGGCGATGTCACGAAGACCCACGTGCTTTGGCGGCAGAAGATCGGCGCCAATCATTGTTCGCCCGTGCTGGTGGACGGCCGTCTCCACTGGGTCAGTGGCCGGGCGATCTGCCTCGATGCCAAGACAGGCGCGATCATTCAAGAAAAGGACCTGTACGGCGCCCGGCAAGAATATGTCTCAGCGGTGGCGGCAGACGGCAAGATCATCGCCTTCACGCGCCGCGACGGCGCCTTTGTGCTCGACGCTAACCGGGGCTTCGAGAAGATCGCCCATAACGATTTGGGTGACAACAGTACTTTCAATTCCTGTCCGGCCATCAGCGACGGCAACCTGTTCGTGCGCTCGAACGCATTTCTGTATTGCTTGGGCCAAAAACCGTGAGTTCGAAGAAGCGTGCCACGCCGGGGTCGTCTAGAGCATATTTCATGTTGGTGTAGCGGAACTCGCCAGAGTTCCGACGCAGAACCCGCCGGAATTCTGGCGAATTCCGCTACAGGAATCTGCAAAGCGCCCTAATGGTAGCACGGAGTCCTACCCGACAGGCTGCCAACGCGAAAACGCGGAGACGTGTTCTTCGATGCGCAACAGCTGATTGTACTTCGCCAAGCGCTCGCTACGGGCGATGGAGCCGATCTTGATCTGACCGGCGGCGGTGGCGACCGCCAGATCGGCAATCGTTGCGTCCTCCGTTTCGCCGCTGCGCGCGGAGATGACTGGCCGATAGCCCGCCGCCCTGGCTTGGTCGATCACGACCAAGGTTTCCGTCAATGTGCCGATCTGATTCAGCTTAATAAGAATGCTGTTGGCTGTCTTTTCAATGCAGCCGCGTGCGAGCCGTTTGGGGTTCGTTGCAAAAAGATCGTCGCCGATAAGCTGCACGCGCCGGCCGAGTTTTTCGGTCAACAGCTTCCAGCCGGACCAGTCGTCTTCCGCCATGCCGTCTTCGATGCTCGCGATGGGATACTTTTCAGCCCATTCGTGGAACATTTCGGTTAAGTCGTCGGCTGCAAAGGCGCGGTCGCGCAGGACATAACGGCCGTTTTCGTAAAAGTGCGTGCTGGCGACATCGACGGCAAGGGCGGCGTCTTTCCCCGGCGTCAGTCCCGCACATTCCAATGCGCGCAAGATCATCTCGACGGCTTGCTCGTTGTTTTCCAGTCGTGGCCCAAAACCGCCTTCGTCGCCGACGAGTGTTCCTTCGAATCCGTGATTGCGCAACACTTCGCCGAGGGAACGATAAACGGCGACAGCCTGCTCCAGCGCTTCGGAATAAGTGCGTGCGGCAACGGGCAGAAACAAGAAGTCCTGGAATTCGAGATTGCGCCCGGCGTGAAGTCCGCCACTGATCAGGTTGACCATGGGCAACGGCAAAGAGGGCTCGCGGTTTCCAGCGAGATAATGCCATAAAGGCAGTTTTTGAGCGGCGGCAGCGGCGTGCGCACAGGCCAAGGACACGCCCAATAGCGCATTGGCGCCGAGGCGCGACTTGTTCGGCGTGCCGTCCAATTCAACCATCAGGCGGTCGATCTCGGACTGATCGGAAGCGGGCATGCCGATTAATGCCGGTGCGATCGTCTCCTTCACATGGGCGACGGCTTTCTGCACGCCTTTGCCCGCATACCGTTTCGGATCGCCGTCGCGCAATTCGCAAGCTTCGTGCTTGCCCGTGCTCGCTCCGGACGGCACGATGGCCCGGCCACAGCAGCCGCCCGCGCACTGGACGCGGACTTCCACTGTGGGATTGCCCCGGCTATCGAGGACCTCCCGGGCATGGATGCGCGCTATGGCGTCTTGGGGCATGATTCTCGTCCAGAAAAGTTTACGTTTCGCGTTCGCGCAATGTCTTGCCGAAACAACCTTGGAGCGAGCGCGAAACGTAAACATAGTCCGTTAGTCTGCTTCCGGCTTGGTTTCGATCTTCCCCATCCAGACGGCGAGCCAGCGGCTCAATGCCAGGAGCACGATCAGTCCCACCGACACCATCACGACCAGCGTCAAGACAAGATTGAGTATTCCACCCAGCACATTTCTCCCCTGCAGATCGAGCATGAACCGTTGCGACATCAGCACGCCGGCCGTCATTGTCGTAGACGTGACAAAGAGCATCGGCGCCAGCGTGACCCAGGCGTAGCGGCCGCGACCGCTATTGACGAGCAGCGTGGTCACTAGACACAAAGCAAGGACTGCAAGCAATTGGTTGGCGATGCCGAACATGGGCCAGATCGTGGCGATGGAACCGGTCGCCACCAGCAGCCCCCAGCCGGCGGTGACCAGCGCGGTCGCCAGCGTCGCGCCCGGCAGCCAATCGGTTTGTTCAAATCTGGGAAAGGCCTTGCCCACCGTTTCCTGCAACAGAAAGCGGGCGATGCGCGTGCCGGTGTCGATGGTCGTGAGGATGAACAGGGCTTCGAACATGATCGCAAAGTGGTACCAGTACTTCATCACGCCTTCGAAATGGAGATTGAGATTGTGCATCGCCTGGGTGAAGATCGTCGCCATGCCGACGGCCAGCGTGACCGCGCCGCCGGTGCGGCCGCGCAACGATTCGCCGCCAACGAGTTCCTGAATCTGGCTGAGGTTGGCGTTGTCCACATTGAGGTGCGCCAGATTCCCCGAGCCGACAGTCAAGAGCGGATCTTCCGCGGCTTTTTTGTCAATTCCCAGATCTTTGTAAAGTTCGGCAAGCTGTCCCTGCAGCTTTGAGTCGGAAGCTTTTTCCAACGGCACATTGATGTCGTAATAAAGATCGACGGGCATGGATGCGGCCGCGATGAGGGCGATGACTCCGACCAGCCCTTCGATCAGCATGGAGCCGTAACCGATCGGGCGAATGTGGCTTTCCTTATCGACCATTTTCGGCGTCGTGCCGGACGAAACGAGCGAATGAAAGCCGGAGACGGCGCCGCACATAATGCAAATGAAGACGAAGGGGAAAATGTTGCCCGCGAAAGTGGGCCCGCCGCTCGCGAAGACATGATTGAGAGCAGGCGACTTCATGGCGGGGTTGGCCGCGATCACACCGACGACCAGCAGAAAAATCGTGCCGATCTTGAGGAAGCTAGAGATGTAATCGCGCGGGCACAGCAAGAGCCAGACGGGCAATACCGAAGCGATGAAGCCGTAAATGCACAAAGCGAGGATAGTTTGATTCTTGCCGAGCGCGAAATACGGTTCAAGAAAGCTGCCGGGGATGAGCGCGCCCAAAATGGTCGCGGCAATGACGCCGACGGCGCCGATCATCGAAGCTTCAACCACTCTTCCGGGACGGATGCGATACATCCACAAACTTACAAGGAAAGCAATGGGAATGGTGCAGGCAATGGTAAAGGTGCCCCAGGAACTCCCCGGCACAATCTGCAGAGATTCCGCCGGCACATGAAACACAATGCCATTCGCCGTCGCTTCGAGCGTGCCTGCGGGCAAATCGGAGCCTTTTAGTTGTAACAAGAAACCTTCCGGCCGAATGGTGATCGGGCCGCCCTTGTCGTAGCGTATCTTGCAATTCTCGGGGAACTCGCAGATCAAATGGTCCCCGTCTTTCTTCAGCAATGGGCTCTCCTGGCCCTGCGGCAACGTGATTTGCATTGCCGGCGGCAGTTTGACCTCTTCGCCGCCCAGAGCTTTGACGACTACTGCGCCGAGTCCTGCGAGCGCGATAATTACAATGACCAGGATCGCCAACGAAACGACGATGGACGCCGGCCGGCCCAGCTCCGTGAGCGCGATCTGTGCCAGCGACTTGCCGCCGCGCCGGACCGAGGCGGCCAAAACGAGCATGTCTTGCACAGCGCCGGCGAGGCACACGCCGATGACCAGCCACAGGAGTCCGGGCATGTAGCCATATTGAATCGCCAGCACCGGTCCGATGAGCGGCCCCGCGCCGGAGATGGCCGCGAAATGATGACCGAAGAGCACCCACTTGTTCGTGGGGTGATAGTTTTGGCCGTCGCTGAATTGATGTGCCGGCGTAAGCCGAGCGTCATCGAGCGCCGCCACCTTCGCTGCCAGGAACGCGCTATAGTATCGATAAGCGATAGCCAGGATGCACAAGACCATCAGCAAGAGCGGCATCGCCCGCAACACCGTTTGGCCGCCGACGGAATCGGTGAACATATCAGCGAACAAGGGTACTTCGTCGCCTCCAAGATGAAAGGCAGAGTTCACATTATGACTCATCTCGCCCAGGAGGGAGAGGCGTTCGGGTTGCGGGCAGCGGTTGCTTGAGTTTCGATTCTGCTGTCGACGAGGCCTTTCCGGCAATCGCAAGATCGCGCCCGAATTGGCAGCAAGTACACAGTTTGTTAGTATATCCTAACCATCAGGTGGGTATGCCTGTGCACGAGTTGGCAAGGACGAGTGGTTTCGTGATTTGCAAGATGTTTTGCAGTCATACTTTATGACAATTCTGCCGTGCTTGCCAACTGACTCAAAAATGTGGCAAGCACGAGCCGTGCTTGCCAAGTTCAAAACAACTTCGACTGAGGGAAGCTGTCACTTCGATCTCGGGAATTGAGAAAGTGCAACCTATCAGAGACCTGAGTACCGTTCCTATCGCGTAGTCTCGTTGCATAACCGATAAGCTGCGCATCTTTCGCAAAACCGTCAGATTACCGTTGTCTCGTTAAGATGGACAATCTAGGATGAAAGGATAACTCCTCTTCCAACCGGCGGCGTTGTTTGCCGGTTGCAGGCTTCCGACGGATCGAGCCAACCCAGCGTACACCCCAAGGACCGGTGGAGGGGTCCAAAAGGCAGTAATGGGCATGCGCAGAGTGGTCGTCACGGGTCTGGGCGTGGTGGCCCCCAACGGGATTGGCAAGGACGCGTTTTGGACCGCTTGCCTTAACGGCAAGAGCGGAGTTGGTCCGATTCGCACCTTCGACGCGAGCCAGCACCCTGTCAAGATCGCGGCCGAAGTGCCGGATTTCGACGTCGTGCCGTTTCTTCCCTCCGATCAACGCAAATACCAGAAGATCATGAGCCGGGCCATGCGCTTCGCGGTGGGAGCGGCCGGTCTGGGCATTACGGACAGCGGTTTGGAGTGGGAAAAAGTGGATACGGAGCGCGTGGGCGTCGTCATGGGTACCGGCCTCGTGCCCGTCGATTTGCCGGAGCTCACTCCCGCTTTGGTTGAATCGTGCGACGAGCAGGGCCGGCTCGAAACCAGACGCCTGGGCCAGCGCGGCGCCGATACGCTTTATCCCCTCTGGCTGCTCAAGTACTTGCCCAACATGGTGTCGGCCCACATTTCCATCGCTTTCCATGCACAGGGGCCGAACAACACCATAACCACTGCCTGTTCCGCGGGAACCCAAGCAGTTGGCGAGGCTTTTCGTCTCATCGAGCGCGGCGACGCGGACATTGTGCTTGCCGGCGGCGCCGACAGCCGCATCGATCCCTTGCTGCTGTTGGCGTACACGGCGCTGGGTGCGCTCAGTCCATCCAACCGGCGGCCGGAAGAAGTGTCGCGGCCGTTTGACGGCCAGCGCGACGGCTTTGTCTTGGGGGAAGGGGCGGCGGTGCTCGTGCTCGAAGACTTGCAACATGCCAGGAAGCGCGGCGCTGTTATCTATGCCGAAGTGCTGGGCATGGGCACCACCTTCGACGCCTATGCGGCCACCAAGCCCGATCCGGAAGCGCGCGGTGCTGCCCGCGCCATCGAGTCCGCTCTGCGCGAAGCACGTGTCGATCACCACGACGTGGATTACATAAACGCCCATGGCACGAGCACACGGCTGAATGACGAAATGGAAACACGAGCCGTCAAGAGAGTTTTTGGCGATGGTTCTCGGGTTCTGCCTTTGTCGTCGATCAAGTCGATGGTTGGCCACCTAATCGGCGCGGCGGGCGCGGTGGAAGCGGCCGCCTTGGCTTTGACTTTGGCCACGGGCGTATTGCCGCCGACGATAAACCAGACGCAGCCGGACCCGGTGTGCGACCTGGATTACGTGCCGAATAACGCCCGGGAGATGCCGACGCGCTTTGGAGTGTCCACGAGCTTCGGCTTTGGAGGCCAGAACGCGGCGCTAGTGATGAGCAGTTTCAAGGGGTGAATGTTAGACCCGAGCTTTGTCGGCAAGCAACTTACGGATCAACGGAAGCAGCTTTGTCGGAACGCTGATCATGGTCTGACCTCTCTTGGAGTAGGCGGACTCATGTTCAGCCACTTGCTCCTCTTCTGATTGATTTTCGTAGTGGGCCAAAAGCTGGCGGATTCTCTTTTCTGTCCATCCTTTTGGAAGCTTTTGTCTTTTCATCTTCCTCTCTTCTTTCTTTGCCGGCGACGCAATGCTTTCAAAGCTTTTCCTCGCAGATCATAAGCAGTGATTACAAAAAAGCTAGACGAATCCTCCTCATCGGGCAAGTAGATCACTTGCAGCGTTCTGCCCGCAAATGTTTTGCCCAGTGCGATGCGCGCTCCTCTTTCGCCTTGAAAGTCCTCCAACGGATTACTCAACACTTCGACGACTTCATCCTCCGAAACTCCATGATCGAGAATGTGCGGGAGTTCCGTCTCCGGATCAATAAGAAACCTGATTTCCATGGCGCCGTTCCCTCTTGTCAGTCCTGTTTCGTCACCTGGGAACTGAACGCGTCGCACAACCGCAAATGCACATGCCGATCCAGCGTTTCCGCGCGAGAATTGCCGTCGATCCCCAGTTCCGCCAGTTTGCGGTCCACCTCGCTCTTGTCAAATGGCTTGTCCGGAAGATTGACGAGCGCGCCGCGCAGATTCTTGCGGCGGTGCGCGTACAGATCGCGCAAGAATTCGCGAAAGCGCTGGACATTGCGGATTTGAGCGCGCTTCTTGGCGCGCGGCCAAATGCGGACGATGGCGGACGAAACCTGGGGGCGCGGCCAGAATACAGCCGGCTGCAGCTTACGCAACAATTCCACGTCGGCCAGGCTTTGCACCAGCACCGTGAGCGCGCCAAAGTTCTTCGTCCCCGGCCAGGCAACCAGGCGCTCGGCAATCTCCCATTGCACTGTCACCACCAGGCGTTCAAAGGGCAAGTCGCTGAGCAAGAGATTGGCCAGGACCGGCGTGGCGACGGCGTACGGCAGATTGGACACAAGTTTCAAG
Organism: Gemmataceae bacterium; assembly: GCA_022616245.1. Lineage (GTDB taxonomy): Bacteria > Planctomycetota > Planctomycetia > Gemmatales > Gemmataceae > JAKEFD01. Next base: position 47,145 of record JAKEFD010000336.1, read on the forward strand.
TGTTTGCCGCCTTGCTCACCGAAGCGCCGCCAGCCGTCCGCGAGCGGAGTCACCGCCTGGGGATTCAGTTGATTCTTGTTCTTGAGGATGTCGGACAACACGAGCTGGACATGCGCGGGCGGACCGAGTGTTTCCCTGGCAAGGGCGTAAAAATCGCGATCGACCTCCACCGATAGCACTGCCCCGGCATGCTGCGCGAGCTGCGCGGTCAGGCTGCCCGTGCCGGCGCCCACCTCCAGCACCATGTCGTCGCGAGTCAGCTCGGCTTGCTTGACTATGTAATCGATCAGATTGAGATCGACGAGAAAACTCTGTCCGAGCTTGTTTTTCGGCTTGAGGCCGCGTTCCCGAAAGAGCGCGCGCAGAAAAGTCTGCGTCTGGCGTTTTGGCAAGGCCCCCTCTTCGCTCACCGCTTACCCCTCACCCTTCAATATCTTGGCAATGTACTTTGCAAACAAATCCGTTTCGAGGTTGACGCGCGCCGGCGGCAGCTTGAATCCCAGCGTCGTCACCGCCATGGTGTGCGGTATGAGGGCCACGCGAAACCAGTCCGGCCCCACGTCCACGATGGTCAGGCTGATGCCGTCGACGGCGATCGAGCCTTTCTTGACCATCTGGGCCGTCCATTCTGCGGCGCATTGAACCGTGACTATTTCCCATTCGCCCTGGCGCTCGCGTTGGGAAATGGTCCCCACGCCGTCGACATGTCCTTGAACGATGTGGCCGCCGAGCCGGTCGCCGACTTTGAGCGAACGTTCGAGATTGACGCGCTCGCCCGTCCGCAACTCGCCCAGATTGGTAAGCCTGAGCGTCTCCGGGCCGACTTGAAAACTAGACATGTCCACTGTCGTCGCGACCACGGTGAGGCAGACGCCGTTCACCGCGACGCTCTCTCCCAGTGACAATTCCTTGGCGATACGCGGCTCAGTAATGTCCAGCCGGAAACCTGCGCCGTCTTTTTGCACGGCGCTTACTTCGCCCAGAGTTTCGACTAGGCCAGTGAACATAATGTGGAGTGAAAAAGCCCACGGCGTGGCCGTGGGCTTCAAGGACCATGTACAAGCATAGCGGCGGATGCACTAGCGCGGCAAGACATCCGGCGTCGGCGTCTCTTCGCGTTTGAGGCTTCTCATCAAGGCGTTGCGAATCGGCAAACCAAGCGCGTAGCCCCAGAACAACACGAACAAGGCAAACTCACGCAACAGCACGATAATCAGAACGCCGAACAACAATTGTACGATATGGCTCACATGCCGCCGGCCGCGCAGTATTTGCTTGGTCACATGCGGATACGGCGTTACCGAGACCATCAAGAGCGCGATGACGACGGCTCCCACCGGCGCGAACGCTTCGACGAAACGCAGCACGAGTTGCCGAATCTGTTCTGGATCCAGTTCGGGCCAAACCAGCAATACCTTATCGGCCAAGCCGCCGCGTAGGATCGCCAACGAGGCCAGGCAGCCGGCGGCGGCGGGCGAAGGCAGACCGCGGAAGCGCTTGTGTACGGCCGGATCGGGAGTATTATCGACGTTGAAGCGTGCCAGGCGCAGCACCGTGCAGACCATGTAAAGGGCCGCAATGCCCGCGACGATTTGATGCAACAGCGGATGAGGATGCCAGCCAGGCCCCATCTTGAGCAGCAAGAAAGCCGGGGCCACGCCGAAGCTGATGGCGTCGCACAGGCTGTCAAGCTCGCCGCCGAACTTGCTGGCGGTTTTGGACAATCGGGCCACGTAGCCGTCGAACAGGTCGAAGATCATCGCCGCCACGATAAACCAACCGGCGACCGCGAAGTAAAGGTCGCAGTTGGCGATCGACTCGGCGTCGTTGATCTTGCTGGCAAAGGTGATCGCGACAAAGCCGCAAATGCCGTTGCCCAGCGTCAATAGCGTCGGGACGATGGCGATTTTCTTCACGGCGAGAGTGCTCCCAGATGCGGAATTCGCTAACAATCGATAAACATATCGTGAAAACCAACCTAATTCTAGGGGCGGTACGGGATTTCCGACAATAAGGCAGTTTCACCATGTCCAACTACGCCGTTTCGTTGGCCGACGTACGCCGCGCCGCAGAGCGGATCGCCGGCAAGGCGCACCGCACACCGGTCGCCACTTGCGCCACCTTGGACCGTTTGGCGGGCCGGCAGCTGTTCTTCAAATGCGAGCACTTGCAAAAGGTCGGCGCTTTCAAGTTTCGCGGCGCGTGCAATGCCGTGGACAAGCTGTCCGAGGAAGAAGCCGCGCGCGGCGTCGTCACGCACAGCTCCGGAAACCACGCCCAGGCTTTAGCGCTGGCGGCCAAGCTGCGCGGCATTGCCGCCCACATCGTCATGCCCAGCACAGCGTCGCCCGTCAAGAAGCGTGCCGTCGCTGACTATGGCGGCCGCATTGTCGAATGCGCGCCCACGCTTGCCGCCCGCGAAGAGGTCACTGCCAAAGTGCAGGCGGAAACCGGCGCCCTCCTCATCCCGCCTTACAACCACCCCGACATTATCGCCGGCCAGGGGACCGTGGCGCTCGAGCTGTTGGAACAATTCCCAGGCCTGGATGCGATCGTCGCCCCTGTCGGCGGCGGCGGTCTCGTGGCCGGAATCTGCATTGCCGCCAAGGGCATCAATCCGCGCGTGCGCATTTTCGCCGCAGAGCCGCTGGGCGCCGACGATGCGGCGCGTTCCAAGGCTGCCGGCGAACTTCTGCCCCAGACCGGGCCGAAAACGATCGCGGACGGTTTGCTCACCAGTTTGGGCGAATTGACCTGGCCGCTCGTGCGCGATCACGTAGAAGACGTCATAACGGTGACTGAGGATGAGATCATTCAAGCGATGCGGCTGGCATGGGAGCGGGCCAAGCTCTTGATCGAGCCAAGCTCCGCCGTGGCCGTTGCGGCAACGCTGGCGCCGCGCTTCCGTGGGTTGATCGATCTTCGTCGCGTCGGCGTGGTCATAAGCGGCGGCAACGTGAACCTCGACAAGTTGCCCTGGCAGTAACGTGGGTCTGTGGCATGTTTGCCGGCTTATATAATAGAGTCTTCTTGCGCAACTGAAGCTTTGACGGCCCGTAGATTGAATTGCATGGAACCGCTTGACGTCGCCCTGATTGGCTGCGGCACCGTGGGCAGCGGCGTGGCCCAAATTCTACTGGAGCATCCAGAACGCATTACTGCCCGGGCGGGCCGGCCCATCCGTCTGGCGCGCGTCGTAGTCAAGGACCCTACCAAGCCTCGCCCCAACTGCGTTCCGTCCAGCATCGTCACGACCGATTTGCGGAAAGTGCTCGACGATCCGGCCATCCATGTTGCGGTGGAAGTGGTGGGCGGCGTGGATTGGGCGCGGCGGGCCGTCCTGGATCTCTTGGCCGCCGGCAAGGATGTGGTGACCGCAAACAAAGCGCTTCTTGCTTTGCACGGAGCGGAGGTCTTCGATGCCGGCCGCCGCCACAAAAAGGCCGTCGCCTTCGAAGCCAGCGTGGGCGGCGGCATTCCCATCATCGGCGCACTCTCCCATGGCCTCGCCGCCAACCAAATCCTGTCGCTGCAAGGCATCCTCAACGGCACCTGCAACTTCATCCTCACCGGCATGACCGAAAACGGGACGAGTTACGCCGCGGCCTTGGCCGAAGCGCAAAAGCGCGGCTACGCCGAGGCCAACCCCACCCTCGATGTGGACGGCACCGACGCGGCCCACAAGCTCGCCATTCTCGCGCAAATCGCCTTCGGGGCCAACGTGCCCTTTAGCGCGATCACGCGGCGCGGCATCGCCGGCATTCACCAGAACGACATCCGTTACGCCAAGGAACTTGGATACACCATCAAGCTCTTGGCCGAAGCCTGGCTCGACCGCGACCCCAAGGCCACGGACAACGGCGGCGGCCAGCTGGCGCTGCACGTGTCGCCGGTCATGCTCCGGCACCTGACGCCCTTGGCCCAGGTGCGCGACGCCTACAACGCCGTCTTTGTCCTGGGCGACGCGGTCGGCAGTACGCTCTATTATGGCCGCGGGGCGGGTCAGATGCCGACGGCCAGCGCCGTGGTCGCCGACCTCATCGATCTGGCCGCGGGCCGGGCCCAGCGCACCTTCGAAGCACTGCGGCTCTGGTCGGGCAAAAGCAACGGCATCACGCTCAAGCCGACCAGTGAAGTGCCGAGCCGGTTCTACTTGCGCCTCATGGTAGAGGACAAACCCGGCGTGCTGGCGGAAGTTGCCCGCATCCTGGCGAATCATGAAATCAGCATTTCGTCGGTCATCCAGCATGAAGGCGTGGAAAGCCCCGAAGGCGATATCGTGCCGCTCATCATCATGACGCACACGGCCCGCACCGGAAACTTCACGTCGACCATCGCGGAATTCGACCGTCTGGAAAGCGTGACGGCGCCGAGCGTGTACTACCCCGTGGGAGATTAACAGGAGGATACGAATGGCTTCGAAAACCAGTTGCCCGATAACGCGCCAACACTTCAAGGAAAACGCCAAAGCGGTCGAAGTGACGATCAACGGCGTGCCCATGCTGGCGGAGGTCAAGGAATTCTCCACCGGCTCGTTGGGCTGGTACTTGAACGGCAAAACGACCATCAGCGTCGGCGGGACGCCAGTGTCGGTGCAGATCGGCATGAACCTCACGATCGTCGGCAGCAAGGAACTGCCCAAGGAATAAACGAGCCGAAACTCCACTAGTCCTGGTATAAGGCCTCCAACGTTTGGTGATGCCGGTTCAAGATGACGTTGCGGCGCAGCTTGAGGCTCACGGTCAATTCTTCAGCCGCAACGCTGAAGGGTTCCGTCAGCACGATGAATTTCTTCACCTTTTCCCATGGGGACACGTCTTTCACGGCTTGGGCGATGCGCTTCTCGAAAAAGGCTCGCAAGGCCGGATGGCGCGCCAGTGTTTTCTCTTCGGCATCGGCGAGTTCGGGCAGTTCCTTTTTCACATTGGCCCAGTGCGGGACGATGAGCGCGGTGAGGAAATTCTTGCCTTCGCCGTGCACCACAGCCTGATCGATGCATGAATCGCCGATGAGCAGCCCTTCGATGAAGGTGGGGACGACCTTCTTGCCGTTCGAGAGCACGAGCAGCTCTTTCTTGCGGCCGGTGATGAACAGGAAGCCTTGCTCGTCGAGCCGGCCCAGGTCGCCGGTGTGCAGCCAGCCGTCGTGGACGGCGTCGGCGCTGGCCTCGGGGTTGTTCCAGTAGCCGCGCATGACGTGCGGGCCGCGCGTGAGCACTTCGCCGTCGGGGCCGATGCGGATCTCGACGCCGGGGATGGCCTGGCCCACGCTATCGAGCTTGTAGGATTCCTTGCGATTGAAGGAGATGACCGGCGCGCTTTCGGTAAGCCCGTAGCCCTGCAAGATCAATAGACCCGCCTCGGCGAAAGCCTGGGCGACTTGCAAAGGCAGCGGCGCGCCGCCCGATCCCAACCAATCGATGCGCGGACCGAAGATGGCTTTTAGCCGTTTGCGCCGATCTTCCGGCGACAAGGTTGCGACAGTGGTCAACACTTTTTCGTAAAAGCGCGGCACCGAAGACAGGTGCGTGGGCTGGATTTCGCCCAGGTTTTGCACCAGCGTTTCCGCGGAATCGGCAAGACATAGAACCAGACCCCCGGCCAGTTGCAAATAGTGATCGACGGTGCGGGCATAGATGTGGCTTAAAGGAAGCCAATTGAGAAGCACTGCGTCCGGCGGACGATGCGATGCCTGATCCGAAGCAAGGGCGTTGCTCAGAAGATTGCCGTGGGTGAGCATGACGCCCTTGGGATTGCCGGTGGTTCCCGAAGTGTACATCACCGTGGCGAGGTCGTCCGGACCCAGGCGTTGTTCACGGCGTTGCAGCTCCTGTTGATTCTCGGCCAGCTGATGCCGGCCGCGTTGCACGAACCCGGACCAAGACTGAGCATCGTCCGCAGCGGGATGCGCATCGAACACGACGACGCCGCGCAGCTCAGGGAGCTGGGTGCGGATCTGGCGGATTTTGTGCAGTTGGGCGGCGCTGGAGACAAACAGCCAGCGCACGCCGGCGTCGGCGAGCTGATATTGCACCTGAGCCGCGGTCAATGGCGCATGCGGCGGCACGTTCACCGCGCCGGCGGCAAGAATGCCCATGTCGGCGAGCAGCCATTCCAGACGATTCTCCGCCAGGAGGCCGACGCGGTCGCCGGGCCGGATACCGGCCGCGACCAGCGCGGAGGCGCAGGCGAGCGCCTGTTCGTGGTACGCGGCCCAAGTGAGGTCGCGGTACAGTCCATGCTTTTTATAGCGCAGCGCGACGCGCGGCCCCAGACGCTCGGCTTGGCGCCGCAGCAACTCAGCGAGATTGCGAAATTCCATGCGCGGCCTCGAAAAGAGAGGGAAAGAAATCGCGCTTCAATCTACAATGAAGGCAGGGAACGGATCAATCGCCGATCTATTTCATCCGCAGATTTCGCAGATTGCGCAGATTAGAGTGTGTTCTGCGTAAAATGTGAAATCTGTGATGAGCAGCAAAGCACGCGAGGCAGCCATGGACCAGGAACCGGACATTTCCCGGCGTAAAGGCCGCGAGACCCTGTTAACGCTCGTGCTGGTGGCGATTCTCGGGGGCGCGTTCATCTTTTTCCTGAATCTCGCCACCATGGGCTATGCGTTCCATGTGCTGGCGGCGCTGTTCGGCATCGCGGTCGTGGGTTTCCTGCACTACGTCGTCTGGGGTTATGCGTTGTCGCAACAAGTGGCCGGCGAGCGCGAGGAAGAGCGGCTCAAGGAACAGGCGGAAACGCGCGACCTAGACTGAGAGCGTCGAGCTTTGCGAATCGCACATTCCAGAACAAACAGGAAGTTCGTTATGCGCCTTTGGTTGTCTCTTTGCGTGTTTGCGGCTGTCGCGACAGTTTCGTCCGGCCAAGAGGCCGATGCGCGTAAGGACATTCAAAAGGTCCTGGACGACCAGGCCGCTGCCTGGAACAAAGGCGATCTGCCTGCATTCATGCAAGGCTATTGGCAGTCGCCCAAGCTCAGCTTTTTTTCCGGGAACACAAAGACAGCAGGCTGGCAGCAAACCCTCGAGCGCTACCAGAAAAGATACCAGCACGAAGACAAGGAGATGGGCAAGCTCGCTTTTCGCGAAATCTCGATCGAACTTCTGAGCGCTGACCACGCTCTGGTCAAAGGCCGTTATCTCTTGACGATGAAGAACGAATCGCCGACCGGCATCTTTACGCTCATCGTTAAGAAACTTCCTGTTGGATGGCGGATCATTCACGATCACACTTCCAACTAGATGTTGGGCTGCATCATGACCTACCGCATTTCTCTGGCTATGTTGTTTTTTGCAGGCGCCCTCTCGGCCCAGGATGAGGCCGAGGAACTGCCGCCGCCCAAGCCGCTTTATCAATTCAAGAAAGACCATGACCCGAACGGCACCGGCAAATTCTACATGGATCGGGAGATCGCCCAAGTGATGAGCTATCTGGGCGCGAGCTGGCTGGAACGGACCGAGCGCGAGAAGGAAGAGCACGCGTCGAAATTGTTGCCGCCCCTCAAGATCAAGCCGGGCGACGCGGTCGCGGACATTGGCGCCGGCTCAGGATTCTACACGATGAAGCTTGCGGACGCCGTCGGGCCCAAGGGCAAAGTCTACGCGGTCGATATTCAGCCGGAGATGCTCGACATCATCAAGAAACGCGTCAAGGCCGCGAATGTGACCAATGTCGAACTGGTGCACAACACGGTGACCGAGCTCAAGCTGCCCGCTAATTCCATCGACCTCATGTTCCTGGTCGATGTCTACCACGAATTCTCGCATCCCTTTGAGATGACCGAGGAAATGGTCAAAGCGCTTAAACCCGGCGGCCGCGTCGTCTTTGTCGAGTTTCGCCTGGAGGATGAAAAGGTGCCGATCCTCGAAGTGCATCGAATGTCGGAAAAGCAAGTCAAGCGCGAAATGGCGGGTCACATGTTGAAGCACACCAAGACGCTGAATCACTTGCCCTGGCAGCATGTGATCATCTTCGAAAAGATCGTCGAATCGAAGCCACGGATCAACACGGATGATCACGGATAAGAGAGATTCTGTCCGTGCTCAATCCGTGTTCATCCGTGGCCGAGGCTTTTCTCCGCAGATTCAATCAACTGCAGAGTTTTCTGGACCGTATCGGCGCCGCGCAGGTCGTCGAGGAAGTTCGGCCTGAGCATCAGGCGCGACAGCCGCGCGAGAACATTCAGGTGCGTGCGCTGATCGCGGCAACAGACGAGAAAGAAGATATCGCTGAGGCCGCCGTCCGCAGCTCCATAAGGAATGCCTGCATGGGTGCGGCCATAGGCAAGGACGTGGTCGCCCAATAGCGCGGGCAGGGGCCGGCGCGGGTGCGGAATGGCGACGCCGTTGGCAAGACCGGTGGAACCTTGCTCTTCGCGCAGTTTGACGGCAGCTAAAAGCGCTTCCGTATCGAACAGTTGCCAGGATTGGCCGGCGAGGCGCACCAGTTCGCGCAGGGCGCTGGCGCGCGTGCCGGCGCGGAGCGGGACAGCCGTCGTGTTTTCCGACAAGAGCGGCGTCAGGACCAGTTCGCCGTCGCCGTCTTCACCGGAATCTTCGAGCTTCGTCAGCTCCTCTTCGGTGTAGCCCGGCATCTGCGTCTCGATCCAATAGGCGATTTCGGCGGAGGCGAAGCGCCACTCGCCGCCGACTTTCTGCGCAGGCAATTGCCCGCGGCTCGCCAGCTTGGACAACTCGCGCGCGTCGCGCTGCAAATAGGTCGCCAGCTGTTCCAGATCCATCGTCTCATGTTCCATCGCATCACCACTCACTTCTCGTGCCGTAATTGGCCGGGCAAATCAAAACCGCGTCCGTCTTTTAATAGCTGCAACTGCGCCTGCGTCTGCTGGCTCAGGCCGTGCAGCTTGATGAATCCTTTGGCGGCATCGTGGTCGAACTGGTCTCCTGTTTCGTACGTCGCAAGACTCTTGCTGTACAGGCTGTGGTCGCTCTTGCGACCCACCACGGCCGCTTTGCCTTTGAACAGCTTCACGCGCGTCAGGCCGCTGACAAAACGCTGATTGCTCGAGACGAAGCTGGCCAGGTCGTAGTGAAAGCCGCTGAACCAAAGGCCGTTGTAAACCAGGTCCGCGTATTCCTGCGATACGAATGTCTTGAACCGCTGCTGTTGCTTCGTCAGACACAGCGATTCCAATTCCCGATGCGCTTCATGCAAGATCACGGCCGCGGGAGCTTCGTACAGCTCGCGCGACTTGATGCCGACCAGGCGGTTTTCCACGTGGTCGATGCGGCCCACGCCGTGCTTACCGCCCAAGTCGTTCAGCTTTTCAAGCAAGGGCACGCCGTCCATTTTTTCGCCGTTCAGCCCGACCGGCCGGCCTTGCTCCCATTCGATTTCGAGATAAGCCGGTTCGTTCGGCGCTTTGGCCGGGTCGACAGTCCAGGCGAACGCGGAGGGCGGCGGCTCCTTCCACGGGTCCTCCAATACCCCCGCCTCGCAGCTTCGGCCAAAAATGTTCTGGTCGATGCTGTACAGGTTGTCCTTCTTCACCTCGACTTCGATGTTGTGCTTCTCGGCGAACTTAATCTCCTCATC
>JAKEFD010000337.1 GCA_022616245.1 Gemmataceae bacterium
AGCGCTCATCGGGCTCCATCCCGAAGGAAACAAGAGTGGTCAGCTGCAGAATCATAGTAGGACTAAAGACTTACATTGACCGAAGTTCTTGAATGTGTCGGATTCCGTTCCTGACCACAGCGCCAAAGACGCAATCCCTGCCGAACGGACAGGAACGGAATACTATCCTACGCGGGACAGGAGCGGAATCCTATCCTACGGCCGCGGGTGGCACATAGCTTTGGGCCGTTTCTGACGGCGGCGCCCCTTCGGCCGTTGGGCTATTGCACTTGGCCTCCGTGGGCTTGGCAGCGCTTTCGTCCGGCGGCACCCACAGCCATTGCGTAGTCCCCGCCTGGCCGCGCTGGCGGCGCGAGCGGATGCCGAGCGCTTTTTTGGCGCGGCGCAGGGTGCGCGGCGACAGGCCGCGAGCTCGGGCGGCGCGGACGAGGTCGGTGACGGGACGCGGTCCGGCGGCGAGGGCCGTCTGCAAAAACGACTGCGCTTTACCGCGCGCGCGGCCAAGCGCGGACAAGAACAGCTGCGTGTCCAGCGAGCGCAGCCACGAGCTCGGATTGAAGGGCGGCGGCGGCGGCGCGGGCTGCAGCGCCGCCGCGCCGGGGTGCAAGGGCTCGTTTGCCGGCGGCAGGTAGATGCGCGCGGGCCAGTTGCGAGCATAATCCGCGTCGGGCAGCGGCGCATTGACAGCGGGGCGAACGCTGATCGGCCGAGCTTGGCAGAATGCTGCCTGGACGCGGTCCACGAACGCTTCAGGATCGGCGCGATGCAGCTCCGCCAGGCTCGTATGGCCGTTCAATAGGCGCAGCTCGCAAACGCGGCCCGCGTAGTTGAGCTGCCGCAGGCGCACGGCCACGCGCTCGACGAGATTGTCTGCTGGGAGCAAAAGGTCGCGATGGACGGCCAGCGACGGATTGCCCGGAAAAGCGTCCGATTCCAAGCAGGCGGGATCGGGCAACGCCAGGGCCGGCTGCGCGTGCTGCCACAAGACCCAAGCTTCCGCTTCGGTGAAAACCAGAAACAATAAACCACGCTGACGCGCCCGTTCCAGGGTCCACAAGCCCCAGGGAAGGCGCCGCTGGCCGGACGGCCAGCCGCTGGGAAACGGCTGCGTCAGCGCGGTGCGCCGCAGCGTGTACATTGGATTGCCGGCGCGGTCCAGATAGCGAGTTTCGATGCCATCGGGAGCATCACTCATGCCGAGCCAGCGCAAGAACTGTTCGGAAACGCGATAGTGGCGGGCCAGATCGGCCACGGTGAGAGGGGTGGAGGACATGACAATCTCCGGGCTAAGAGATTCGTATAACTATACATTAGTTCACATTAGCAACTTCGCGGTGGTAACTCAAGGGCGTTGGCAACATTGCCAAAAGTTGGCCATCTTGGCGATTCATGGTTGCCAAAAAGTGGCAATGTTGCCAGACCCCCTGTGTGTGCCAACTGGCACTGACGAGGAATTGCACATTGCAAGTGACTGGCAAACCATGAGTTAGGACCGGTCTCCGTGAATGCCAACTTGTCGATTGAAGTGGCGTGCACGGGCGCAGTTGGCACACACGGTGCGCTTCAAAAATACAATGGTTTCATCCACCAAGAGAACAACATCATGAAGGAATTGCACTGGGGCATTCTGGGCGTCGCCAAGATCAACGAGCGGTTGCTGCCGGGTTTCGCCAAGGCGGCCAACGCGGATCTGTGCGGCATCGCCAGCCGCTCACTCGACAAAGCGCAGGCGGCGGCGAAAGCGGCGGGTATTCCCAAAGCCTACGGCAGTTACGAAGAGCTGCTGGACGACCCCGAGATCGACGCGGTCTACAATCCGCTGCCCAATCACCTGCACGCCGAATGGACACGCAAGGCGGCCGAGCGCGGCAAGCATGTTTTGTGTGAGAAGCCGCTCACTCCCACCGCCGCCGAAGCGCAAGAGCTGGTCGACTTCTGCCGCGCGAAGAAGATTTGCCTCATGGACGGCTTCATGTGGCCGCACCATCCGCGCACCGCCCGGTTGCGCAAGTTTTTGGATGAGAACGGGGTTGGACCGGTGCAACGCGTCGCGTCGTCCTTTACTTTCCTGTTGCCGCCCGACCCTACCAACATCCGCTTGCGATTGGAAACAGCGGGCGGTAGCCTCTTGGACGTCGGCTGCTATCCCGTCTACGGCATCCGCTGGGCGTTTGGGGCCGAGCCGGTGCGGGTCTGGGCGACGGCGTGCGTCGAGCGCGGCGTCGATGTCGCGATGGTGGGCACGCTCTGGTTCGCCGACGGGCGCATGGCCACGTTTGATTGCGGATTCGTGCATCCGTTCCGGCAATGGCTGGAGATCACGGGCACGACCGGCGTGGTTTTTGTGCAAGACATGTGGCTGCCGCCGCGCCGGGCGATCTTCGAAGTGCGCAAAGACAGCAGCTATGAAACCGAAGTGAACGCCATCGAGGGGCAGGACCAGATTCAACACATGCTGGAAAACTTTGGCCGATTTGTGCTCGAGAAGAAGCCGGTGACGCCGCCGGAGGAAGCGGTCAAGACGCTGAAGGTTTTGGACGCGCTGGCGAGATCGGCGCGGGAGGGGAAGGCGGTTGAAGTTAACAGCTAGTTGATGAATGGCGAGCAGAGTTCTTACCGTTGTTCTCCGCTTGCTCTTGGAGCCGTTGGCCCAGTTTCTCCTTTAGGCGGGCAGCGCGTTCCTCAACCGGAACGGAATCGTCGATTTCGTGGTAGAGTCCCTTGGCTTTTTGCTCGGCGATCCCCTGCTTATTGCGCTCTTCGACGCGGCGGTCTTTCTCCACCAACTCGTCGTGATGTTCGTGGACATACTCAACGACGGCGTCGAATTGCGCGCGCGTTAGACTCGGCATGGCGCGATGAATGAAGTCGAAGTCGTAGCCGCGATGCAGGTAGTAAAACACATCCAGCACCGTCAGGCGGTGGCCCTCAATTTGCGGTTCCCGGCCCACATCGACGATTTTGACCTGATCTGTTTTCATGAATTCTCACTTGGCACATAGCACGTCAACAACTCCATTCTATCCGAGTGTGCGTCCCCAGCGACAATTCTCAGCGGATTTCGTCACTTCTCCAGGTCGGCGATTAGCTTTTCCACCAGGCGCGGCACATATTCACGCTGGCGCGGAGTGACGGCGTCCGTTCCTTGCGGCGCTGCTTGGATGGCGGGCAGCGCGGGCGCGGCGCGCGGGCCGAGTTTGCCCAGCGCGTTCAGCGCCTGCACGGCGACGTAGAGGCCGTTTTTCTTGAACGAGACGAGTTCGGCCAGGGCGGCCACGGCCTTGCTTGCGTCCTGGTCCGATCCATACTTACCCAATGCTTCCGCGGCCGCGATGCGCACACTCGGCGCCGAGTCCGCTAGCGCCTTCAATAAGGCCTTTCGACTGGACACTACCGCGTCCTTGCCGCGCATGATGATACCAAGCGCCGCCCAGTAGCGAACCGCGCTGTCCTCGTCGCTCAGGGCCTTTTGCAGCTTCGGCAAATCCTCTGGCTGCAGCATCGACGCCAGGTCCGTCGTCTCAAAGATTCGTTTCAGCGGATACTTGCGGTCGTCGTGGCCCATGTCATAGGGGTTCGAGCCGGCGGAGCGCGCGTGCAGCTCATCTTCGGGCAGGAAGCCAAGGTCGCGAATCTGGAAGACGTGGTCGCTGTGGGCCCCGCGCAGCCGTCGCAGAATCTCTTGGTGCTTAGGCGATGCGGCAAGGTTGTGGATTTCATCGCGGTCGTTTTCGAGGTCGTAGAGCTCCTCCGGAGGCCGGGTCTTCCAGAAAAACGACTGCGCTTCGTTCAGCTTGCCGAGGTCGAAAAGCTCTTTCCAAACGCGCGTGGTCGGCGTCTGGAACATGTAGTTGAGATACTGGCCTTGGGCTTTGTGCGGCATGTAATTGCGGATGTAGACATAGCGCTCGTCGCGGACGCTGCGGGCCAGATCGATGCGCTCGTCCATCCGGCCACGAAAGCCGTGCAGATACTTTCGCGGCGCCGCGGCATGGGGACCAAGAAACGCCTCGCCTTGCATGTGTTCGGGCGGGCGCTGGCCCGAAAGGCTGATCATCGACGGGCCGAAATCGACGAAACTGACCAGGCGCGGCGTGGTCCCGCCGGCTGCGTAGTCCTTGGGCGCAAGATCCCGCCAGCGCTCGGGGAAATGAATCAAGAGCGGCACGTGCAAGCCGCAATCGTAGAGCCAGCGCTTGTTGCGCGGCATGCCGGAGCCGTGGTCCGAAAAGAAGATGACGATGGTGTCTTGCGCGAGGCCGGATTCTTCCAGCTCGCGGAGGATGGCGCCGACTTCCTTGTCCATCGTCGTGATGTTGTCGTAATACTGGGCCCAGTCGTGCCGTACCTCCGGCGTGTCGGGGTGATAGGCAGGGATGCGGACCTTGGCCGGATCGTGGACCAGTTTGTGCGGCCGTTTGCGGATCTGGCTTTCGTGCGTAACGGTGAAGTTGAAGACTGCGAAGAATGGCTGGCCGGGCATGCGGTTCTTGTAGTGAGCCTTGTTCGACGAGTCGTGCCAGACCGGGCCCTTCTTTTCGAGGTTGTAGTCCTCCTTGACGCGGTTGGTGCAATAATAGCCGCGCAGGCGCAAGTAGGCGACGAACAGGCGCATCGAGTCGGGCAACTGCGTCATGCTGCGCATGTGCTCCGAGCCGGTAGAGGAAGCGTACATCCCGGAGATGAGTGTGGTCCGCGCCGGCGCGCACACGGGTGCGTTCGACCACACAGTAAGATAGCGAAGACTCCTCTGGGCGAATTTGTCGAGATTGGGCGTGGTCGCGTATTTGTCGCCGTAGGGCCCCAGGTGCGGGCCCATGTCCTCACAGGTGATCCAAACGATGTTGGGCAGTTTCTTGGGTGCGTCGCCGGCGCGGGCCGCGCTATTGAGGAGGACAATGGCCACCAAAGTCAGGAGCCATTTCATCGCTATCCCTCCGCGACATAGAGCATGCGGTCGCAGTTTTTGCAGATGACGAACTGCCCACGGACGAGGTTGAGGTACATCTGCGCGGTGATTTCGGTGTAGCAAGCGACGCAGATCTTGTTCGCTATGGCGGCGAAGGCGTCGGCGCCCTTGGCGGCCAGCAGGCGCTTGTATCTCTCCAGGATGTCGTCGGGCAGCGTGGCTTCCACCTCGGCGAGCTGCTGCTTGGCGTTGGCGATTTCCTCAGTCCAAACCGCCAAGCGCTCCTGATGGTCTTTCTCCCATTGGCCGCTTTCCGCCTTTGCCTTCGCGACCGCCTTCTCGAGCTCCGGCAGCTGTTTCGACTTCTCCTCGTTCTCGGACATTGCCTCCAGGATTTCGTCTTCGAGCTTGCGGATCTGCTGCCGGGACTGCTTGATTTCGCTTTGCAGCGCGTCGTATTCCTTCTTGCTGTGAATGTCCGTCTTTTCCAGCTTGGCGATCAATTGCTCCGAGGCCTTGATCGAGACTTCCCTATCATGGATCTTCACCTTGAGCTGTTTGATGGCGTCTTGCGTCTTCTTGAGCGAGTCTTCCTGCTGCGCGATCTTGATGTCGTGCGCTTTTAAGGCGCGCGGCGCCTGCTCGATCCGCGCTTGCAGGTCCTGGATCAACTTGCGGAAGCGGTGGATTTCTTTCAGTATCTGGCCGGGATTGGCCATCGTCTTCGTTCCTCCGGGAGTGTTTTTATACTAACCACAGAGACACAGAGACACAGAGAAGACCAAGAACAATCAAAAGAAGAATGAGGAACCGGACTCTCCGCGACCATCTCGCATTTCATTCTTTATCGTTTTCTCTGTGTCTCTGTGCCTCTGTGGTGAGCCTCCCCAAATGAAAACCGCCGGTCTTTTGGACCGGCGGTGTCTGTCTCATAGTTGGCGGCGAATGCCGTCGAGGAAGCCCTCGAGTTGCCGGCTTCGCACAGGATGTTGCAGCTTGCGCACGGCTTTGGCCTCGATCTGCCGCACACGTTCGCGCGTGACCTTGAAGATGCGGCCCACCTCTTCCAGTGTATAAGTATAACCGTCGCCCAGGCCGTAGCGGAGCTTAATTATCTCGCGCTCGCGATAGGTTAGGGTTTTCAGCACCTGGTCGATCTTGTCTTTGAGCATCTCGTGGGTGGCGGCGTTGACTGGCGATTCGGCGCCGTCATCCTCGATGAACTCGCCGAAATAGCTGTCTTCGCTTTCGCCGACTGGCCGGTCCAGGCTGATGGGGTGGCGGCTGATCTTGAGGACACGGCGAGTTTCCTCGATGCTGATGCCCGCCGCCTTGGCCGTTTCCTCGATCGTCGGCTCGCGGCCCATGTCTTGCAGCAACTTCTTGGAAACGTTGCGCAGCTTGGACATCGTTTCGATCATGTGCACCGGGATGCGAATCGTGCGCGCTTGATCGGCAATGGCGCGGGTGATGGCCTGACGAATCCACCACGTCGCGTAGGTCGAGAACTTGTAGCCGCGGCGATACTCGTATTTGTCCACGGCCCGCATGAGGCCGGTGTTGCCTTCTTGAATGAGGTCGAGGAAAGACAGGCCGCGATTGCGGTATTTCTTGGCGATGGAGACGACGAGTCGAAGGTTGCCGCCGGAGAGGTCGCGTTTGGCTTGCTCGTATTCCAGGAAGCGCTCGCGTACGGTCTCGACGCGGCGGTGCAGGCTGGCGGGCTCTTCCAAGGTCATGCGCATGAGGTCGCGCAGCTCGGCTTCGAAGTTGGCGCGGTCCTCGCGGGCGGCGCGCAGGCCTTGCAGGTCCTGGATTTGCCGCTCCAGCTCGTCCATGCGCTGCGAGATTTGCTCCATCTTCTTCATGAGCGGCTGGACTTTTTGCGTGCGGATCGACAACTCTTCGACCAGCGTCACGGCTTTGTGGCGGCGCACTTTGAGGCGACGGCGAAACTCCTTCTTTTCGTCCTCGGACAGGTTGGGGTCGATGATCTTTACGAAATCCTCGCGGTTGCGCTCCAGCAAGAACTCGAGGGTCTTGAGGTTGTGCGGCATCCGCTGGAGGATCTTGTCTTTTTCGAGATTCTCAGTGAGAGAGACCTTGATGGTGCGGTCGAAGGGAAGCTCGTTGGAGTGGACGCGCTTGAGGGTTTCGACCACGCTGCAAAGGGCGTAGTCGCATTCGAGGACTTTGCGGCGAAAGCGCTTGCGAGTGACTTCGATCTTTTTGGCTAGCTGGATTTCTTCGTTGCGCGACAAGAGCGGGATTTCGCCCATCTGCGTCAGGTACATCCGCACCGGGTCGTCGATGCGCTTGCCGTCGCCCTCTTCTTCCATGAAGGAGAGGTCGAGCTCGCGCAGCTCGGCCTCGATTTCCCGGGTTTCCTGCGGATCGGCCCCGCCTTCGCGCTCTTCGGCCTCGACTTCATCGATCAACTCGATGCCGTTCTCTTCCAGGCAGAGAATCAACTTGTCAATGAATTCAGGGTCGTTGGCGGATTCGGGGAGATGTTCGTTGACCTGATCGTAAGTGAGGTAGCCTTTTTCCTTGCCGGATTCGATGAGCGCCTTCAGGCCGTCGTCGAGTTTGATCCCCATGAAGGTGTCGCCTTGCGGAGACTTCCATTTCGCCGGCGGGGTTTCGACTTTCTTCTTGGAATGTGCCACGAGCGGACTCCTGAAAAACACAGTTTTCTCGTCTGGATTCACGGCAGGACGCTTCTTTAGCCGTCCGGAGGGCGCAAAACCGATCCTCTGTACTACGGCTCCCCTTCTTATTTTTGCAACCGCTTCAGAACCTCCAACGCTTGCGCGTGATCCTCAGCGGCAAGCACCTGGTTCTTGATTTCATCCGTGCGGCGCGCGGCACGCCGTTCTTCGAATCGGGCCAATACCTCGCCGAGCCACTCGAGCTTGTCGGAGTGGATGAGGCCGCGCTCTTGCAGCTGTTGGGCCTTGTCTAATAACCGTTCATTATCAAGACGGGCCCGCAAATGGTCCAGGTCAGGTTGCAACCCTTCGGCGTGGAGGCGATACAACCCCTTCAAGAGCTCGCGCAGTCCGCGATGTTCGATGTCTTCGGGGCTTACCTGCGCGATGGCCGTTTCCACGAGCGCGCCGTCGGCCAAAAGCACTTCAAGCAGTTCGATTTCGTGCCGCGCCGCCGGAGCCGACGCGGGCTGTTCCGATGAATCACTGCGCTGGAGCGGCGAAGGCGCGGCTGCTTCGACGGCGCTGCGCCCTCCTGGCAGTGCGGCGCCGTTGCTGCGGCGTTTGCCGCGCAGTTCCTTCAATTTGGACCATAGAGTCTCCTCCTTGAGACCGATGCGATGGGCGATGCGGTTGATCATGAGTTCCATTTTCACCGAACGTTCTTCCGGTGCGGCCGCCAACACGCCGAGCATTTGTTCGATGGCCTTGCGCTGACTTTCGACGCCGGCCTGCGCTTCCCGCCAGACGCGGGCCAGCTTGAACTCAAAGACATCCTCGGCGCCGGCGAGCGCTTGCTCAAACGGACCCGGACCTTGCGCTGCGATGAGATCGCACGGATCCAAACCCGCGGGCAAAGTAGCAATGCGCAAGTCCATGTCATGGCTGACGAACACTTCCAAAGCGCGATCGACGCCGCCTTCTCCGCCGGCATCGGCGTCGAAAACAAGCACCACGCGCTCGACCACGCCGCGGATCTTGCGCAAATGGCGGGCGTTAAAGGCCGTCCCCATCGTGGCCGCCACCTGGTGCACACCGTGCTGATGGGCCATCATGACGTCTGTATAGCCCTCGACAATCGCCAAGTAGCCCGCTTTGAGCGCCGCTTGCCGGGCCTGGTCGATCCCGTAGAGTTGGTCGCTCTTTGAAAACAACGGCGTCTCGGCGGAGTTGTAGTACTTGGGCGCCTTGGCGGCGTTCGGCGAGGACGGCAGAATGCGTCCGCCGAAGCCGACGGTTTGACCGCGCATGTCCCGGATGGGAAAGATCACTCGGTCGCGGAAGCGGTCATAATAGCCCGTGCCTTCTGTGCGTTTGGCAACGAGGCCGACCGTTTCCAAAAGTTCGAAGGGCATTTTGGCCTGTGCGGCTTTGTGCACGAGCCATTCCCCTAAGGGCGGGGCGAAGCCGAGGCCGAAGCGGCGCACGATTTCGCCCGCGAGCTTGCGCTCGCCCAGATAGAGTCGGGCGGACTCGGCCGCAGGATCGTCGAGCAAGCACTCTTGAAAGCGCTCCGCCGCCCAGCGAACCACGTCAAACATATGAGCGCGGCTTGGGCCGTGCTGCGATTTCTTTAAGGAATCCAGCGAAATTCCGGCGCGGCGGGCCAATAGTTCCAGCGCTTCTGGAAATCCGACACGCTCGTATTCTTGCACGAAGTTGAAAACATCGCCAAATTTGCCACAAGCCCAACAGCGATAACGCTGCCGGCGTGGATCGACGTCGAAAGAGGGGCGGTGATCGTCGTGGAAGGGGCACAAACCCTTGTAGGTGGGTCCGGCCGGGCGCAAAGTGATGTAACTGCCGACGACATCGACTATGTCGTTGGCTTCCTTCACCTGTAGTTTCAGGGCCACCCGATCGTCCGACAAAGGGCACCCGTTGGCAGCAATGGACGGGGCGAGGAAAGCAGCCTGCTTTCCAAAGGCGCGGGTTTTGCGGGACGGGCATTCGTGCCTGCCATCGGACAGGAATGAGCGCCCCAGCGCGCGGTTCCCAGGTTCTGGAAGGAGGATTCGCAAAGACGGCCCCATCCTTGGGAAACTAACGCCGCGGCCTCCGCCGCGTGGCTTCCGTGCCAATCCGTCGTGTCCAGGCCGCGCTCGCGACGGCCCGTGTTAGCGCGCCGCGCTAACGTGTTGACGCAACTTAAAACCACCCAACCGGTTACTTGTGGTATCCGGCATCGTGGAATTATAGGTGCGCTGAAAAAACTGGTCAAGGCTCGTAAGGCCTGCGCACTCTGATTCCTTTGCTGCTATTTCTTTGGCGCCTCGCGCGCGCCGCGCAAGGCCTGCCGCGCTTCCTCCAACACTGCCTCCGCTTGTCGCACGCGCAGTTGGTCGGCCTGCACTTGGCTTTGAGACACAAATCCGCGCTTCAGCATGCGCTCGGACCAAACCGCGCGTTCTTGGACCATTTCCAGATTCGATTCGGCCTCGGCGATCCGCGCCCGCAGTGCCTTTTCGGGCGGGGCGGACTTGGCCGAGGACACGGCGTCCAAATGTGCGACCAGGTCGCGCACGCGCGCTAACTCCATGGGCGTGGTGAAGACCAACAAGATGTCCTTCTTGAGGTTCGTCGCGCGGAAGTCAACGCCTGCCCTCGCGCCGAACAATTGCTGTAAAGCCTGGGCGACAGCTTCGGCGTCGGCGTGTTTTAGCGGCATCATCTCCAATACGGGCTCTTCCGCGCTCACGGTTGCTGGCAGCGCTTGCCGCAGCGCCTTCATGGAATGCAGCATGTACTCGAGCTGTTTCTCCATCTCATCTAAACGGCGCTCAAGTGTCCCCGTGGATTTCTTGAGCGACTTCTCCTGCGTGACGCCGGGCGTGGCCAACACCATGCCGGCGAGCAATGAAAGGGTCCCGATTCGGCAATACATGTGATGCCCCCTAGTGTTAACCCGCAGGCTCGTTACACGCGCCCTCGGGCTTGGTCTATTGAATCAAACCCGGCCGGGCGTGAAAGGTTTCCGACTAGGCAATCGTCGCTCGATGTTCGATAATTAGTACATACGGTGAATCCTATAAATACGCATTGTGAGGGCGATCATGTTGCGCCTGGACGCGGATCGATCGGTGCGGTTTTGCGACGGCTTAACCCGGCGCGATTTTCTCCACGCCGGAGCGATTTCCACGCTCGGATTGACCTTGCCGGGTTTCTTCGCCGGGAAGGCGGCCGGCCAGAATCCCGAGCGCGATGTCAATTGCATTATGCTCTTTCTTGTTGGCGGTCCCAGCCACATCGACACTTGGGACCCAAAGCCGGACGCGCCTGCCGAGGTGCGCGGCCCGTTTCGACCGCTGGCCACCAACGTGCCCGGCATGCAAATCAGCAATATCTTTCCGCGCATGGCCCGCCATGCGGACAAGTACTCGCTCATTCGCACTGTCTACCACACCGCGACCGCGGTCCACGACACCGGCCACCAGATGATGCAGACAGGCCGGCTGTTCACCGGCGGCATCGAGCATCCGCACGTCGGTTGCGTTTTGAGCTATGTTCGCGGGCAGCGCGGCGAGGTCCCCGCCCACGTGCTCTTGCCGCGGCCCATCGGCCGCACCGGTGGGAATTTGCCGCACGGCCACACCGCCGGCTATTTGGGCCGGCAACACGATCCCTTCATCCTCAATGCCGATCCGGCGGTGCCGAACTTCCAGGTGCCGGACTTGCTGCCGCCATCGTATATCTCCGCCGTTCGCGCCGATCGCCGACAGCGGATGCGCGACGCCGTCGATGGCGCGATGGCGTCCTTCGAAAACAGCCAGCAAGCTCGTCAGCTAGACGGCAACTTTCATCTCGCCTATCGCCTTATGTCCAGCCCGCAGGCGCGCGAAGCCTTCGCCCTGGACCGTGAACCATCACGCACGCGCGATCGCTATGGCCGTACGCGCTTTGGGCAAAGCTGCCTTTTGGCCCGCCGCCTTATCGAGCGCGGTGTCCGCTTTGTTACGGTAAACATGTTCGAAACCGTGTTCGACGAAGTCACCTGGGACATCCATGGCTCGCGGCCGTTCACGGACATCGCGCAAATGTCGCGCGAAGTCGTGCCCAACTTTGACCAGGCATTCACGGCCCTCATCGAAGACCTGCAAGACCGCGGCCTGTTGCAAAGCACGATCGTGACCGCGATGGGCGAATTCGGCCGCACTCCGAAGATCAATCCCGCGGGCGGTCGCGACCATCATCCGGGCGCCTGGACCATCCTTATGGGCGGCGGCCCCATTCGCGGCGGCCGCGTCGTCGGTGAAACCGACGAGCTCGGCTACCGTCCCAAATCGCGTCCGGTCACCACCGCCGAAGTCGCGGCCACGCTGTTCCATGGTTTGGGCCTCGACACGCATCGGGAATTGCCGGGCCCGCAGAATCGCCCCATTCCGCTCGTGGACTTCGGTGTGCAGCCGATTCGTGAGCTGTTCTAGAGAGAGGAAACATCATGGCAACCGGAACGATCACGGCAACGGCCACTAACGAGCAGAAGATTTGGGATCCGGACACCCTATACGAGATTGTGAACGGGGAGAGGGTGGAGGTTCCAAGTATGGGTGTATTCGCATGCCTGTTGGCCAACTCGCTACGCGATTTCTTGAATGAATTCTGCATTCCCAGAAAACTCGGAATCGCCGTTCTTGAGGTTCTGTTTAGGTTGAAGACCGCCGGACCTTCGCGTCGTCCGGACGTGGCTTTTCTGCGAAAAGAGCTGATCCCGAAAAACCTTTTCGACGATCCACCAGAAATCCATGGCTATCCCGACTTGGCTGTCGAAGTTGTCAGTCCCTCGAACACGTTTGCTGAGTTGGAAGAGAAAGTGCTCGAGTATTTTGAGGCAGGTGTCCGACTGGTTTGGATAATTGTCCCGCGCTCTCGCAGAATCTACGTTTACAGTTCTCCAACCAACGTGCTGATTTTGCAGGAACAAGATGAATTGTCGGGCGACCCCGTTCTGCCCGGCTTTCGGTTGAAAGTCGCCGACCTGTTCTCCGAACCTCTGCAAAGAACCGGCGACAATTAATTGAGTGCCAGACAAGATCACAAATCGCCAAAGGTGAACAATAATGACACGCCAACTTCTAGTGGCGGCACTGTTGTCATGGAGCGTTCCAGCGGTCCGCGCTGGCGAACTCAAGATTGCCCCCGTCGACATTGTGTTGACCGGCCCCAAAGCGACGCAGCAGCTTCTCGTACTGGATCACACCGCGCTAAATGTCGTCGGCGACGTCAGCCGTCAGGCCAAGTTTTCCTCTTCGGCGCCGAACATTGCTGCCGTAGACGCAGACGGCGTCGTCCGCGCGCTGGGCGACGGCGAAGCAACGATTACCGCTGTGGTTGCCGAGGGTCAAGCGAGCACGCGCGTCAAGGTCGAGAAAACCGCCGCGGACTTCGACTGGAGTTTTCGCAACCACGTCATCCCGGTGCTGACTAAGCTCGGCTGCAACTCCGGCGCATGCCACGGCGCGCTCGCCGGCAAGGGAGGCTTCAAACTCTCACTGCGCGGCTATGCTCCCAGCGACGACCATTTCGTCCTCACGCGCCAGGCCAACGGGCGGCGCATCAATCCCTTGGAGCCGGCGCGCAGCCTCATGCTAATGAAGCCGTCTTTAGCTCTCACACATGGCGGCGGCCTGAAGCTGGAAGTGAATTCACCCGAGTACAAACTGGTCGCCGATTGGATTGTGTCGGGCGCCCCCGGCCCGTCCAAAAGCGATCCGGCGATCCAAAAGCTGGAAGTGTTCCCGCCCGATGCTGTCCTCAAGCCCAAGGACCAACTGCAACTGGTCGCGCGCGCCTGGTACTCCGACGGCCGGGCCGAGGATGTCACGCGCTGGGCCAGGTTTGCCAGCACCGAAGACCTCATCGCCGGCGTCGACGACGCCGGCTCAGTAAAGGTCAGTGGCTACGGCGAGGCGGCGATCACCGTCTCCTTCTCCAATCTGGTGGCGACCACGCGCATCTCCGCTCCGTTTGACAATGCACTGGATGCAAAGGTGTTTGCCGGCTCGCCGCGGCATAACTTCATCGACAATCTGGTGCTTAAGAAACTCGAGGCTTTGCGTATCCCTCCATCGCCTCAGTGCACGGACGACGAGTTCATCCGTCGCGCTTATCTCGACGCCGCCGGAATGCTGCCCACGCCGGAGGAAGTCGAGGCGTTTCTCAAAGATGCGCGGCCCGACAGGCGTGCCCGCTTGATCGACAGCCTGCTCGCTCGGCCGGAGTTTGTCGATTATTGGGCCTACAAGTGGTCGGACTTGTTGCTGATTTCCAGCCGCAAGCTGTCCGCGCCGGCCATGCGTTCCTTCTACAGCTTCGTGCGGCAAAGCGTGGCGGACAACAAGCCGTGGGATCAGTTTGCCCGCGACATCCTGACGGCCAGCGGCAGCAACCTGCACAACGGCGCAGGCAACTTCTTCGTCCTGCACAAGGAAATCACCGACCTTACTGAATCCACCGCGATCACCTTCATGGGCACGTCGATCACCTGCGCCCGCTGCCACAATCACCCCTTGGAAAAATGGACCCAGGACCAGTACTGGGGCATGGCGAATCTGTTTTCGCAAGTCGCCATCAAGAACGGCGAACGGGCAGGTGAAATCACCGTGCAGTCGCTCGGCGCCGGCGACGTCTTGCACCCGCGCCGCGGCGTACCCGTGCCGCCCGCGCCGCTCGACGGCAAAGCAGCAGCCGACAGCGCCGATCGCCGTGGTTACTTCACGAGCTGGCTGACTGCGCCCGACAATCCGTTTTTCGCCAAGGCCGTGGTCAATCGCGTTTGGCGCAACTTCATGGGCCGCGGTCTAGTCGAAGCCGAGGATGACTTGCGGCAAACCAATCCGCCCAGCAACGAAGAACTCTTCGACGCGCTGGCCAAGGACTTCATCGCCCACGGCTACGACGTCAAAAAGTTAGCGCGAACGATTATGAATGCCGCCGCCTATCAACGCTCTTCCGTCTCGCTTGCGGGCAACAAGGCGGACGATCGCTTTTATTCGCGCTATCTCGTGCGGCGGCTGCCCGCGGAAGTCGTGCTCGACGCCTATAGCAGCGTAACCAAGGTGCCGACCGCGTTCACCAAAGTCAACGTCGGCACCTCGGGCGGCGAGGCCGGCACCGGCGACTACCCCCTCGGCACTCGCGCCTTGCAGCTTCCGGACACCCAGCTCATATCGCAATTCCTTGACGCCTTCGGCCGCCCCGAGCGCGGCCAGACCTGCTCGTGCGAACGGCAAACCGAATCGAGCGTCACCCAGGCCCTCCATCTCAACAACGGCCAGACCCTTAACGACAAGCTGCGCGATAAGAAGTCACGCATTGAGGAATGGCTCAAGGAAAAAATCGCCGATGAGGAAGCGATCCGGCGCGTCTTCCTGCTTGCGCTGTGCCGAGCGCCGACCGCCGAGGAGCGCACGCGTTTCCTCAACATTATGGCCGAAGGCGCCGGCGGCGCGGACGCGGCGCGGCGTGAGATTCTGGAAGACCTGTTCTGGGCCGTGCTCACCGGCCGTGAGTTCTTGTTCAATCGGTAATCTGCCATGAAATCAACGATGCTTGCAATTGCCGCATGGATGACTGTCGCCGTGGCGCATGGTCAGGAACCTCCAAGCTACGCCAGACAGGTGCGGCCTTTCTTCGCTAAATTCTGCCTCGAATGCCACAATCCCAAGTCGGTGAAAGGCGGCCTCGATCTCGAAACAGTCAAGGCCATGCTCGAGGGCGGCAACAAAGGCGACGTGCTGACGCCGGGCAAGCCGGACCAGAGCCGGCTCATCCTGATGATGGAGGGAAAGGCCAAACCGGAAATGCCGCCCAAGGAGGCGCGCTTCCGCCCCAAGACCGACGAGATCGCGCTTGTGCGCGCTTGGGTCAAGGCAGGCGCGAAGGACGACAGCGGTCTGGTCAAAGCGGAGATTCCGGACATCAAGCCGGGAAAGAAGGCCGCACCGCCCATTCGCGCGCTGGCTTTCCTGCCGGGTGAAAACAAGCTGGTTGCAGGCCATCACCGTGAACTTCTTTGGGACGCCGGCAAAGACCTGCCGCCGGCCAAGAAAAACGTGTCCGGCATCGTTACCGGACTGGCCTTTCAGCCGCGCGGCGACTTGCTGGCTGTGGCCCTCGCCGAACCAGGCGCTTCGGGCCGGGTCGAGCTGCAATCTTGGAAAGGAAGCAAAACACCTCCTGTTGGCGCTGCAATGGTCCACGGCGACAGCATTCTCGACGTCGTCTTTAGCCCCAACGGTAAATGGCTGGCGACCTCCAGTTACGACACGCTTATTCACCTCACGCCGCTCGACGATAAGTACCGTCCCTTGACATTGAAGGAACACAGCGACGCCGTTTATGGGCTGGCGTTCAGTCCCGACAGCAAACTGCTTGCCTCTTGTTCGGCGGACCGCGCGGTCAAGGTTTGGGACGTCGCCACGGGCAAGCTGCTGTACACGCTCGGCGAGGCCAACGACTGGCTGTACACACTGGCTTGGAGCCCGGACGGCCAGCACCTCGCCTCGGCCGGCGTCGACAAGAGCATTCGCGTTTATCGTGTCGACGCCGCGGGCGGCAAGATTTCGCAGTCGGTGTTTGCCCACGAAGCGCCGGTGCAAAAGATCCTGTACTCCCAGGACGGCAAAACGCTGTATTCGCTGGGTCAAGACGGCGTTCTCAAAGCTTGGGACTCCGAGCGCATGGTCGAGCGCCGGGTCTTCGAGCGCTTGCCGGAAACCGGATTGACGTTTGCAGTGCAAGGCAATGAAGTTGCCGTCGGGCTCTACAACGGGACGATTCGGTTGTTCGACGCCGCCACGGGGAAACCGCAGCGCGACATCACCGCCCAGGTTCAGGAAAAACCGAAACCGATGCCGCCCGAAATCGCGAAGATCACACCTGCGAGCGGTCAGCGCGGCTCAACCCATCGACTGCTCCTCCAAGGCAAGCATCTGGACCAGGTCACCGAGATTGTCGCCGCCGGCGCGAAGACTAAGCTGGTCGCCGTGCGGCCTGACGAAATCGACGCCGAGATCACCATCCCGCCGGCCGCGCCCGCCGGCCCCGTCGCCGTCAAGGTCAAGAGTCCTGCCGGCGAATCCAAAGAGCAGTCCTTTATCGTCGATCTCTTTCCGCTGGTCGCGCCCGCCGAGGGCAACGATTCGCCCGGCACCGGTCAGCTCGTCAAGCTTTCGGCAAGCGTCGCCGGCAAGCTCGACAAGGCCGGCGACATAGATTACTACCGCTTCGAAGCCAAGCCGGGGCAGCAGCTCGGCGTCCAGCTTTTGACCAAAACGGTTGGCTCCAAGATCGATCCGTACCTGCAACTGGTCGATCCGCGCGGCCGTCTCCTGGCCGAATCCTCGGACGGCGTGCTTGGCCATGTGTTCCCGGATGCGGGGACGTATGCCGTCGGCGTGCGCGACCGCGAATTGCGCGGCGGCGCGGACATGCACTATCGCCTGCACCTGGGCGAGATTCCCGTGGTGATTTCGCTCTTCCCGCTCGGCTTGGAGCGCGGCCAGGAGACGGATATTCGTGTCAAGGGCGTGTTTCTTAGCGCGGATAAAGTCCGCGTCAAGGTCGCCGCCGACGCCGCGCCGGGCAGCAAGGTTTCGCTGTCGATTCCAAGCGCGCTCGGCCAGATCCTCGGGCCACGCGAGATCGTCGTCGGCGAATTTCCCGAAACGCTCACCGCGCAGAAGCCGCACGAGAAAGCGCCGGCTTATGAGGGCGTCATTGCGGTTCCGGGAACCGCGAACGGCTATCTGCATCTTTCTGGGCAGAAGGATGTGTGGAAGTTTCGGGCCAAAAAAGGCGAGCGCCTCATTCTCGAAGTCAACGCCCGGCGGCTCGGCTCCGGTCTGGATTCGATTCTGGAAGTGCTGGACGAAAAGAACAAGCCCGTGCCCCGCGCGGTCTTGCGCTGCCAGGCGAAAACCTATGTCACTTTCCGCGACCACGATTCCGCGCCCAATATCCGCATCGAAGCCTGGAGCGAGCTCGGCGTCAACGATTACATGTTCGTCGGCGGCGAGCTCATGCGGATCAAAGAGCTGCCCACGCACCCGGACGCGGATTGCTTCTTCTTCAGCGCCGGCGGCCAGCGTCAGGGCTTCCTCGACACTACGCCCGTTCACCACAGCATGAACGAGCCCATGTACAAGGTCATGATTCATCCGCCGGGGTCCGCGTTTCCTCCCAACGGCTATCCCGTCTTCACGCTCTTTTACCAAAACGACGACGGCGGCCCCGGCTATGCACGCGATTCACGTATCCTCTTTGAAGCACCCGCCGACGGCGACTACCGTGTTCGCATCAGCGATTCACGCGGCCAGGCGGCCGGCGACAACTTCGGCTACCGCTTGACCATCCGCCCACCGCGGCCGAGCTTCAACGTTTCGGTCAATCCGGCCAAGCCTGCTTTGTCCAAAGGCGGCGCGATCCCCATCACGGTGAACGCCGAGCGCCTCGACGGCTATGACGGTCCCATTGCCATCGACCCCGCGAATTTGCCGGACGGCTTGCACGCGCCAGCGACCTTCATCGAAGCGGGCCAAAACAGCACCGCGTTCTCCTTGTATGCGGACGAGAAAGCGAGCGCCAAGGCGCAACCGTTCAAGCTCATCGCTTCCGCCCTGATCGACGGCAAGAAACACGTGAAGGAAGCGCAGTTAGAAGCCCCGAAGGTCATGGAGCCGGGCGAAATCGTCTGCTGGACGGAGCAAAGCGAAGTGACGCTGAAACCGGGCGGCCAGACCAAGCTCACGGTCCACATCGAGCGCCGCCAGGGCTTTACCGGCCGGGTGCCGCTCGAGGTGAAGGGCTTGCCGCACGGCGTGCGCGTGCTCGACCTGGGCCTCAACGGCATTCTCGTCAATGAGAACGAAGTCCGCCGCACCATCGTCATTTACGCCGAGCCTTGGGTCGACGTGCCCGCGCATCCGTTCGTGGTGCTGGCCAAGCGGGAAGGCAAGAACTCTGAGCACGCGGCCAAATCAGTGCTACTCAAAGTTGCTCGATAGATCGGCGTTAACGCAAAAACCCCCGCCAGGCTTTCGCCCTGCGGGGGTTTTGAAAAAATCCGGCGATGACCTACTCTCGCGCTATTCGCACTACCATCGGCCCTGGCTGCTTA
>JAKEFD010000338.1 GCA_022616245.1 Gemmataceae bacterium
AAGCGAATGGTATCCATGGAGTACCTCGAAGTTCAAATCCGAAACTCGAAATCCGAAACTCGAAACAAATCCGAAACTCGAAACAAATCCGAAACTCGAAATCCTAATTCCGAAACAAACTCAAAACTCAGAATCAAGTAGGTTTTCCGATTTGGATTTGGAGTTTGTTTCGGATTTCGGATTTCGAGTTTCGGATTTTCTCCCCAGTTACTTCTCCAACGAGCGCCAATCTTGAAACGGGTTCGTGACCTGGCGATCCGCGGAGTAGTTGTGCACGGTCATCCAGGAAAAGGCGGTTTGCTCGGGGTTCGCCGGGTCCGGCTCAGGGTAGGCGACGCCGTCGGCCTCGGCGTAGATGGTGCGAACCACGGCGGCTTTTTGCTTGGCGGGCGGCTCAAGATCGTAGCCGCTGCCGCGCGTTTGCAGGAACCAGGTGTTGTCACGAAAACCTTTCACCAGGCGGTCGCGCGCCGCGGCAGACAGGCGAATCCTGTCCGTATCGCTGAGCTTGGCGTCTTTCTGGATCTTGCCGATGAGGATTTGCGTCTCCGAAACGTCAAACGCCACCCAACCATAGGGCGGCAGATAAGCTTCCAGCTTGCAGTGCGACGGCGAATTCCTGGTATATGGGTTGATGCCGTAAACGATGCGCGTCGGATAACCGAGATTGCGGCCGAGCGCGGTGCACAACCCGTGGTAGTCGCTGCAATGGCCGATCTTTTTGTCCAGTGCATGCACGGCGCTGCCTTGCAACGAACATTCTTTGTGCGAATAGACGAGCGTGCTGTTCACCCAGTCCATCACTTTGGCCATGTCTTGTGCGGCGTTGGTCTTCTTGGGCACGATGGCCATGGCGAGCTGGGCAAAGCGCTCGTCTTTGGGGACAAGCCGCTCGCCGCGCAGATAGGGATCAAACGCGCGGGGCCAGCGGTCCACTTCTTGCACTTTGGCAAGATCGACGTTCCAATGGACCTGCCAAGTCTTGACTTGGAATTGATGGCGGACGATCTGTGCCCCCTGCGGATTGTGGAATTCGAAAAAGGCAAAGCGGTTGCCGTAGGTTTTCTCTGCGCCGATCTTGGGCTCGACCTTCATCGGGAACGAAGACAACACGCTCTTCGATACTTCCTGGGCCGCGTCGGTCGGCGGGATGGGCATCCAGATTTTGAGCACTTTGCATTTGTAAGGCGGCGTGACCACTGCAGACAAATCAACCTGATACGTCACGGAGCTCGACTTGATGCCTTGATAGGGCGAGTCTGGGTCGAGCACCTGCGCTTGCGCGAATGCGGCTGAGGCCGAGTATGCGATACAAGTCGTCATGAAGAGCAGGACGGTCTTAAGAAACGTCCCGCGCCAGCAGTTAGTCATGTGGACGCCTCGGGAAAATTCGGGCGAATGACTTTTTGATACAGGCCGCCGCCGGCCAGTGCACCCAGGCACGGGGCAACGATATAGACGGTAAGAAAGCCTCGGCCATTGGGTCCGGGCAAGGCGATTTCGCCCCAACCGGCGAAAAACGCGACAACGCGCGGGCCAAAATCGCGGGCGGGATTGAAGCAGGCTTGGGTCAACGGCGCGATTACCGAGATCAGGATGGCCACCGTCAGACCGATGAAGACCGGGGCGAGATTCGCGGCCGGCGCTTCGGCGTTGCGCTCATCGGTGACGGCGAAGACCGCCAGCG
Organism: Gemmataceae bacterium; assembly: GCA_022616245.1. GTDB lineage: Bacteria > Planctomycetota > Planctomycetia > Gemmatales > Gemmataceae > JAKEFD01. The sequence goes on from JAKEFD010000338.1 coordinate 1,688, forward strand.
CCAGGATAAGCGTGCCCAATACCTCCGCGAGAAAGGCGACCGTTTCGCTGACCAGTGCGTAATGGTCTTCGCGAATTCTTGGTGGTGATGTTTCAATCCAGCCCTGGTCCTTGGCCGCGTCGAAGTAGCCCTTCCAAGGGTCGGCCATGCGCCCCGGGTTGGGATAGTATTCGCCATAACACATCGCGGTCATTTCGCTGCCGGCGACGCCGCGGGTCACGCCCAGGCTTTTTTCCTTCTGTTCGATGAGCGGACCGAAAAACAGGAACAACGTCGCCGCCGCCAGCATCGCGCCGGCGACCTGGCTAACGATGTACGGGACGACCAGATGGCCCGGAAAGCCGCGCCACGCCCACAGTGCCACCGTGATCGCCGGGTTGATGTGGGCGCCGCTCACCGCGCCTGTGACATAAACGGCAATCATGATCGCCACGCCCCACACGATGGCGACTTGCCACAGGCCGCTCTGGGCCCCGGTGATGACGGCGGCGTGCACCGCGCCGCAGCCGAAAAACACCAGTAAGAAGGTGCCGATCAACTCGGCAACGCAGCGGGCTGGCAGGTTGGGGGCGTGCTTGTCCACGAGACGCCTGTCTCCCCTCGCCTGAGGGAGAGGGGTTGGGGGTGAGGGGGCCACCTTTCGGTACGTTGAAACGTTCTAACGAATGTTTGAATGAACGTAAAGGGGGCGTCTCGAAATCGAAAGCTGCTGGGGAAAAGAAATGCAATCGTTCATGTATCGAAGGACAAGTGGTGGAAGCATGAAATCGACAAGCGGAACCATACTGCGACACATTGACTTGGTATTCGAGCTAGCAAGGGTAGCCCGGGCTTCGGTGCCAAAGCTGTGCCTTAGTCACGCGAAGGTCGACATCAAAGTAGACATAGACTTCTATGCTTTCTCCGTCGTACCATCGCTTCAATTGCCAATTCGGTTGAACAGACATCGGTTTGAGTATTTCACCTGGTTCACCGAACACTGCAACAACTTCAGATTCCATCATGCCCGGTTGAATTCTTGCGAAGGAGTGCTCATTCACTCCTCGACTGGAACGCGCGGAGAGCCAGGAATCCAGAAGGATGATTGTGGGACTTCCAAGAGACAGCACCAGCAACATCCAACGGCTACGTCGAAAACAGCGTGGACAAGGAGTATACATGATCGGAATCGACCGTCCGCCAACCGGCCCCGATCCGCCCCGATCCCGGTACGTGCTTGCGAACGATCTTGTTCGCTGAGAACGAAAAAGAGGCCGGGTTCGTTCTGGCTCCTTCAATTGCTCTTCGTTTCGTTAACGGTTAGAATCAAGCTGTAAGGAGAAATCCATGGCGCTTCGAACAGCAGAGCAAACTACCCTGGAAAACGAGTTTCGCACCTTGGCCGAGCGCTGGAAAGAGGCGTGTGCATTATTGTCTTCGACATCGGCCATGATCGCTCATCCTGCGTACCAATCGATCATCGAGCTGGGGCAACCAGCGGTGCCGCTGCTTCTGCGCGAATTGAAAAAGGAGCCGGTCCACTGGTTTGAAGCATTGAAAGCAATTACGGGCGAAGATCCCGTAAAGCCAAGTGATTGGGGCAATATATCCGGCATGGCGTCAGCATGGTTGGACTGGGGAAGGTCGCGTAATCTTGTTTAGCCATCACACTTCAGTGATCCTTCGCTGGAACGCGAAGAGTAGACGAAATCGTTGCGAATCATGCCTGTTCCATTCCACGAAGTCGCCAAAGATTCGTTGCCAAATCTGACTGCGGACAACTACCGGATTACGAAAGTCCATTGCGATACCGAAGGCCAGACGGTAAGCTGGATTTGCCCATGAACAAGAACCAGGTCAAACTGAGTTGGCCGTCACTGGACGAGCCCGCGGCCGCTGGGTCCGAAGCGGCCGCAACGCCGGCGGCGCCGTTGGAAGGTATGGAAACGGCCGCCTTCACTGCCGGTGAAACCGTCAAGTCCCGCCCCGCCGCGGCCGGCAACGCGCGCACCTTCGGCCGGTATGAGATTCAGGGCGTTCTGGGCAAGGGCGGCATGGGTGAAGTCTACTTGGCGTATGACACTGTGCTCATGCGCACTGTGGCGTTAAAAGCGCCGCGGCTTGCCGAAAACGCGCCGGTGCAGCGCGAACGCTTTCTCCGTGAGGCCCGGGCCGCAGCGGCCTTGCACCACCCCAATATCTGTCCTTTGCACGACGTCGGCGAAGCGGATGGCCGAGTCTTCCTGACGATGGCCCACATAGACGGCGCGCCGCTCTCGACCGTCATTCGCACGCAGGGGGCCATGGATCCCGATCGGGCCGTGACGCTCATCCACAAGGTCGCGCTGGCGATGCACCATGCTCATGAGCGGGGCCTTTTGCACCGCGACCTCAAGCCGGGCAACATTCTCTTGACTAAGGACGGCGAGCCCGCGGTCACTGACTTCGGCCTGGCGTTTCGCTTCGACGCGGATACGAGCAACCGCCTGACGGAAACCGGTCTCGTCGTAGGCACGCCGACGTATATGCCCCCCGAGCAGGTGAACGGGCAGTCGCTGGGGCCGACGGTGGATGTTTACAGTCTGGGCGTGGTGATGTACGAGCTGTTGGCCGGCCGGCCGCCGTTTGCAGGCACGCTAGGCAAAGTCATCGCGCAAATCGAGAGTGCCCCGCCGCCGCCACTTTGCCAGCTACGACCCAGCATCGACCCGGCGCTCGAAGCGATCTGCTCGAAAGCGCTGGCAAAACTGCCCTCCGAGCGCTATCCCGACATGGCAGCCTTCGCCAAGGCGCTCGATCAATATGCCGAAGAGAAGAGAGCACGCCTGCTGGCGCAAGAAGCGACCCGCGCCATGCGCCGGCGCGTGCGCTGGCTGGTCGCCACGGCCCTCCTCATCGTTGCGACAACCGTGACCGCCGCCGTCCTCTTCGTGCGCCGCCAAGATCGAGACATAGCGACGATCCCGGAAATGCATCTGACGGACGCCGAGCGGCTCTTCGATGCACTGGTCAAGCCATTGGTGAAGATCGACTGCGTCGTGACGGAAGACATGCCGCTCAATGTCGGCCGCCATTTTGTTCCCGCAACCCTTTTGCAATTACCGTCGTCCAACGGCAAATGGCGTTTTCACGACGGGCCGCTCTATTTCTCCATTTCCGGCAACGGCCCGGGCCACGTGCTCGACTTGTCCGATCAGCCGGGTCAGGCATGCCAGATCACTCACTTTGGCGGCGAAATCGAGGTGAAAGCGCCCTACTTGCTGTTCCTGGGCAACGTCTACTGAATCCCATCTTGCTCGATCTCGATCACCGAGCGGGCGCGCAGCTCGCGGACAATGCGGCGGTACTCGCGCTCGGCGAGCTGGTTGCGCAGTTTGGCGCGGACGAGGTTTTGCGTCTTGTCGTCGAGCGGAACCAGGCCGGCGCGTTCGCGCTTGAGCACGCGGACGATATGAACGCCGGTGGACATTTCGACTATGGGGCCGACTTCGCCTTCGCGCAGCTGGAATAGAACCTCTTCCACTTCGGGCGGCCTGATTTCGCCGCGGCGGCTGCCCAGGCCTTCGCCGCCCCGGAACTTGCTGTCTCCTTCGTCGTACTCGATGAGCTTGGCGAAATCGTCGGCGCTCCGGCACTGGGCGATCAACGCCTCGGCAAAGCGGCGCGCGTCGGCCACACTCGGATGCTTCGGCCCGACGGCGATGAACACGTCCTGCCACTTAACGGTATCGACCTTCTGGAACTCGTTCAGGTGTGTATCATAGTATTCCTTTACCTCGGTCGGCCCGATGACCGATTGCAGGTTCGGGAAAATGCGGCTGCGCATGTATTCGGTCGAGATCAGCTCGCGTTCCATCTGGCGCTTGAGGAGGTTCTCCATCTCGCGAAGCTGATCCTCGGGGACGCCTTTGTTCTCGCGGATCGTCTTGAGCTGCTTGTCGTATTCCTGCTGGGCGATGCCTTTGAGCTTGTCGAGCGCGCGCGGGTTAATCTTCTCCAAGCGCTTGACGGCGTCCTGGTAGGCGATTTCCATGTCGATGAGCTTGTCCAGCGTTTGGTTATAGGCTTCGGCGAGGCGTTCGGAGCGCTGCGGCTCGGACATGGTTTGCAGCTCGCGCCAGGCGCCGCGCGGGATCATCTGGATCACTTCTTCGTCGAAGAGCGGTTTGCCGTTGACGTAGGCGCGGACGCTGACGCGCACGCTCTTGGCCGCCGCGGTCAGGCTCGCTTGCTGCGTGCCCGGCAACGGGGGCGGCGGCAAGACGGGCGGACGAACCGGTTCCTTGTCTCCTTGCTGCAACCGCGCGAGACGCGGCGCCGCCTCACGCGTCATGTCCGCCGACAGCGGCCCGTCGAGTTCGACCAGCCCCTCCCGGACTGTCGCGCACCCGGCCAATAACACCACGAGCGCAATGCCCCCCGCCGCAAGCCTTCCCTGGCTCATGTTGTCCCCACTTTGAAACGCAGAGAGCGCAGAGGACGCTGAGAAGAAGTTGAATCGCCGACTATTCCTATTCTTCTCTGCGCTCTTTGCGTCCTCTGCGTTTCTAAAATCGAAAATCAACAATCAACAATCCAAATCTAAAATCGAAAATCAACAATCAACAATCCAAAATCTCTATACCCGGCGTTGCGGCAAACGCAAGAGATGTTTGAGAGACAGGTAAAGGGCGAGGGGCTCCAGTTCGTTGGGCAACAGGCGAAAGTAGGCGGAGGCGGCATCGACGATGCGCAGGCGCGGGCCGGTGCGCTTCGCCAGTCGATCTATCTTGCGCGGATTGCGGTATTCGAGCACCACGTCCACCTTGCTCGCTCCTTCGCCGTTGCGCTCGATGGCTGCCAATTCCGTGATTTGCTGCCCCTTTGTCTCCAGGAAAACATGTGCGATTTGCCAGCGCGTGGCCAAAAGCCGCAGCTCCGCCAGACGCAAGAGCCAGTCGACGGCCTCTGGCGGAGGGCCGAAGCGGTCGCGCAACTCCGCTTTGAAATCCTCCAGGCGCTCGAGGCGGCGGATGCGCGCCAGCCGGCGATAGACTTCGATCTTCTGCTTTTGTCCGGGGACATAGTCACGCGGCAATAGCGCTGGCCAGGGCAAGTCGATGTCCACCTCCAAGTGCGTGCGCACCGGCATATTCCTCTTCGACCGGACCGCATTCTCCAAAAGCTGGCAATAAAGCTCATAGCCGACAGCGGCGATGTGGCCGCTTTGCTGCGTGCCCAGGATGTTGCCGGCGCCGCGGATTTCCAGATCGCGCATCGCGATCTTGAACCCCGCGCCCAGCTCCGTGAACTCTTCAATCGCCTTAAGGCGACGCGACGCGTCCGGCGTGATCGCCCGCTCGCTGTCAAGAAGGAGGTACGCATACGCCCGGTGTTTGTACCTCCCCACCCGGCCGCGCAACTGGTGTAGATCGGCCAGACCGTAGATGTCCGCCTGGTTGATGAAGATCGTGTTGGCGTTGGGAATGTCCAGGCCGCTTTCGATGATCGTGGTCGCGACCAGGATGTCGGCTTCGCGGCGGACGAACTTCGACATAGACTCTTCCAATTCATGCTCGTGCATCTGTCCGTGGCCGACGACGATGCGCGCTTCGGGCACGATGCGCTGCAACTGGTCGGCGATGTCGCGGATGTTGAAGACGCGGTTGTGCACAAAGTAGATCTGCCCCTCTCGATTGAGCTCGCGCAGAATCGCATGGCGCACGAGCTGCGGATCGAAGCGCACGATGCGCGTTTCGATGGACAAGCGGCCTTGCGGGGCCGTTTCCAGGTTGCTGATGTCCCGGATGCCCAGGAGCGAAAGATGCAAGGTGCGCGGAATCGGCGTGGCCGTCAGCGTCAATACGTCCACCATCGTCCGAAGTTTCTTCAGCTTGTCCTTGTGCTCGACGCCGAAGCGCTGCTCCTCGTCGATGATGACAAGACCCAGGTCCTTGAAGCGGACATCATTGGATACGATGCGGTGCGTGCCGATGATGACATCGATGCTCCCCTCGCCTAATCGTTCGAGGATGCGGCGCTGCTCGCCGTGCGTGCGGAACCGGCTAATGCTGTCCACGACGAACGGATATTCGGCCAGGCGCTGACTGAACGTGCGGAAATGCTGCTCGGCGAGCACGGTGGTCGGCACAAGAACCGCGACCTGCCGGCCGTTGTCCACGGTCTTGAAGGCGGCCCGGATGGCGAGTTCGGTCTTGCCATAGCCGACGTCGCCGCAGACCAGGCGGTCCATGGGCCGGGTGCGTTCCATGTCGCGCTTGATCTCACTCATGGATGCGAGCTGGTCCGGCGTTTCCTCATAAGGGAAAGCGCCTTCGAACTCGCGCTGCCAATCGCTGTCGGCCGGAAAGGCGATTCCCGGCTGGGCCTCGCGCACCGCTTGCAGATCGATCATATCGCTGGCCAGATCGAGCACGGCGGCCTCGACGCGCTCTTTCTTTCTGGCCCAGCTCGTGCCGCCTAGCTTGGAAAGCTCCGGCTCGGCCTTGGCGCCGCCGACGTACTTTTGCACCAGGTCAATCTTGGTCGCCGGCACATAGACGCGCGTGCCGCCGGAGAATTCGAGAATCAGGTGTTCTTCGGCCTGGCCATGCTTTTCCAGGATGTGCAAGCCGCGATAACGGCCAATGCCGTGCGCCAGATGCACGACCAGGTCGTCTTCCTTCAATTCCAGGAAGCTGTCGATAGCGCGAGTTTCCAAGCGCCGCCGCGGCAACACCTGACGCACCTGCTCGCGACAGAATAACTCGTGGTCGCCGAGGACTACAATGCCGGTGATTTCGTTTAACCGCGACCCAGCGGGGAGCGCGTCCGTCACGCTTGGAGATACGGACGTCACCAGCCGGAACCCCGCGTGCACGTAGCCCAGCACAAGGCGCAGGCGGTCGGACAGGGCCAGCCGGCCGGCGGCGAGCACGTCGCCCAGGCGTTTCTTCTCTGCTTCGTTATGGCAGGCGATGAGGACCAGGTCGTTGGCCGCGGCGCTATCCAGCTCGTCGCGCAGCTTGGTGACATCGCCGCTGAAGCGCTCCACCGACTCGACCCGGAGATGGCATATGGTCTCCACGCTGCTCGTCGGCAACGCAGTGACGTTGACGTTGGGAAACTGCGTCAGGAATTGGAACACGGCCGGTATGGAGAAATGGCCGGCCACTTCGGCCACGCGTTCGAGATAGAATTTGCCCTGCTCCTGCAAGTCGCCCGGCTCGACCAGCACCGTCCAGGTTTGCGAGGATAGATAGTCGCAAAGATGCCCTGTCAATGTAGTAGGCACTCTCCGTGTGCCGTCCTCGCCCGACGGCACACGGAGTGTACCTACTACTTGCGCCGTAATCTCGATCGCGCTCGTTTCTCCCAAGCTCCGCTGCGTGTCCGGAGAGAATTGGCGAATGGATTCGATCTCGTCACCAAGAAACTCAATGCGGTAGGGCGCATCGGCGTCCGGAGAGAACACGTCGAGGATGCCGCCGCGCCTGCTGAATTCGCCGGGGATCTCGACCGCTTCCATGCGCTGGAAACCGCGCTCCACCAGCCAGGAGCTCAGGTCTTCGGGAGTGATCTCCTGCCCGACGCGCAGGCGCTTGCGCTGCTTGGCGAGCTGGTCGCGACTGGGAACCGGTTGCAAAAGCGCTTGCAAAGTAGTCAGCAGGAAGCGCGGCGGCGCATCCCCCTCTAGCTGCCGCAAGATGCGCAAGCGCTGCCCGCCGATTTCGTCGAGAACGGTTTCCTGGTTGGGCAGCGCATCCCAGGCGGGAAAGACGTGCGGGCGTTCGCCAGTGAAACTGACAAGGTCGTCGGCCCAGGCATCCAGATCGCGCGGATGGGCCAGTACGATAAGGACGGTCCCCTCCGCGCGCAATCCTAGCGCTGCGGCGGCCAGCGCCGCCGAGGATTTCCAAGCTCCGTCGATGGTCGCGGCCCGGCGCTGGGCCAATGCCTCCAGCGCCGCCGCGAAGCCCTCGCTGCCCTCCAGCCAAGCCGGCAAATCGCGCAGCCCAGCCGGCAGGGCAAGCGACAAATCCGGGGTGGGCATCCGGTCATTCTAACGACTAGCAAGTCATTTTGTTGAGAGCGAATTGGCCCAAGCCGAGCGACCGGATTCATAACAGACACGCGCAACCTTTCCGTTGCCGTAACTTGCTTCAGGGCAAGGAAGTTGTGGGATTGGTTGCGCGACACACCCACACCCCCCTCCTTGTTAGGAATCGTCTACCGATTGCCGGCCGCCCCGCCGCCGACCTCGTGCCTGGCGACGCCCAACTCACGCCCGCCTCCATTGTTTGTTTCTTGGAAGGGCCCGCCGTAAACGTCCCGGGGCATTCGTTGTATCCCTGAGCTAGAGTTAAAATAACGGTTTACGGTACTTGGTCTACACTCCTTCTCTCAACTTGATTAGTCTGGACATGGCTCGCTGGACCTTTGGATCCTGGAAATGAATTCCCTGCCGCAATCTAGGGTGTTTCGCGCGTTTTCGTGGACACTGCTCCTCTGGCTGTTCTGGGCAAGCGCCGCAAGCTGGGCGCTGGCGGACCCGCCTGCAGGCGGCGAACCGGCCGTGGCTGCCGACGGCGACGGCAATTTCTTCGTCGAGGTGCTGCGCAATCTTTTCAATAGCCGCCAGCTGTTGGAAACGCTGGCCAAGCCGCAGTTCGCCGTCACCGCCTTCATCATGCTCAACTTGATTGTCTTCATGGAAACCGGCCTTATGATCTTTTTCTTGCCGGGCGATTCCTTGCTCGTGACCGCGGGCGTCGCCGCCTATCTTGCGGATTGGAACATGCCGCTTTTGATCACATCCCTGTGCCTGTCCGCTATCGTCGGCGACAGCGTCAGCTATTCGATCGGCTACAAGTCCGGGCCCAGGATTTTTAATCGGGAAAAATCGTGGTTCTTCAACAAGGATCATCTCTTGAAAGCGCAAGCGTTCTACGAAAAGCACGGCGGCAAGACGATCATCCTGGCGCGTTTCATGCCCATCATTCGCACGTTCGCTCCGGTCGTCGCCGGCGTCGGCAGAATGCACTATCCGCGCTTTCTCTTCTTCAACATCTTCGGCGGCGTCGGCTGGGTCGTGAGCATGGTGCTCATCGGCTACTATCTCACGGACATGATCAATCCGTTTTTCCGGAACGTGCTCGGCAATCCGGCTTTCGACGTTAAAGACCACATCGAGAAAGTGGTCGTCATCGTGGTGCTGTTGTCCATTTCGCCCGCCATCTACCTGTGGCTGCGCAAAAAACTCAAAGGCAAATCGGCGCCAGCTCCGGAGTCCACGAAAGTCTCCGTTTGACATCGCGCGGCTTAGTTTGTCTCTCTCACGGCGCTACGCTCCAAATCCGGATATCGCCGTCCCAGCTTGCCGTTGCCAGCCGGTTTCCGGCGGCGTCATACGCCAGGCTGGGCACTGTTTGCCGGTGGCCTTTGAGTGTGCGCACGAGTTTGCCGGTTTCGACATCGCGCTCCACGACGAGTCCGCTGGATGAACCATAAGCGAGGCGTTTGCCGTCGGGACACAGCGCCAGGGCGCTGCGGCCGCGGCCTTGCTGATACCAAAAGAGCTCTCTTCCGGTGGCCGTCTCCCAGCAGGTGAGCACGCCGATGTCGTCCTCGGCGATGATCTTGGAGCCGTCGGGGAAAAAGGCAAGGCGTTCGAGTCGGCGCGGCCGCTTGGTCTTCTTCTGAATTTCACTTTCGAAGGATCGGACAGTCTCGCCGGTGCGCGGATTCCACAAGTGCACCAGGCCGTCGCTGCCGCACGTGGCCAGCGCCTGGCCGTCCGGGCTGAAACACAGGTCTTCGATGCGCAGCTCCTTGCCGGGCAGCACGCGTAAGAGCTTGTTGTCGGCAAGGCTCCAAACGCTCACGCCGATTCTTGGCGCGCTGGCGGCAAGCAATTCTCCGTCCGGCGCGAACGCGATTTTCTGGAAAAAGTCGTCCCCCAATCTGCGAACGATTTTGCCGCTCGACACATCCCAGATCGCGACGCCCTTGAAGCCGCCGCCGCCCAGTTCGTTCGACTTGGGCCGAAATTTTAGGCACCAGTTGCGTTCGTGTGTTTCGAACTCGCGCAGCTGCTTGCCGTCGCGCGCATCCCAAAGGAGCACGTGGCCGTCGCGGTCACCCGAGGCGATCAGCTTGCCGTCGGGACTGAAGTCGACGCAATGGACGCCGTCGCGATGGCCGCCCTCGCGCAACCGGCGAATGACTTTGCTTGCTTTCGGGTCGATGATTTGTACGACGCCGCGCTCATCCGCCGCGAACATGAGCAATTCGTCCTGCCCCTTTCGTAGGAGACCAAGATGGCTGATCTTCGCCTTGAACTCGTGCGCATTGGGCTCGAGCTTGCCGGTTTGGGAGTCCCAAACGAGCAGCTTGTTCGGTCCCCTGCGCTCATGAGTCAGCCCAAAGATTTTCGTGCTGTCCGGACTGAATTGATGAAGTTGACCGCCGCGGCTGCCTTCGGAATCAGGAGGGGCCTCGAGCGTGCAAACTTCTTTGTTCGAGCGCGTCTGGCGAACGATGGGCCTTACGCGGCTTCCTTGCAAGTAACGACTCCCGTCGGCGCTGACATGCGTTTGAAAAATGGGCCTGGTCTTTACGTCCTTTGGAATGGCTACCAGTTTACCGGTTTCCGCACTGCAGGCCGCGACCAGGGCTTCGGGCTGCTTCTGGGACCAGATTCTTTGAAAGAGCAGTTTGCCGTCCATGTCCATTTCCAGAAGCCGCCCCTCCCTATCGCCGTGCCACAGTCCGCGGAAAGCGGGATCGAGCGACAGCTCCGAGGCGGTCGCCTTGCCGCTGGCCAGATCCAGAAACGCGTAGGTGGGCGGCTTCGCTTTCTGGAAATGTGCATAGCCGCTGATCGTGATGAGCTTTTTGCTATCGGGCGCGAAGAACGCCTCGATGCCGCCCACGCGATGCTTTTGCTCAAATGTGTCGGCATCCCATACGGTGACCGTGCCATGCGTATCGAGCATGCCCATCATGACCTGGACCGTCGCGAGCCACTTGCCGTCGTGGCTGTAAACAATTCGGCGGCCGCTGGAGGCAGAATGAAAAACCAACTTGCCGGTTTCCAGGTCATAGACCTCGAGGTCATAGGATGCGACGGCGACTTGCTTGCCGCCGGGCCGAAGCGCCATGCCGTAAACGGGATAGTGGCCCTTGAGCACCAGCGCCGATGCTTCGGAAGTCTGGCCGCAGCAAAAAGGGGAAAGACAGAACGCGGCAACGAAGGACAACATCGTGCATTCCTTGTGAAGATTCACTTCTAGGACGGACGACCGCGCGGAAAAGTTGGTTCTTGGAAACGAGTAAACGGAATCCCTCGCTGCAATACTTGACAAGGGTACTTACTGCTGGTGTCATTGACCGTGTCAGGGCGCGCAGCCAAGTTAGAGCGCGCAGGCGCGCTCTAATCCAAGTTTGGCTGGAAAAGACACTCGGGGCGCGACGTTTCCTGGTTCGGAGTACTGCCTTGGTTGCGTGGGTGCGATGGTTGATTGCTTTGTCTGTTTCCCTGTGCGTCGGCTGCGGAGGCACGGACACCAAAGGACCGGGAAAATCGGCGGAACTTGATCCCAAGGTCAAAGTGATGAAAGAGGCCTTCAACCCACGCTTTGTTACTAGGCGGTCTGATGACTTCACCCTCTTAGCAGTGGGCGGTGACAACATCAAAGCCTATGCGTGGCTTTGGGAATATCCCCTCCAACTTGTGCGTGTCAAGGACGGCTCTACTTGCCGACTAACGGATTTCAAGGCTAAATCAATCATCTTTGCCACCCCGTGGGATCCCTATTCGGCAGGCAAGACTGGACAGCTAAAGAAGGCCATCGACCGGGGCGAAAATCTCTCTTTCGCCATTGTCTACATCGAAGGCACAGCCGAGCAGGTCCGGGAAACCAAAGGTAAAAGTTGGTTTTTTGAAAACGTGTACGTCATTCCCAATGACGAGAAGGCGTTTACGAGCCTGATTGGCTTTATTCCCTTTTTGGTGCGGGTCGATGAGCATGGCGAGCTTCAAGCGATTGAAGAAGGTATGTAAGGCTCGTTACCATTGAGAGTGGGGAGGTGGAAGCCGAACCATCAGCTCAAGTTGACGGGCAACGCTATCTTGCTTTCAATGTCCTGCAGTCGCTATTGCATCATCGCGTGGTTCCGCCCACAACTTAGCTTTTTCGTTCGGCGGCGGAGGGCGCACCGTGGCACTCAGCGACAAGGCGATGAAGCGGCTCGCCCGGCTGGGGTACGCGACCGACGCCGACCTGCGCGGCTGGCAGTGGCTGTGGTCGGAGGGGGAGTCGTTCTGGGTCATCCTCCGCAAAGAGGAGCAGGCCGCGGTCAAGTACCGCCGCTGGTTCCCGCGCCTCCAGGCCTTCGCCGCCGAGTGCCGCCGAGCGGTTCCGGTCCCGGTCGTGGCAAGCTTCTCCGCGGCCGAGCGGGAGCAGCACCGCGTCCTGCTCGCCAAGATGCGCGAGTTCGCCGCGTCGGAGGATCGCCGGTGCGTCCTGGCCCGCAAGCCGCATCAGGCAGCCATCCTCTCGACCACGCGTGTGGGGCTGGCCGCGGCCGAGGAGGTGTTCGGCGGGGCGGGGGCGGTGATCCTGCAGGAGTCGGAGCGGGAGCGGTGGTTTTCCGACGTGTACTCGGTCAAACACGAGACGTTCTGGTGGTATGCGTTCGCCTGGTGGACGCTCCGGGAGGGGTTGGCCGGCGAGGACGAGGCCAGCATTCGCCAGCACTACCCGATCCCCGAGGGTTGCTTCTACTGGGTCGTTGTGTCCGGGGTGCAGTGGGGCGGGCTGGCCGGCGGGGCCAACCACGAACTGTGGCGGTGGGACGGCGAGCGGGCCGAGTTCATCGAGACGTACTGCGTCGACACGTATTAGCGGCTGGAGGAAGCCCCGCCGACCCATTCGCTGCTGACCGCGCGGAAAAGTTGGTTTTGGGAACGAGTAAATGGACCTCTCGCGGCAATACTTCACAAGGGTACTTAACGCTTAGGAGGCGACTGACCGCACCGCTGATTGACCGGAGGCTGAGCCATGACCGGCCGCAAGAAGAGAGTGCTTTTGTTGCTGGCCCTCCTGGTGGTTGTGGCGGGCGGCTTTTTCGGCATGGTGCTTTGGCTGGGAGATGAAGGGCCCATCAGTCTATCCGGCTTTCGCCGCATTCGGCCGGGGATGACCAGGGGCGAAGTCGAAACCCTCATGGGCGGGGCCGGCTCTTCCAACAACTTCGACTGGATGCAACGCTGGGGTGGCGACGCAGTTGGTACTTCGCTGAGCTGGGGGGAGGCAGGACGCGGCGGGGAATATGTGACCTGGGAAGATAAGCGTTGCGTGATCAACGTTTGGTTTGATCCAGACGGCCGTGCGCGCGAGGCCGCCATTTACGAAGTTCCAGAGTTTGAGCCGACCTTCTGGCAACGCCTGCGCCGCTGGCTGACTGGGGGCTGAACTAAGGCCGGCAAGAGCGCGGCGGTAGGGCGAGCGCCTCCGAACCCGACGCTGCACCTGGAACGAGTAAACGGGGTCTCTCGCTGCAAGGGTACTTACCGTTGGTGTTAGGGCG
>JAKEFD010000339.1 GCA_022616245.1 Gemmataceae bacterium
AAAATCCGAGTGATCTACAAGATCCACCCATTGCCCGCCGAGCCTGTTAAAGTGGGCGCTTTGCAAGATTGTTCAAGGCGTGTGTGGGTGTGTCGCGCGACACATCCTGTAAGTCTCTGTAGCAGTAACCAGTTATGCAGAATTATTTGTCGCGCGTGGATGTCATGAATTCACTCAGCGCATTCGGCACTTGCTAGGCCTTTTCTTGGAATGTAAAATGTGGATGACCTCTGCGGTGTGCGTCACCTGGACGAGCACTTTTGACGAACCGATGAAGTACCCGCTGGGGGCCGAATATCTGTCCGGCGCTTGCACGCCCACCCAGTTGTGGGATCCGAAACCCGGGCATGAGGCCACCCACTTAAACTGCGGGTTCTCAAAAGCGTCCGAAACGGCACCAGTGGAGGTTTTTTTATTCACCCTTCTTCTTGGCTTCGCGCTTGTACAGAATCAAGACGTGTCCTGAGCCTTCCTTGGTTGAGAACGCCGTGGGCCGGCCCTTGCCTTCCATGTCGTAGCACGCCTTCATCGAATCGCCGTCGATTTCAATAATCGCCAAGATGATCTTTCCCTTGTTCGGCCCCTCTTCCGCTTTGATGTCCACCGTGTGCGGCTTTTTCTTGGCATTGACCGTGCTCGTGCCCTTGTCGATGACCTTGTCTGCCATGGTGACGGTGTAGTTCTCTCCCTTGAAGGTCAGCTTCATGCTCAGTTTGTCGATGACTTCGGCAGGCAGTTTCATGCCGTCCTGCTCCATGGCAACCAGCACCCAGGTGCCGTCCGTTCCCTTGTCCTTGCCCTTTTTTTCGCCGCCGTCGCCGCTCGGGGCAACCGCGATGAGTCCACCAACCACCCACAGCGCTAGTACGAGCCGTTTCATGAAACCTCCAAGCAAAGGTGTGAGACAACGATGTTGTTAGAGATGCCGCACGCTTGCGCAGCTTCCGCCCATACTACGCCGGGCCTCTGGTTGGGGAAAGACCCCAGCGTGACCAGGCAAGGGATTGCGATACATCATCGCTTTCGGTACGCTCAACACATGCCACCGCGGAATACCAGACCTAGGCCGGTGATCAGGTAGAATGAAGAGTGAGATTCAATTCACAGGCTCGTCGGCTCAGGAGTTTACGATGCCAGTTAGTGCGGCAACCAAGAAAGCCCTGAACCTCAAGAAACTGAAGCTCCCTCCCAGTATTCCCGTGTTGCGCGTGGAAGTAGAAGACTACACGGACTGGGACGGCGATCCCGCGCTCAAGGTGCTGGTCGTTCTGGACGAATCGGTGGACCCGGAAAAAATCGACGGCAATGAAGTCACCAAGTTGAAGATGGCCATGCACGATAGCCTCAGAAAATACGGCATTACTCTGTTTCCTTACATCTTCTTTGCGAAGCCGAGCGAGCTTGCGGAGACCGACGACGAGGAGTGAGTCGTGCACGAGGACTTGTTTGCCCAGGCCGAGATCCTCGCCAAGCTAGATGCCCGGAAACCGAAAGATTTGTTACACTAGCCCTGGCCGAAATGGCGAGGGCGGGCGATGGATGTTCGGTACTACCGCGACCCCGAAACGGGTTTGCCCCATGTTTACGACCATGGCATTACCGAGTCCGAGGTAGAGTGGATATTGGCTCACCCGGGCGAAGACGAGGGCTGTGCCGACGATTCACGACAAGCACTTGGGCAAACGCAAGCCGGGCGGTATTTTCGCGTAGTATATGTCCCCGACAAGGAAGGGGACGGAGTGTTCGTGGTCACGGCATATCCGCTTGCTGGCAAGCAACTCAAGGCCTTCCGGCGGCGACAAAGGAGACGTGGACGATGAGCGGCCAGAAATTCCCAGATGGTTGGGATGAGCAACGTGTCAAGCGGTTACTGTCCGAGTTGGATGCGCGCACGGACGAGGAGTGGATCGCAGCCGATGAGGCGGCAGCAGTCGATGGGGACGATCAAGCCGTCATAACCGTGCCAGCGGCGCTACTACCCGAGATTCGTCGTTTACTCGCATCACACAAGACCGCATAGCCGCCGAAGCAAACGCTCAACGTGAGCGCGGCCGCGCAGTGGCAACGCGGCGTGAAGTCCCTCGCAGCGGCCTATCGTCGACTAGAAATGGCGTCGATCGTGAAACCCAAGAAGTACAAGCCCCTGTCGATAACGGTCGATTGTGACGAAGAGCGACGTGCTTCATGGGCTTGGCGTGGGCGAAGAATCAAAGGGACGGAGTTCCTGTATCGAGTCGTAGACACAAACTTCGATCGCCTGAATCTATGGAAGTTCTCCATTCGGGTGCCGCAGAAGCCGGGCCAAATTGTCCTGCAGCCACAGATGGTTCCGGGCAAAAAAGCATTTGCAGAGACGGGACGCCGTTCAATCACATTTCAAAAGGCAACCAAACATCCCTACCGCAGGCGAGTGATTGCAAGGTACACCTCGCCGATCCGAGTATGGAGAAGAACTGGCGAGGGACGACCCGTGGTGATAGGGACCGGCTTCCTCGTTGGTTCTCCTACTTTCGTAAACGCATGCGGCTCAAAGAAACGGTCACCACGACCGCCGGGAATGATGGCTATGATCAAGTTGTCTTGATTGCACCGCAAGATCACGAGCGAATGATCCGTCTATACTTCGCAATGCGTGTTTGGGTGCTGCAGGACTATATCGTCCCTAAATGAGGAAATCACGGAAGGTAACGGGGCGTAACACCACCGAACTGTTGCGCTAGCTGATGAAATCTCAGGGCCTGGAGAGGAGCGTGTACCATGAAGCCAAAGACAGTGAGACAGATGACGCGCAACAGTCGCAAACGTCAATTCTCCTCAACAGTCAGCGCAATGCATACCGGCGCAGCGCCCACATTCGTGGCGAATACGTCGACGCCCACAACAGTTTTCTCGGGATGGGGATTGTCATAGCGCGTCACGTAAAAGCTGATCGCTGAGGCGCCGTTGCGCCCGGACCAGCCGAGGCGCGAACGATCGGCAGGGGGGTTGAAGCTGAAGAACCAATCGGTGACGTCGCTGCCGTAGACGATGGCGAGAACCGTGCTCTGGCCGTCGTCGTAGCGCAGCCGATAACCGCCGATTTCCTTTGGGCCGAAGATGGAATAGTGGGCGCCGTGGAAGGCATAGAGGCGTTGGAACTTCGCGGGCGCCTTGATGCCGCCGATTTCAAGTGGCTTACCTGTGGGCGGATCTGGTCTGCCGCCCAAAAGCAAGGCGCCGTGCTGGATCTTGAAGCGCATGCCGGCGAATGTCTGTTCCCCAATCGGCAGGTCGCCCAGATGGTTGCCGCCTAGATCGATGGCTTCGTCGCGTGCCCAGTTGATCTTGCCGGCCAGATCGAGCGGGACGATCTTGCCTTGCGTCTGAAAAGGTCCACGCTGCACGATTGGAACGGGCGGTTCCGGATCGCCCCATGGATTGGGCGCTGGGTCAAGAACCTGCCACTGCGGACCGCCCGCCGGACCTTGAGCCACGAAACCTTCATCTTCCTGTCCGAGCATGATCATCAAACCCACGATTAGCGCGACCACGATCACGACGCCGACGCTCGCAAGGCCGACGACGAGAGCCACGTGAGACCCCGTATCGGCCGACTCGTCGCGTTCGTGTCGTCGACGCCGAAGCTCCGAAAAGGTTTCATCGTCCGCATCGCGGCGACGTGAGGGAATGGCGGATCGCTCCTGCAAGTCACGATCATCGCAACTGGTTTCAAGGCAAACAGCAATCGCTTTCACGGCGGCAACTGCTGCACCAGTTGTTTTAGTTTAGCAAGCTCCGCTTCCAAAAGTTGAATCCGCTCCAGGATTGCAGCGCGCGTGACCACGGGAGGAGCGGGAATTGCGGCGCCGATCTGAAATGTCCCCAGCACTGGCCGATGATCGCTGGTGTCGGCGTTATCGGGAAAATCGCCTTGCTTGACAATGATCTCGGAACTGCCCAACCACGACTTGGCCGCGCCGACAACGAAAACAAAATCAAGTACGCTGTTGTGTGCCGAATCTTGAGTCTTGACGAGGTTTGGCGGCCGGACCCAGCGAAACACATCATTCGCGATCAAGAGATCATAACCCTTATCCCGGTTCACATCACCATCAACGACACCCCAATCGAAGTTCCAATCGCCGACCGCGACTAAAGGCAGCGTTTGGGACTTCGCCCAAAGATTGAGCAATTCCGCCTGTTTATGTCGTGCCGAGGCGTTGCCGCGCGCTAAGTGATTGACCATGAAAAGGAGTTCCTGCTTGCTGTCGCGAATCCGGAAGCGGGCCACCAACGGAGAACGAAAATTGCCGCCCGGATTGATGCCGTGGAGTTCCTCGTGAGAGAGCTTTTCCAGCCGCGTTTCGTTAAACAGGATTGCCAGGCGGTCGGCGCCGCCGGTCGTGCCGACAATTCTCTTGAAGACCGGGCTCCCCGTTTCGCCCACTCCGGCAGCCGCTTGAAAAATTGCCGCGGCGGCGTCGTTCTGCACTTCCGACAAGCCCCAAAGATCAATGCCGTCCGCTTCCTCGATGCGGACCTTGACGACGTCCGGCTTGGCGCCGCCGGATTCGACGTTGTAGCCGATAACCTTCAGTTGCTGGGCGTCGCTGCTCGCCGCCAGAACGAGCCAAGCCGTCAATGCGGCAAAAACGTGTTTCCAATGAGCCATGGTAGATCTCCCGGTCGAGTCGGCGTCGCCTGTTAATAAGCAAAGTGCCTAGTAATACTGGCCGCCGGTATGCACCATATGGTCAAGTCTCATGGTATGCAAAAAAAAGAAATCCTTGTGAAATGAGGATGTTGGATGAGAACAACGTCAAAGGCTCGTCGTCACTTGTCCCGTCTCCGGTTCTTTTTGAGGGCCGGCTTTATTGCGTTGGCAACGGCTCGATCTGTCTCGATGCTGAATCGGGGGAGCAGATTTTCCGCGGCAAAGCCGGTAACAACTACGCTTCCGCGCTCGTCGCCGACGGCAAGATTTACTGCACGTCGCGCTCCGGCGAAACAGTTGTAGTGGGAGGCAGGTACGAAGTTCAAGGAACTGGCACGCAACCAATTCGCCGCCGACAAGAGCCGGTCCAACGCCAGCCCGATCGCGCACGAGGGTTGTATCTTATTGCAGACGGATCAGAATCTGTATTGCATTGGTAAGAAATGACGGGAATTCGTCACCAGACGCGCTTCACCGGATACGCATCAAGCGCAGGATCACCACTTATCACGGAGATTTGCTCGACCATGGCTTGCGCGATCAGGATTCGGTCGAATGGATCTCGATGATGAAATGGCAACGTCGAAAGTGCGGCGGCGTGTCTTGGTTCGATGGGCAAGATCACAAATCCGTTATCGCTTAATGCCTTGGTAATGAATGCTTCGAGCGGTGCATTGAGTTTGTACTTGCCAATGCTAATCTTGATCGCAATCTCCCAGTAACTTGCGGGACTGACGAGAATCTCGTTGTTTGGATCGACAATGCGATTAGCCGCGGTCGCGCTAAGGTGCGCGTCCTTTAGAACGAACCACAAGAAGGCGTGTGTGTCTAGAAGAAGCCTCACGGCATGTATTCCGCGAAGTCCTTGAGATGTTCTTCGTCTTCGACGAGGATAGTGATCATCCCTTCACAACTTCCGGCAACTCGAGGGGCGCGATGCTCCTGCCGCTCTCCAACCAGTTTCGCAACCGGTTGGCGATTGTTTGTGATAAGGATTTCTTCCCCGTGCGCGAGCTTTCCAACCAGTTCCGGAAGATTGGCCTGCGCTTCTTGAAGTGTAATTGTTGTGCCCATACCCTGTCTCAATCAACAACTCGACCTTTGAAGTATATCGCCAAAGTTGTTGAGGAAGCAATGCCATCACATACGGCGGCAATCAGCGCGGCAACTCGTTCGGGCCCGGCGCTTTGACGTGCCGCCAGCCTTCGCCGCTGAGCGCTTTGAGGAACGAAACCAGGTCCGCCTTGTCCTGCTTGGTCAAGTTCAGCGGCTTGATGCGTTCATGCAGATTTGGATTCTTGATGCCGCCCTTGTCGTAATGCTCGACCACATCTTCCAGCGTCTTCAGGCTGCCGTCGTGCATGTAAGGAGCTGTGTGCTCGATTTCGCGCAAGGTCGGCGTCTTGAAGGCGCCTTTTTCTTTTTCGCGCTTGGTGATCAAATACCGGCCCAGGTCTGGTTCCGGCTTGTCCATCCCGATGCCGATGTTTTCATACGATCCGTCGGTGAAGTTGAAGCCGATGTGGCAGCGGTCGCAGGTGGCCTTGTCAAAGAAGACCTTCATGCCGCGGACTTGGTCTTCGCTCATCGCGGTCTTGTCGCCGGCTTTGTATTTGTCGAAGGGGGCGTTGCCCGAAAGAACGGTGCGCTCGAACGTGGCAATGGCCTTGGCGACATGGTCGATGGTAAATTCGCGGGTGCCGAATACCTTGTCGAAGCGGTCCACGTAACCAGGAACGGCGCGTAGGCGCTCGACGCACGCACGGTGGGCGGCGGCCGCGTCGGCGTCGCTGGTCATCTCGATGGGATTGGCAATTGGCCCCTTGGCTTGCTCTTCAAGCGTGGCGGCCCGGCCGTCCCAGAATTGCGCCAAGCTGTAGGCACGATTGATGACGGTGGGCGCGCTGCGGCCGCCTTTCTGCCCTTTGATGCCGGTCGAGACTGCGGCGCCGTCAGTGAACGCATTCGCCGGGTTATGGCAGGTCGCGCATGCCACGCTGCCGTCGGAGGAAAGCCGCTTGTCGAAATAGAGCAAGCGGCCCAGTTCCGCCTTTTCCGGCGTGTAGGGATTTTCCTCCGGCCAGATGATCGGCGGCAGACCCAAAGGCTCGCGCGGCGGCTCGTGTTCCTGAGCCAAGGCGCGCAAACACGAGACGATCGCCAACAGGATGAAGGAGACAACCGCTTTGGACCTTACGTCTGCCATGGATTCGACCCCAGAAGCAATGCCGAATGAGTCTTACTTCACGAATCCTTGAACGAAGATCGCTTTCTGTCCGCCGACTTCCGTGTAAGTGCCGGTGATGGTGACGATGTGGGCCATGTGCTCGATGGCTTTCTTGCGAAATGTCGTCAGGCCGTCGCGGCGCGGATCATGTTCCTCATCGATCAAGAGATACACGGTGCCGTCCTTGGCGAGCAGGCCGACCGGCTGGCCGTTTTCGACGCACTTCTGGCCGCACTCGCGGTGCTTGTCGCCGTGCTTGCCGACTTGGAGGTAGCAGGAAAGGTCGAGGATTTCGCCGACGACGGACATCGCTTTGCCCTTGACCGGCTTGCCGTCGATGGACGACGCAACGGTGGTGACGCTCCAGGGTTGCTTCTCGTTGACGGCCTTGCCGATGGTGCCGGCGGGTGCTTCATACGATCCTTTGGTGGGCTTGGACCAATCCGGGAAAAGGATGCCGGTGGCCTGCATGGCCCAGGCGGTGGCTAACAGGAACAAGAAAACGCCGGCAACTGTCGCGGCCCGCACCAGGTGCTTTCGGTTCATTGCAGTGTCCTCTAGTTAGGTGGAAATTGGCAGCCTTTGAAAGCTCACGCTCCGCGTGAGGCTAGCGGTAGGCGCGCTTTATTTATAAACGCGTGGGTGTTACAAAGCAAGGATATTGGGAGGCCGTGCGATGGCCAACTGGAAAAGCATTCTCTGTTTGCGTCCGAAACTCGTAAAATGAGGCAAAACTTGGCCTGCATTTCATGCGACCCTGTCTTTCACAAACAACTACCCTGCCCTGCCCTTTCGCCGACGATGTGGCCGCTTTTGCCGACGCGGGCTGCCAGGCGATGGAAGTCTGGCTGACCAAGCTGGAAACGCATCTGGAGACGCATTCGCCGGAAGATACGAAGCGGCTGCTTGCCGAACGCGGCATGACTTTGGCGGCGGCGGCGTATCAGGGCGGCTTGCTCCTCTCGCAGGGCGAACAGCGCAAGGCACATTACGATCACTTCCGCAAGCGCTTGGAAATCTGTCAAGAACTCGCCATTCCAACAATGCTCGTGGTAGCCGACTTCGTGGGCGAAGTCGACTCGACCGCATTGGAGCGCGCCGACGTGTCGCTCACGCAGGCGGCGCAATGGGCGGCCGGTTTTGGTATTCGGCTAGCGCTTGAATTTCGCGCCAAGAATGCATTCTGCGCCAGTTTGGATACGGCGTTGGCGCTCGTGGCCCAATGTGGCCAGCCCAACGTCGGAGTCAACTTCGACGTGTTTCACTACTACACCGGGCCCAGCAAATTCGAGGACTTGGCACTGCTCACCAAGAATAACTTGGCGCACGTGCAGGTTTGCGACGTGGCTGGCGTGCCGCGCGAGCTGGCCGCCGACACCGATCGCGTATTGCCCGGCGACGGCGACTTTCAATTGCAGCCGTTGTTCGAGATGTTTCGGCAACGCGGCTACGATGGATATGTGTCGCTGGAGTTGATGAACACGACGCTTTGGCGGGCCAATCCCACGCAGGTGGCCGAGATTGGCTTGACGGCGCTGCGCAAGTGTTTGGGACTCGCAACACAGACGCGCCGAAAGGGCGCGTCGGAGCCGCGCCCGTAAGGAAGCGGATACTGCCCCAGCACAGCCGCTTCCTCACGGGCGCGGCTCGGACATTGCGGCTTCGGCTTGCTGTTAGTGCACCACGATTTGTTGCAGTGCTTTCAACTCTTGCTGCAAACGGTGCGTGAGGCCCGTGACGTTGCGGCCCGTTTCCTGCAAGAAATGACGCACGAGATTCAGGGCGACGCATTCGACTTGCGTAGCACCTTGCTCCAGTGCTTCTACGCCACGCAGATACTCCGGGCTGAATGCGCCCGCCGCCTCTGCGATGCGCTTCGCGGCATCCGCCAAATGAATTGCATTTTTCTCCAAGTGATCGGTAGTTTCGCGGAGTATCTTCTGGAACTTGCGCAGATCGGCAATGCGCTGGTCCACGCGCAGTGTTTCTTCGTCGTCCTCGGCCATCGATTCCGCGACCCATTCCGCGAGCTGATCGTCCACGCTCGTTTCCGGACTGTGGGCGGATTCCTGAAAAGTCAACAACGCGGCTCCCGCCAACCCCAAAGCGGCGTACAGCCAATAGACTCGCCTCATGTTCTCTCTTCCTCGTAACGATTGCCCGATTTTGCCTTGAAACAAACTGACGATGAAAAAAGAACAAAAGAAAGACAAGGCGGGAAGGCAGGCAGGCAATGGGGGGCGAGGTTGCTTACGGCGGGGTCTTTATCCTACTTTTCAACACAGCGCGGGGCCAATGGTTCCGATGTAACGTAGGTTTTTTTTTGCGACATGCCAATTCATTAATTGGTAATTAATCCCTTGCTCGCGCGTCGGGCTCTCGCTGGGAGAGCCCGACGCGCGAGCAACGAATTATCACCAGCGCCTGACTGGAAAAAAAGTGAGAAAAATCCAAAGCATGCCGGCCAGGAAAATTAGACCAAACAGAATCGCGGACACGACATAAAGCCAACCACCGGCGGGATTTTCCAAAGTCCGTGCCTCGGGCAGCAGCCGGTTAAGCTTGTCTTCCACCTGTCGGCGCAGCGTCGCGTCATTTCTTCGCCAGTGCAAGGTCACGTGGCAAAGCGGCACGAAATATTCGACGGAAACATCGGCCAGAAGGCCGGCTGATTCACCGGGTTCGACGCCATCCGGAAAGAGTTGAATGACATCCTCCTTGGCGTGAGCGCTCAAGCCTGCTTCCTGAATTGCGCGCAAAAACAACGATGCAAACGCATCGAGGTCCACGTTGTAAATGACGGTCTTCCGGCTGCGCCACCACAACAGCAGCGCCGCCCCGCTTAGGATCACGACATAATAAAGGGCCCAAAACAGCCATCGTTGGCACCACAAATCGAAAAACGCGTCGCTGGGATTCTCTTGTAAAGCGACGGTCCCCAATCGTTGCTCAAAGACAGTTATCAGAAGGATGGGGCCGACAATTAACAAAAACCCGCTGGCCGCGAGCAACATGCCCAGGCAGTCCCAGAAGCCCCAGGCCAAGGTTGGGCGACCGCGGCGGTTGATGGCGCCCACGATCCAACAATAGAGAGCCAGCGGGAATAGGAAAAAGACCAGCAAATAAAGCAGCAAGGACGACCTCGCTCGAATGCAAGAGGCACACTCCGTGTCACGCCTTGGACACTTGGTGCGCCTGTCGTCTAGTTTAGAGAATTCAATCGGCCGCCGTCAAACCGTCAACACGGCGCTGGGCGCATACAATCACTAAGTTCTTTCGCCTGCGCCAACTACCATCCAGGAGGTGATTCTTGTCTGCCAACGTCAAAGCCAAAGTCGAAGAGACGCAGAAGACCATTGATCTCGCCGCCAAGAATTACACGGTCGAGCTGGACACCAGCAAGGGACCGA
>JAKEFD010000340.1 GCA_022616245.1 Gemmataceae bacterium
TTCAACGACCACGGCGACGCCGGCGTCTGGAGCGCGGAGCTGGACATCATGTTTTTCTAATCTGAAGAGTAAGATTGCCGATTTCGGTCGATCTCCGTCACCGTGCGGGCCCCTGCCGCGCTTGCGCGTTGCAGGGGCCCTTCCAGCGGAAGGGACGACTTGCGCCGTCCCAAATAGAAACGCGGCGGCGGGCACTTCTTGCGGCCTTATTTCTTCTCTTTGCGCTCTTTCACGAAGCGCTCGATCTCGCCGCCGGAGACGACGTCGACATTAGCAGGCACTTGCAGTTGATCCAACGAGATGTTTCGCCCCAGCCAGACGTCGACGCGTGAGTACATGACGCCCGGCGCGTTCTTCTCATCAAATTGATCGCCGCCCCGCAAGTTGCAATATAACTTCCAATCCACCGGGATGTCGCGGTCTTGCTCGTCCCAAGGTGAGCGCGCCTTCTTGGGACCAGGATGCAATACGACTTGGAACGTCATCTTCTCGAGTTTCGCGTAGTCGGCCAAAAATCGATTCAGCGCAGCCGTATCGCCGGCGAAAAAGAACACGTCGGTGTCGTTGACCCAGAAGCCGTGCACGCGCTGGGGCAGGTTTGCGAGCTCCGCCAGACCCTTTGGCCAGAAGGAAGCTTCGCCGACAGGGCCTTTGGGGTGGTCCGACCCTAGTGCGAGCGCTTTGGGGGAATTGGAAAGTAGGATGCACAGGACCAGTAAGAGCGTGCGTTGCATTGTGACCTCGGTCTGATTCATCGTTTCGCGTTCGAAGCTCCCAGCCCATGCACGGCATACAGCGAGCGCGAAACGATGAATCCAGGGGTTGCTATCTATTCTTCAAATACCATCGGGATTGCTGCTGAATCCACTGGAAGCGCGGCTGCCAGCTGCCGCGTTCGATCTGCTCATACACCGTGCGGGCCTGGTCATAGCGGCCCATCTGCTGCAAGTTGCTGGCCCGCGTCCAGAGAATCTCCGCGTTGGTCGGCTCGGCGTTGAAGGCCATGGCGAAAGCCCGATCCGCTAGATCAAACTCGCCGTCCTGCCGCAGCGTGTTGGCCAGACCGAGCCACGGCGCCGCTTCGTTGGGCTTCATGCCGATCGGCGTCGTGACATAGTCCCAAGCCAATTCCTTGGCGCCCAGGATTTGCAGGATGCGCGCCGTCGTTTGGCACGCTTGTGTATTGTCCGGGTCCAGCGACCGCCACCGGTCCGCGGCGCGAACGACTTTCGCCAGGAAGTCGGCCGACGCTTCCGATTCGAGCATGGTGAGCGCCGTCGCCAGCTGGTAATAGTGGTTGAGCAAACCGCCGTAATCGCTGCGGACGACTTGCAGGTTGATCACTTCGGGCAATTGGCGATACTCAAGATCCATCGCTTTTTCCAGAGCCGCCACCGAACGTGCGGCCAGGCCGCGGCGCTGGGCGAGGACGGAGCAGAGCCGCCATACCGCGGGCCGCTCAGCCACCTTCGGATCGTCCAGAATTTGACGCACGAGGACGTCGGCCCGCGCGAATTGTCCTGTCTGCCAGAGATATTCGACGCCGGTCAAGATGGCCCAGGTCCGCTCTTTGGCGGGTGTCTTGGCCATCACGTAGGTGAACAATTCGTCGGCCAGATTGGAATCGCCGAGCTGGTGCGTTTGCCAGGCCAGGATCAAGGCTGCATTCGTGCGGTTGTCCTTGATCAGGTCCTCGGTGCGCTCGCGCAGGAACTGGATGTACGAACCCTCCGGTCCCTGGTTGAAGGCTTCGCGAAAAGTGTGATCGACGGGGGGCAACGAGCCGGCCTTGAACACGTCCATGTAGAGATCGCGGAAGAGCTGGACGGCTGCTTCGCGCTTGCCCGCGCTCCACATGCCACGCGCTTCTTCGTAACGAGCCGAATACGCCAGTCCCAGCGCCTCGCCCGTATCTTTGTGCATTTGCGCGAGCGTCTTGTGCACTTCCGCGTCGCCGTGCCCATAACGGGACACGGATTCGAGAATGGCCCAGGCGAACAGCGGCGACTGCGTTTCGCGAACGAAGGCGAGGGCCTGGGCACGCTCTTCCTTGAATTTTTTGTCGCCGTGCCGGGTCGGGTGATCGTTGATCCAGGTTGCCCACAGGTTGCGGAACTGGGCGAGGCGTTGTACGAAGCCGTCCTTGGGACCGGCCAGCTTGTCCAGGTCTATCAGCGTGCCGCCGTTCTGGTAGCGTTGCTGGTGGGCAACCCACGCGGCTAAGGCGCTTTCGGGATGCTCTTTCACCGGATCGAATACGACCTTGAGCTTGTTCCACTCGTAAGTGCCCTGATGCACCAGGGAGTGCGACACATTGAGCAGCACATAGAAGCCGAGCCGTTTGTCTCCCTTGGAGTGGAAGCGTTCGCCGAAGGCCTGCAGGGCTCGGCTGCCGTTGCCTTGCAAAGCGTCGGCGATGAACAACTCTTCTGCCTGGGCGGCGTCCAGGTTGTTGAAGTGGCCGGTCCAGTTCTTCACTTGGCCGTACAGATAGCCGACGGAGCGGAGCGGCAGCTTCATCACCAGCAAGTCTTTCGTGTCGGGCGCTAAGTTGGGCGCTTGGGCGTCCGATAGCTCGACCTTGTGTTCGGCGAGGACGGTTTCCTCTGGCGCTTTATTGTCCGCGCTCCCCTTCGGGTCGCGGTTAAACGATGGTTGTTTCGTGTCCGCGCTCCCCTTCGGGTCGCGGTTAAACGAAACTAGCTTTACCGTGCCGTTTTCGTCGAAGGTCATGCGGGCGAGCATTTCGTTGCCCGGTGTTTCGACGATGCGGCGTTCAGCGAGGCGGCCGTCCTTGGCGAAGATCAGGTGCGTTTCATACACCGGCAGTTGCTTTCCATCTTCGTCCTTGGCGGGCGGGGTGCGCGGCCGGATCGCGACCGTGAGGGCGTCGACAGCGACGAGGTCGGCGCCGCGCGCCAGGTCCTCGGCCGTGGGCAAGAACCACGGCACCAGGTTGGACAAATGGCCGTAGTGGAAACGGCTCCAGGCGCGCTGCGAGGCCAAGCCGATTTCGGGGTACAGATGCCAGAGCGATTTGCCGTCGCCCACGACGCGTTCACGGATGCCGGTGCCGGCGATGCGTTCGTAGGTGAACTGGCCCGCGCCGTTGAACGTGACCTGGAACGCGGGTCGCTTGCCGTCGGCGGGAATGGTCATGTGCTTCCAGCCCTGCTTGCGGGCTTCTTCGATCAGCTTCTTCGCGGCGTCGTCGATGCGGCCGGGCGGCAGTTGCTTCTCCGCCGTCGCCTCCAACGCCAGCGCCGTCTGGATGTCCGCCGAGCTTGTGCGCAGGCCCGGCGCGAACAGCGTGAGATCGGCGAAGAGCTGATGAGCGTTCTGCAATTGCGGCCGGCTGTAGAGGAGCGATTGATGGCCCACGCCGTGCATGATGCGCAGGGCCATGTTGTCCAGCCAGTTGTCGGCGAGCAACACTGCATCCTGCTCGCCTAAGTCCTCGGCCTTCTTGCGTAGCTTTCTCGCCTTAAGCGGCGCTAGATCTTTCGCCTTATCGCGGAAGAAAAAACCGCGAGGCATTTCGCCGTCAAAGTCAAATTCATTCAAGAACCGTACTGTGCCGTCGCGGAGGCCTCTGAATCGAGTAAACTCATCCATTTCGTCCGTCGGGATCAGGTCGTCGAGCGCCAACTCGAACAGCCCAGAGTTGCGCCAGCGCTGGCGCAGCGATTCCGCCGCCATCAGCGAGCTCATCTCACGGCGGGCCGGTCTGGAACCGCCCATGGCCATGCTGCCGGGCAGGCCGCCGCGACCAAAGCCGCGACCTCCGAAGCCGCCGCCGGGCTTCATCGGCATGTCGGACAAGCGCAACTGGCTGCGGCGGTCGAGCGCGAGGAAATTCGCGCCATTGTCTGGATCGATACGCAAACCGCCGAGGAATACCGTGCCCAGGTCTGTCATCACATCCAGATTGTCCGTCAGCTGGCCCAGCCGGCCCAAAA
>JAKEFD010000341.1 GCA_022616245.1 Gemmataceae bacterium
CAAAGCAATTTAAGGACTTAGAGATTTTTTCCGGAGCGACACGTGACTCAATTATTTGTCGCTCCGGAATCTCTGTCGCTGCGGACTATGGGCTTTTCGCCGGCTCCGTGGCGATAACATAGAGGGTAAACGTGAGCGGCACAGTTTGGCCGCCGTGACGGATGGTGAGCACGCGTTGTCCCTGGATGTTGCCGGCGATGAGGTTTTCGTTCAGGCGAATGGCGAGGCTGAGGGATTTGCGCACTTGCTGCCATTCGGCGTCGGTGGATTCGCGGAGCACTTCGAAATAGGCCTGCCCTTGCGGCAACGGCAAGGCCCGCGGCGGATGCGCGGTGTGCGTGAAGCGCAGGCCCGCCGAGCCTTGGCGAAAGATCGTGTCCACGCGCTCGGAGCTGCCGATTTTCATGTCGAGCTTGCCCGCTTGTGTTAACAGCCCGACCAGTTCCTTGACGTCGACCGGACTGCGCACACCCAGGAACATGCGCCATTGCGACTCGAGCCAGGCAGGCTCGAGCGAAATCTGCATGCGCATGCCGGCGCCTACAAAGGCCCGCTCCTGGTACTCCGGCTCGACGAAAATGTCCAGCGACGTATCGATTTGCTGCTTCACATTGAAAAAACACTTGGCCAGGTCGTCGTGGTCGTAGGCCGGCAAATCCGCAGGGCGCGGCTCTTTGCCGAAGATGGCCAGCTGCCCCGCCAGCCGGCACAATTCCACGTACACGAGCAACGGATGAATGCCGCGCGCGAACGCCAAGACCCCCAAGGTCGTGTACGCCTGGTTCAATTCGCGCAACTGGTTGAAGGTAATGGCGTCGCCTTGCGAATTGCTGTCGAAGGTGATGCCGCGCGAAACGACCTGATCGGCAAGCAGTTCCATCTTCTTGCCGAGGCGATCATAAACAGACATGAGTACGTTCGCATGCAGCGGCCGAAAGGCGTCGCAGGCCAAAACGGGCGGGAAATAGGCTTCGTCCAATTGCGGCGTCGCTTCGGCGCGGGTCGAGCGCTCCAGGCGCGCCAAGGGCAGTGATTCATGACCCGCCAAGGGTTGTCCGGACAAGAGCAGCTTGATGTGCAGCCGTCGCACCGGAATGGACTGCGGGTTTTGCCCGGAGTTCTCGTCTTCGAGGTCCAGACTGTCGACGACATAGCGGGCCTCGTCCGCGGGACCCTGTGCGGACACGTTGGGCCGGCCCAAATGAAAGACAGACACGGCCAGATACACGGTCACGCTGTTTTGCTTTTCGAAAGCGCTCCGCAAGTTGAGCGCTGGGAAGGAATCCTCCGGGGATATCACCACCAAAGTGCCGTCGCGCAGCCGTGCTTCCAGGGAGCGGACGACGCAGCGGTAATTGGCCAGCGCATCCAGATCCAATTCCAGCGAGCGCAGTCCCCAGGAGTAATGATTGTCCCAGGAAACGTTGTGCTGCAGCACTTGCGACCAGTGCCGCTGGGCCGTCTGAAAATGCTGCGGCCGCAGAAACATGCCCTCGTGCCAGTGAACTGCCGGACTCGTCATGGGATCGTATTCGCAGTAGGTGAATGTTGTGTGCTATTCTATGTCTTCCACATTAAAGACTCTGCAATTCCCCGGGCCTGGGCGGCCAGACCTTGAAGTTCTGCTTGTCTTTGGTCCTCTTGGCGGCCAACTGCGTGAACGAATTGTTCGAAACATAGAGCCCGAAGAACCGTTCCAGCACGGCTGCGAACAAGTAGACGCCGATGCCCGGATACTTGTCGTCGTCGAAAGCGACCGCCACTTCGACGCCGCGGCAGAAGCTGCTGACGCCTTCGCGCGTCAGCCGGCCGATCACGCGCCGACTGCTCACGGAAGCGATCCCGTCCGTGAATTGCCGCGTGACCGCCGCCAATTGCTGCTGGCCGGCTTCCGGATCGGAGAAATCATAGAGCCCAAGAATCTCTTGCAAGGCAGTCCGGCCCTGGCCCTCCTTGACGAGCGACAGGTAGTTGAGGGACAGGTGCGATATCAACTGCCAAAGTCGTCCACGGCGCGGCTTGGGCCGCAGGGGCGTCGTCAACGGAGCAAGGCAACGAATGCCGGCCAACGGCGCGGCCGCCTCCAATTCGAACCTGACCCGGTCGCCCGCCGCGCGGAGTTCGTTCGGCAAATCGCGATTCGTGCACATTGTGGCCAACTCGAGCGTGGTCCCAGTCGGTGACCAAGGCTCGAAATCCAGATCCACCAAATGCAATTGTACGTTCGTCCCTGAATCGCGCTCCGCAAGCGACGACCAGCGCGACATATGCCAGAAGACATCCTGCTGGTCCGGTCTGTGCGGATGGCGTATCGAGAATAAGGGGGGAAACTCCTGCGTCGTGGCATCGGCCAGATTCGTGCTTTTCACCGATTCGATGGAGTAGACTTCCATGGCGCGCGGCTGCGTCGCGTCCGGCAGCACGCGAAATTCCGATACGCCCGGCTGAGTGCGAATGGGCTCCGCCGCATGGGGAAACAGATTGACCACCGGCGTGCAGCCCAGGCGAAAAGCGGCGGCATCGATGCTCTTTTCCAGAATCGTCGCCGTGCGCTCGAAGAATATGGCGACTTCGCATCGGCGCTGAAAGCCGCGCCGGCGCGCCAGCTCCCAGCCTCCCAGATCGACGAACCAGAATTTCGCGGGAAACACAAACAGCTCGGTCAAAAGTCGATAGCCCAGACGCGACGGCGGCGCATACGGCAACAGGCCCTCCGCCGCATCAAAGCCCACCGGCCCCAAGCATGTACCTGGATTCAAGACCAGCGGGGCGGGGCTGGTGTCCGGCTCCACGGGACGAAACACCACCTGCAGTGCGTGATTGAAGAGCAGCTCGTAGAGAGGAGGCAGCACTTGCAGGTCGCAGTTCAAATAGAGCCGCAGCCGTTCGAGCGACAGCTCCAATAGGTTCGAGGCGCCCAGACATTCGAACTGCAAGCGCAAGGCGG
Organism: Gemmataceae bacterium; assembly: GCA_022616245.1. GTDB lineage: Bacteria > Planctomycetota > Planctomycetia > Gemmatales > Gemmataceae > JAKEFD01. Next base: position 2,948 of record JAKEFD010000341.1, read on the forward strand.
CAGCGGCGCCGGCGGGGGGCGTCAGGCCGCGCGGAAACGGCGGACCCTGGAATACGGCGTTGGTCAAGCGAATCGGCCAGAGCGTCACCGGGTAGGCCGTACGGAACTTGCAAGGCACACCGTCGACCGCTTCGGTGTGCAACGGACTGTGGCGGGCGATGGTGAAACCATTCGGTAGTTGGGCGCGGGCGGCGTCGAGGTCGAATTGCAGAATGCCGAGCGAGGGAATCGGCGCTAGGAAATGCGGATAAAGCGCTTGAAGTAGCGCTGTGGTGATTTCGGGAAACTCGTCATCCAATTTGTGCTGTACGCGTCCCGCCAACAGCGCGAACGATTCGATCAATCTTTCCACTTGCGGATCGGCGCTGCGGTTCGGCTCGAGCAATAGCCGGTTCGCCGCCGAAGGGTAGTTGCGCGTGAACTCTTGCAAGAGTTGGCGGATGAACACCAGTTCGCGCTCGTAATAGGGAAACAGCGTTTCGTCCATCTTACTTTTGACCCCACCTGAGCAGTGTGTTCACTGGTTCTTGCCCAGCTTCCGCGTTCCTTCAACTTTCTCCAATCCCTGCGGTTGGTTTATAGTTCCCCTTCGGTTTTTCATCAGTTGGAAAATGCGGAAGTCGATGAAGAGTGATAACACGGAGTGTTTGTCGAAGCTCAGTCAAGGAGGTAAGATCGTGTCTTCTCCCATCTCGTTGGTCCGCTTGGTGCTCGCCGGCGCGGCCTTTTTCAGCCTGTCGGTGTCCGCTCAGGCGCAACTGTTTCCCCTGACACGACCGAATTGCTGCGATGCGTGTCCGCCTGGCAAAATCGATCCGGCTCAGCCGCCGCGCATGACTCCCGAAGCGGAACCGGCGCTGGGACCGGTCACCACGGCGGCCTTGGGCGGCGATCTTATGTCCTTCGGTCCCGGCTATTTGGATAATCCCGTTCCGTTCAGCCATTTCCGCTTGCGCCTGGACGCCGCCTATCGGAATCCTCGACCCGATCGAGCCGAGTTCTTCTATCCCAAGTGCGGTTGCTTCCCCGATGGTCCCGGGCCGCTCTTGCCGGAAACTTCGGTCGATTACCAGGATATCTCGGCCTATTTCGAATGGGCGCCGCGCGATTGGTTTTCCGTGTTCGTCGAATTCCCGTTCCGTTTCATCAATCCGGAACAGAATCTCAATACCAGCGGCTGGGCGGACTTTAATGCCGGCTTCAAGGTCGCGCTGTGGTGCAGCGGAGACGGCATCGCCACCTTCCAAGGCCGCCTCTATATGCCGGTCGGCGACGGCCGTAGAGGACTGGGCACTGAACACTACAGCTTTGAGCCGTCGCTTCTCTTCGCCCGAAACCTGACCGATCGACTCATTCTCTTCGGTCAGGTCGGCGACTGGATCTCGATTGACGGAACGGATTTCGCCGGGAACGTTCTTAACTATGGCGCCGGCCTCAGCTATACCGCGTTCAGCAACGGACGCACGAGTATTTCGCCCGTCGTCGAACTCTTAGGCTGGACCGTACTTGATGGGCTGGTGTCGTTCCCACCGAACAACATTCCGACAGACGCTTCGGGCGACACCATGGTCAACGCGAAATTCGGCGTTCGTTTTGGCCTGGGAAGCTACTCGGACTTGTACTTGGGCTATGGTCGGGCCTTGACGGGCGACGTTTGGTACGAGGAGATTTTCCGACTGGAATACCGGCTGCGGTTCTAGGGCGCTTTGCCGATTCCGTAGCGGAATTCGCGAGAATTCCGGGCGTTTGTCGCCGGAACTCTTACGAGTTCCGCTACACCCGTGTGCAACGCGCTCTAAGGCGCGCACTGCTGCATCATCGAAGCCGGCGGCGACTGCAGCGTTCACCAGGTCTACTTGACCACTTCCAAGATGAGTTGACGCGCGATTTTGTAGGCCAAGCGAATCGTTGTGGCGCGCGATTCCATTTGAGATTCGCTGAAGAAAGTGTTTGGCGCCGCGTCGGGCACGCCGGAAATGGCCAGCGTCAGCGGCAAGAGGTTCATGAATTCCCGGACCTTTTGTTGTTGGCGATCGGCGGCTTCAGCGCTCATGTGAACTCCCTGATCGGGTTGTAAAAATCTCTTCGCTTGCGCGTCAGGCTTGTTTAACGATCTCTTCGCTTGCGCGTCAGGCTTGTTTAACGATC
>JAKEFD010000044.1 GCA_022616245.1 Gemmataceae bacterium
CGTGCTCTACGCGGTGGTGCAGACGGCCAAGACGCCCGCGACAGTGCAAGGCCAACCGGCCAACAAACAAGGCCCCGTGGATGCCGGCGGCATCTTCCGCTCCGACGATAAGGGCAAGACCTGGACCCACCTGAATTCACTCTGCCCGCGGCCCTTCTACTATGGTCAAATCCGCATCGATCCGAGCGACGATCAAAACATTTATGTCCTGGGCGTCGCCTTCCACATTTCGCGCGACGGGGGCAAGACGTTCAGCAGCGGCGGCAAGGGCGCTCACCCCGATCATCACGCGCTGTGGATCAATCCCAAGGACTCCAATCATCTCGTGCTCGGCAACGACGGGGGTCTTTATTTCTCGAATAACAAAGGCGTTGCCTGGACCGCGATTCGCGGCATGGCGATCGGCCAGTTCTACGCCATCGGCCTCGACATGCGCAAGCCGTATCGCGTCTACGGCGGCTTGCAGGACAATGGTTCCTGGGGTGGGCCCACGGCAACCGATCGAGCCGAAGGCATCACCCTCGCCGATTGGCTGCGCGTCGGCGGCGGCGACGGCTTTTATTGCCAGGTCGACCCCACCGACCCTTACACCGTGTATAGCGAATCGCAATACGGCAATCTGCGCCGCCTCAATCTGAAGCAGACGGCGGGCGGCGGGAAGGGTGGCTTCGGCGGCAAGTCGATCAGACCGGGCGCCAAAGCCGCCAAAGCAGACGCCGGCAAGGACGACAAAGGCAAAGATGACAAAGCCAAGGACGATAAAGCCAAAGACGACAAAGGCAAGGACGACAAAGGTAAGGATGATAAAGGCAAGGATGAAAAGGGTAAGGAAGAGAAAGGCAAGGGCCAGAAGGGCGGCGGCAAGGGCAAAGGATTCGCTGACACCTCGGGTTATCGTTTCAACTGGAGCTCGCCGCTCTTGATCTCACCGCACCAGCCGCAGACTCTCTACTACGGCGGCAACTTCCTCTTCAAATCCACCACGCGCGGCGACCAGTGGGACATCGTCAGTCCCGATCTTACCCGCGCCAAGCCGAAGCAGAAGAGCTCAGGCAACACGATCACTACCATCGCCGAATCGCCGAAGAAGCAAGGCATCCTGTATGTCGGCACGGACGACGGCAACGTGCAGATGTCGCGCGACGACGGCAAGTCATGGATCGACCTTAGCAAAAAGTTTCCCGGCGTACCCAAGGACCGCTGGATCACGCGCGTGGAATGTTCGCATTTCGCCGAAGGCACGGCGTATGTGACCATCGACCGGCACCGCAACGATGACCGCAAGCCGTATCTGTTCAAGACGACGGACTACGGCGCGACCTGGAGGTCGCTCACCGGCAATCTGCCCGGTGATTCGCCGCTGCACGTTATTCGCGAATCGTCGCGCAATCCGAACCTGTTGTTCGTGGGCAATGAAAACGGCGTCTACGTCTCGCTCGACGGCGGCCGCGCCTGGCAGCGCTTCGGCACCGGGCTGCCGATCGTCCCCATTCATGACCTCGTCATCCACCCGCGCGACCGCGACCTCGTCATCGCCACGCACGGCCGCAGCATCTATGTCACCGACATCGGCCCGCTCGAGGAGCTGACGGAAAAAGTGCTCGCCAAAGGGGCGCACGTCTTCAGCGTGCGTCCGGCGCTGGCATCGGTTCCCAAGGCGGTCGAGCCGAGCAAGTCGAAGGACTTCATCGCCCCGAATCCCCCGGTCGGCGCGGCGATCTACTATTACCTCAAGGACTCTACGCCGGGCGCGGTGGCGGTGACCATTGCCGACAACACGGGCAAGAAACTGGTCACCCTGGAAGGTCCGGGGCGGGCCGGCATCAACCGCGTGATGTGGAACCTGCGTTCGCCGATGAATGGGAAGGAATGGATTGCGCGCGGCGACTATGCCATGCAGATGCAAGCGGGCGGTCAAAGCTTGAGCGGCACGGTGCGCGTGGAAACGACGGAGTAGCGGAGCTTCTTGAACTGTGCTTCACGGCAAGCCAGTTGAGAATCACCTTCGCGTCCACTCCCTTTTGCAAGTAAAGCGGAGGCAACCATGCGGGCTGCAATGTTCCTGGTGTCCTTGGTCGGCGTCTTGTGCCACTCATCCGCGGTCCATGCCGGTGAGCCGGCCGCTGATCTCGTGCTGCGCGGCGGCAAGATTGTCACCATGGATGATCGCCAGCCGGTGGCACAAGCTCTGGCGGCGCGCGGACAGAAAATCGTTGCCGTCGGCGCCAATGACGAGATCGCCAAGCTCGTCGGCGACAAGACCAACGTCATCGACCTTAAGGGTCAGCTCGCGATTCCCGGTTTCATCGAAAGCCACGGCCACTTCGTCGGCTTGGGCCGGGCCAAGATGATGCTCGACCATACCAAAGCCAAATCGTGGGACGACATCATCGCCCAGGTCGCGGCGGCGGCCAAGACCACGCCCGAAGGGCAGTGGATTCTTGGCCGCGGCTGGCATCAGGAGCATTGGACCAAGAAGCCTGACCCCCACTTGGACGGCTATCCCGTGCACACGCGCCTCAGCCAGGTCACGAGGAAGCACCCAGTCCTCTTGACGCACGGCAGCGGCCACGCCAGCTTCGCCAACGCTGAGGCCATGCGCCTGGCCGGCGTCGATGCGACCACCAAAAACCCGCCCGGCGGCGAAATCCTCAAAGACAAAGAAGGCAATCCCATCGGCGTCTTTCGCGAGACGGCCCAGAGCCTCATCGCCAGCGCCCATGGCCGCAGCCAGATGGACCTGTCCCCCAAGCAAAGGCTCGACGAGCTGCACAAGGCCATCGCCCTGGCAATGGAAGAGTGCCTCGCCAACGGCATCACCAGTTTTCAAGACGCGGGATCGTCTTTCGAGATGATCAATGTCTTCAAGGCCCTGGCGAGCGCGGGCAAGCTCAAGGTCCGCCTCTGGGTCATGGTGCGGGCCAGCAACGCCGCCCTCGAGCGGCAACTGGGCGAATTCTTCCTTGTCGGATTCGGCGACGGCTTCCTTACCGTGCGGGCCATCAAAGTCTCGATCGACGGCGCCCTCGGTCCGCACGGGGCCTGGCTGCTGGAGCCCTACGAGGACCTGCCGAAAAGCTCGGGCCTCAACCTGGCGCCGGTGCCTGATCTCCGCCGCACCGCCGAGCTGGCCGCGAAGCACAACTTCCAGCTCTGCGTCCACGCCATCGGCGACAAGGCCAACCGCGAAGTGCTCAACGTCTTTGAAGAGGCATTCGCCAAGAATCCGTCGAAGGATGCGCGGCGCTGGCGCATCGAGCACGCCCAGCACCTGCACCCCGACGACATCGGCCGATTCGGCAAGCTCGGCGTCATCGCCTCGATGCAGGGCAACCACTGCACCAGCGATGCCGTCTACGTGCTCCGCCGATTGGGCGTCCGCCGGGCGAGCGAAGGCGCCTACGCTTGGCAATCGCTGCTAAAGTCCGGCGCCCTCATTTGCAATGGCACCGACGCACCAGTCGAAGACATCAATCCGATCAAGTGCTTCTACTCGAGCGTCACCCGCAAGCTGGCCAACGGCAGCACGTTTTTCCCGGAGCAAAAGATGACCCGCGCCCAGGCCTTGCGGTCGTACACGCTCGATGCCGCCTACGCCGCGTTCGAGGAGAAACAGAAAGGGACGCTGACGCCGGGCAAGCTCGCGGACATCACCGTTCTGTCGCGCGATATTCTGACGGTCCCGGATGAAGAGATTTTGCGCACGGAGGTGTGGTACACCATCGTCGGCGGGCGGGTGATGTATGAGCGGAAGTAGGCAAGGTCGTTTTGAATGTCTCCGTTAGATAACGACTCGCCTACATGCCACATTAGCAACCAAAGTGACGCCTTGGCCCAAGCCCGAGCGACCAGATTCCTAACAGACACGCGCAACCTTTCCGTTGCCGTAACTTGTTTCAGGACAAGGAAGTTGTGGGATTGGTTGCGCGACACACCCACCCCCCCTCCTGTTATGAATGGTCAACCGGTTTCGATGGCTAAGCACGACAATCGAGAATGAGCCTAAAATGTTCGTGCGCAATGCGGTTGTAAGTGGCGCATCCGTACCGCGTTAGGTCGTCACGCGCCCCAGGAAAGATCGGCACTATCTCATCACCCGTAATTCGCAGTTGACAATTGGCCCAAGCTCGAGCGACCAAATTCCGGACAGGCCAGCGCGACCTTTCCGTTGTCGTAACTCATTTAATTACAAGGTAGTTGTGGGATTGGTCGCGCTGAACACCCACCCCCTTCCTGTCTCGAATCGTCAACCGGTTTCGATTGCTATATACCGCAGGTCGATGGACCGGAGCAGGCAACTGCGGGCAGTGCGTGCTCAATTCTGTCCTTCTGGCCAAGGGGGTGTGCGTCTTTTACTTGGGTGACTTTCACGCGGCGACTCGGTGAGGCTGGGACCAGAAGCCGTCCCAGAGGTCGGTGCCACTGACGTACAGGGCGC
>JAKEFD010000342.1 GCA_022616245.1 Gemmataceae bacterium
CAGATTCTTGAAGCCCTAGCGCAAGGCTGCGTTCACGTTTACCGCCTCGACGAGGCCAGTTTCTGGACGAAGCAGCTCTTGGATCGCTTTCCCCACAATCCGATTGGACGGTTGCTCGACGCCCAGACGAACGAGACCATGCGTCGCCGCGAGAAAGCCTTACAGATCACGCGCCGCCTGGTCGAAGACTACCCCGGCAACGATAAGGCTCGCCTCTATCTGGCCGGCCTGCTGGTCAAGACACACAAGTACGACGAGGCCGCCGCGCACTACCAAAAGCTGCACCGCCGCCAACCCGCCGATCTGAAGCCCCTGCTTGGCCTGGTCGGCGTTCTCCTCAAACTCGAGCGGTTCGATGAGGCGGGTCCCTACCTGCGCGAACTGGAGGACAAACACGCCGACAACAGTGTGGCACTGCTGGAGTGCGGCCGGTACGCCCTGTATCAGAAGCGGCCGGCCGACGCCGAGTCCCTGCTCCGCCGCGCCGTCCAGGTGGCGCCGTTTGACCATGAGGTCCACTTCGAGCTGGCGGTCTGCCTTCAGCAGCTCAACCGGAAGGACGAAGCGCAGCGGCACCTGGAGCGCTTTCAAGAGATCGAGGAGGACATGAAGCGCCTGGAGAAAGCATTTCAGGGGATGGTCAAGGACCCCGCCGATCCGGCGCCGCGCTTGGAGGCAGGCCGACTCTGCTTGCGCAACGGCCAAGTGACCGAAGGACTGCGCTGGCTGTTCGGCGTACTGGACCTTGTCCCCAATCACAAGGCTACCCACGAAGTTCTGGCCGACCACTTCGACTCCGTGGGCGACAGCGCACGCGCGAAACACCACCGCGCCCGCGCCCGCTGATTCTCAGAATACCTGCAGGAATTCGTTTGTGTCTTCGCGTAGATTCCCCTTAGAATCATCCGTGCCAGCATTTGCTACTGACCTGTACAAACCGAAGTGAGGCGGCCATGGAAGAAACCATGTCGTCGCACGACGCCGATGGATTGCAGCGTTGGGAGCGTTTGCTGGACAAGCTTCCCGTTGCGGCGTACACGTGCGACCCCGACGGTCTCATCATCTATTTCAACGAGCATGCGCTGCGGCTGTGGGGGCGCGCGCCCAAGCTCCGCGATGTAAGCGAACGCTTTTGCGGCTCGTTTCGCCTGTTTGCGACAGACGGTACGCCAATTGGTCACGACGAGTGTTGGATGGCCCTGGCCCTGCGGCACCGCAAGGAGTATTTGGGTTCCGAAGTCATTGTCCAACAGCCGGAAGGCGCTCGCCGCGCCGTTCTGGCACATGCCAATCCTGTTTTTGACGACGACGGTAAACTTCTCGGCGCAATCAACATACTCGTCGACATCACGGACCACAAGCGCTCGGACGAGGCCCTAAAAGAAGCCGATCGCCGTAAAGATGAGTTTCTGGCGGTCTTATCCCATGAGCTCCGCAATCCACTGGCGCCGCTGCGCAACGGCCTGCAAGTGCTGCGCCGCGCCGGCGGCAATGCGGCCATTATCGAGCAGACGCGCGAGATGATGGATCGGCAACTGGGACACATGATCCGGCTGATAGACGATCTACTCGACCTCAATCGGATCACGCGCAATCGCCTGGAGCTGCGCAAACAGACTATCCAATTGTCCGACGTAATCCAAAGCGCCATGGAGGCGGCCCGGCCCGCAATCGATGACACTGCGCAGCAACTGACCGTCAGCGTGCCGGCGGAGCCGATTCATCTGTATGGCGACCTGACGCGGCTGGCGCAGGTTTTGTGCAATTTGCTCACCAACAGTGCCAAGTACACGCCTCCGGGCGGAATCATTGCCTTGCGCGCCGATCTGCGCGGCTCAGAAGTTGCGCTCACCGTCAAGGACAACGGCATCGGCATTCCACCCGCCGACCTGCCGCGCATCTTCGAGATGTTTTCCAAAGTCCATCGCACCATGGAGCAGACAGGCAGCGGATTGGGCATCGGTTTGGCCCTGGTGCGCGGCCTGGTCGAGATGCACGCCGGCACAGTCCAAGCGCAAAGCGACGGCCCAGGTAAAGGGAGCGTTTTCACCGTCCGCTTGCCCGTCGTGAGTTCCGCCGGCACGGCAATGCCCCAGCCTGCGGCAACCGACAGCGCTTCCAGCCTCAAGTCGGCCGTGCGGCGTCGCATTCTTGTGGTCGATGACAGCTGGGATGCCGCCAATTCGCTGGCAATGCTCCTGGAGTTGGGCGGCAATGAAGTCCGCACTGCCTACGACGGCGTGGAAGCCATCGAAGCGGCCGAGTCATTTCGGCCGGACGTCATACTGATGGACGTTGGGATGCCGAAACTAAACGGCCTGGACGCGGCGCGCAGGATCAGAAATTTGCCCTGGAGCGACAAAGTGCTCCTCATCGCGCTTACCGGCTGGGGACAGGATGAGAACCGACGCCGCTCGCGCGCAGCCGGATTCGACTACCATCTCACAAAGCCCGTGAATCCCCAAGAGCTCGAAGCACTCTTGGGATCGCCCCGTCCGTTGCCCGTCCAGGGTTAGTGGATTCCCATCTCCGCCGTGAGCAATCGCCTGCGCAGGCATGTGCGCCGGCTTGCACACTTCGCCATCCGCCAGGCACGGAAATCCAAGGTGCAGCCGCTGCCCTTGGCGACGCACGGATTTGGCACATGACGTGCTACCTTCAACGCACAGTTCCCAGGTATTTCAAGCGCCATAGGCGTGCGGCCCCGCGCCTATCGGAAAGCGCATGGGTTTTGGGCGCCGGCATAGGAGTCTACCATGAAATCCCTTCCCGTCGTTGTGCTCGCTCTGTTGGCCTGGTGCGCTCAGGCGCCAGCGCAAGAGAAGCAAATCAAAGATCCCAAGGTGAAATTCGCCGACGACAACGCTGCCATCGTGTCGCATTACAAGAACCTGGGCGTGGCATTTGAGGCACGGACACCGGAAAACTTACAGCCGCGCTCAGATTTCCGCCACGGCAACGTTTTGCTCCTCACTTTCTCGGACGAAGGCAAGAGCCAAACCCGCGCCGGCACCTTGGTGCGCGTGGACCACGACGCGGATACCGTGTGGCTGCGAACTCAGCCGGGTCAGCCGCCCGTAGCGATACCCCGGAAGTCGATATCGAAGGTGGAAGTCGGCATGAAAGCCGGCTCGGGGATTCGCCTGGCCGGCGGCGCTGCTGAAGCCAAGCAAGAGTTCCACAATCAGCCGGAGATTCGCCAGGTCGTCATTTACAATGGCGCCTACAAGACGACGAAGTACTTTTCTGATACGTTATCGCCCGGCGAACAGGCGCGCCTGGCGGAGCTCGAAGCCGCCGAAGAAGAAGCAGTGCGCTTGCAGCAACAATTGGACTCGCAGAGCGATCTGGCGAGGTCCGTACTGATTTCCGAGTTGGCGGCGCGCTCCGGGATTCAAGAGTCGCAAAGAATCTTCAACGACCTGATGCGGCAACAGATGGGCTACGTGCGCGGCAACTCGCCGACGCACTTGCTCGCGCTACTGCAAGCGGGCCAGCGCGCCGACCCGCCCGGACTTTTGACCGTGGATGTCGCGCCGTCGCAGGCCGCGCTCCAGAAGGCGCGCGATCAATTGCGTTCGGCCCAGAGTCGTGCGGTGTACGAGGACGGCAGAATTGTCGCGGTTGTGCTGGACGACTCCAAAGAAGTTCGCCGCTAACCCTTAGCCTGTAGCGGAATTCGCAAGAATCCGGCGCCTGTCGGGTCGGAACTCTGGCGAGTTCCGCTACAGTGCGCTAGTTCGCCACGCGCACCGTGCCCAGGCCGTTGTAGCCGAGTTTCTTGGTTTCGGATTGCATCTCTTGCACGATGCGCTGGCGAATGCTGAGAAAAGCGGCTGCCATTACAGGATCGAATTGCTTGCCTTTTTGCTTCTCGAGCTCCGCGAAGGCCACTTCGGGCAGCATGCCTTTCCGATAAGGCCGATCGGTCGTCATGGCGTCAAAAGCGTCCGCGACGGCGACAATGCGAGCCAGTTTCGGCGTGGTTTCGCCTTTGGTCCCGTCCGGGTACCCTTGGCCGTCCCAGCGCTCATGATGCGAGCGGACAATGGGAATGACGCATTCCAGGTCGGGAATCTGCTCGAGAATCTTCGCGCCCTTCGTGGTGTGCGACTTCATGATCTCGAATTCCGCGGGCGTCAGCTTGCCCGGTTTCTTCAAGATGTCGTCGTGGATGCCAATCTTGCCGATATCGTGCAGCGGTGTGCCAATTTCGAGGATGTGCAGCTCGTCGTGCGTCAGCTCCATCTCTTGACCAAGCATTCTGGCATATTCGCAAACCCGTTGCGTGTGGTTGCCTGTGTACGTGTCGCGCAGCTCGACCGATTGGGCCAGCACGGTAATGGTGGCCAGAAACAACTCGCGTTGCTTACTGATAAGCTGGGCGCTTTCGATGCCGGCGGACACGTGCGCGGCCAGCGCATCGGCCAGATGCAGATCGTCTTTGGTGAACGGCGGCTGCATGGGCCCGCGGTCCAGGTGCAAGATGCCGAGTTTCTTGCGCGGCGTCCGCAACAGCACGCACAATACCGAGGCCATGGTGCCCTCAGCGATACTGCGCGAACCGATCAATTCAGGATCTTCCTCCACGCTGACGCAGAGCACAGACTCGCCGCGATTGAAGGAGCGCGTGGCGAGATTCTGGCTGAAGCCGGGCCGGCTCGGGACTTGGCTGTGGCCGCTCGCCAAGGCGCGCAGGCGCAATGGGCCCTGCGGCGTTTCCGCGAGCACGATGGCGCCGCGCTGAGCGTCCAGTGTGCTGACCGCGTCGTTGAGGATGGTGTGCAGAAGGTCTTCTTCGTGTTCGAGATGAACCAGGTGGTGGCCGGCACGGAGCAGAGCAAATAGCTGTTCGCCGGGGCGGGGACAGCTGTTGCGGTCGAAAGCGAGTCCGGCAAGGGCGTCTTCCCATGTATGGCACGAAGTTGCTTCCACCATCAAGTTGTCGGTATGTTGGGTGTCGTCCTCCTCACGACCCTCCTTGATCAGCTCCACTACGACGGTGACGTTGCCGAAACGCAGGATGTCGTGGGCGCGAACGGGCCATTCACCGGGACCCAGCCTGGTGCCGTTGAGGAAAGTGCCATTGGTGCTGCCCAGGTCGCGCACGCGCCAGCCGTTGGCCGTGGAGCGCACTTCGGCGTGTCGCCTGCTCACGGACGTGTCGTCCAGCACGATCTCCAAGGTGGCGAGCCGGCCGGCGCGCAGAATGCTTTCGGCCTCCCAGACCTTGCCTTCCACTTCGCCATGGATGCCGCGCATGCGAATGCGCCGTAGCTTCACAAGCTGCTCCTCATGCGGCACAAGAATTGCGCAAGGGTTTGCTCACTAAATATAGGTTACGTTCGCTCAAAAAGCACTAACCAAACGACGTAAACCTCCAGTTTTTCAACACCTAAGTAAAACACACGTGCCGTCTCTCTTTTCAGTATCATTTTACTTTGCGAATGTCGCTTGGCCCATTATTATCTCTTTGTCGTTGCCCACGCCCGCCGCGCACCACTTATTGCGATGGTTAACACCAGCCCGACGCGCGAGCGAGGGGTCTCTTAAACACTAGCCCGACGCGCGAGCGAGGGGCAGCGATGCAAACCGGAACGAGGACAATTCATGCTTGGCAAGACTTCTTTTGGGGCAATTGCAAGTGCACTGATAATCTGTTTAGCAACCGTTGGCGTTGCCACAGGACAAAAACCACCTCCCCCCACGCCGCCCAGCGCACTGGCGCCGGTACTGGCGGCCCCGCCAACGCTTGGCATGCAGCGCGGCACGACTCTTGAGCTTGCGCTCACCGGCAGTAATCTGGCCGGGCCGACCGGCTTCTGGGCCGCATTCCCCTCTAAATCCACTATTCCTACCGAGGACAAAAACGGCCAAGACAACGCCAAGCTCAAAGTTCGCTTGGAAGCCCCAGCTGACGCGCCGATCGGCGCCCATGTAGTGCGCCTGACCACCACGCGCGGTATTTCGAACCTGCGGCTCTTCTGCATCGATGATCTTCCCCAAGTCCTGGAGAATGATAAAAACCGCTCTTGGAACGACGCCATGCCCACGCCGGTGCCGAGCGTCGTGGCCGGCAAGGCCGATGCGGAAGCAAGCGATTACTTCAAAATCAGCGTGCAATCTGGCCAGCGCTTGAGCTTTGATTTATTGGGCCGGCGGCTGGGCAGCGCTATTGACGCACAGCTGTCGATCTACAGCGCCAAGACCAAACGCGAGCTGGCCCACGACAATGACTCACCCGGCTGTCAGACCGATCCACGCCTCACGTTCACTTTCAAAGAAGCCGGCGACTATCTCATCGAAGTGAAGGATGTACTCAACCGCGGCGGCGCGGACTATGGCTATCGGCTGCGGATCGGCGACTTCCCCCTTGCCGTCGCCCCTATCCCAATGGCGGCCAAACGCGGCATTAATGTCCAGGTGCATTTCGCCGGCCCCAATGTCGAAGGAGTGCAGCCCGCCGTCGTCAGCGTGCCGGCCGATCCCTTCGCGGACGTCGTTTGGGTCGCGCCCAAAGGGCCAAGCGGCTTGCATGGCTGGCCGGTCGCTCTCGCCGTGACGGACACCGAGGAGTTGCTCGAGCAAGAACCGAACAACGAGCCTGGCAAAGCTCAGCGCTTGCCCGTCCCAGGCGGCGTGACCGGCCGCTTCCAGCAGAGCGACGACACCGATTGTTATCTACTATCCGCCAAGAAAGGGCAGAAACTATCGGTCGAGGCGGATACCCTGGAGTTGTATTCGCCCACTCTGGTCTACATCGTGCTGAAGAACGCCAAGACAGGCGCCGAGATCGCCAAGACCAACCCGCAGAGCCCACCCCCCGCCGACCAGCGCATCGAGTTCACCGCTGCCGACGACGGCGATTATCTCGTCGAAGTGCAGCACCTCAATTACCTGGGCGGGCCGAGCGAATCGTACCATTTGACGGTGACGCCGGTGACGCCGACGTTCGAAATCGCTCTGGGCATCGAGCGCTTCGACGTCGCGCCCAACTCCATTGTGTCCATCCCGCTCACCGTCATTCGCAAAGGTTTCGCGGGGCCGATTGACGTGAGCCTGCAGTTGCTCCCCTCGCCCCAAAGAAGCGAAGTGAGTGGGAACCTGATTGGATTCACGACGATCAAGCCGGGACAGAACAGCGGCGTGCTTGTTGTTTCCACTCAGAATGCGGCCCTCGGACCGAATGCCGCCGTCGTGGTTGCCAGAGCGACGATCGACGGCAAGACGGTGACGCAGCGGGCTAGCGTCCGCGCCGTCGTCAGCGCGGCCCTGGGCAATCTGTCGTTCCCGCCATTGGACCTCAACCATCGGATTGCGGTGGGCGTCAAGGAAATGGCGCCGTTTAGCCTGGCGGCGAAGATGTCCCCGCCCGAAGCCACGCCCGGCATTGCCACGCAAGTGACGCTGCTCGTGACCCGGAACGAAGGCTTCGCCGAGGAAATCGTCTTCAACGCGCCCGGCGGTTTGCCGCCCAATGTGCCCGCTCCCAAGCTCGCAAACCTGGCCAAAGACAAGAACGAGCTCAAGTTCTCGCTCGATGTCAACGCCAAGGCCCCTATCGGCGAGTACCAACTGCTCTTCTCCGCGAAGGCCAAGTCGAAGGACAAGGAATACTCGGCCAATGCCCTGCCGCTCGTTTTGAACGTGGGCAATCCGTTCGAGCTCAAGGTGGAGCCGGCCATCCTCAGCCTGAAGCCGGGCCAGAAGGGCAAGCTCAAAGTGACGGCGACCAGGCGCGGGGGCTATCAAGGTCCCATTGCGCTCGAGGTGCGCAAACTGCCCGCCGAGGTGACCGCAAGCAAAGGCGCCATCGACAAGGACAAAAACTCTTTCGAGCTAGATGTGACCGCCACGGACAAAGCCGCACCGGGCGACAAGACAGGTGTGGACGTCAACGGCACAGCGACGGCCCTGAACAACCTGCAAAACGGCTCTCCGGCGTTCACGGTGCGGATCGAGAAGAAGTAGCGGTTGACACTTGGTCCCACTTGGATTGCACCGAAAGCAATCTGTCACGCACATGTTCTCGTCGTCACCATTGAGCCAAAACGACGCCGTTTTTCCTTTACCTAAATTTCTAGGACTTGTACAATAGGTCGATTAGCAGGTCTAATAGTAGAGACTTCGCCGTCGTCAGGCGTCTGACCTCGGCACTTGGAATCATCGAAGGGAGATTTTCCATGGTCCAGCGAAGCATCGTAGTCGCGCTGGCGCTCGTGCTGGCTTGGGGCGGGTATGCCCTCACCCAGCAAGCGCGCCAGACCGGTCCGGACGGCGACGCCCAGCGCATCGGCGAGTTGATCAAGCAACTGGGCAGCGCCAATTTCAAGGAGCGCAGCAACGCACAGAAGGACTTGGAGGCCATCGGCGCGCCGGCCATGGAGCAACTGCGCAAGGCGACCAAAGGGGAGGACCTCGAAACCAGCAAGCGCGCCGGCGACCTGGTGCGCAAGATCGAAGAGCGCGTCTTCACCGCGCAGATGCTGACGCCTAAGCGCGTGCATCTCAAAGTGAAGGACATGCCCGTGCTCGACGCCGTCGCCGAGCTGGCCAAGAACGCCGGCTACGTGATCCAAGTGCAGGGCGACAGGGCCAAGCTAGCGGACAAAAAAGTAACGCTGGACACGGGCGACGTGACGTTCTGGGAGGCGCTCGATCAGCTGTGCGCCAAATCCGGTCTCGTGGAGATGTTGACGCCGATGCAGATGATTCCGCCGGGCCTCGTGCCGCAACCGGCCGTTGATTTGCCCGTGCAGATTCTGCCGGTGCAACCCGCGCCGGCAATCAAGCTTCGGGCCTTGCCGGCGCAAAAGCTGCCGGTATTGCCGGTGGAGCCTCCCAAAAAGGACGACGCGAAGAAGCCGGAAGCCAACGCGGAACCCGTGCCGCCGCCCGTTGCGCCCGGGCAAGCCCAGGTAGTGGAGAGACTGCGCGCTCTTGCCGCGGCGCAAGTGCAGGCGGCAGCCCAAGCGCAGCCTGTGCAAGTGCAATTCCAAGCGCAGCCAGTGCAAGTGCAAGTCCAAGGGCAACCGATTCAAGTGCAGTTTCAGCCGGTGCCGTTTCCCAATGGCCGCATCCGGCCGCCGGGCTTCGGCCCCGGCGCGACGCCGAATCAAATCAACTTGTTCCCAGGCGAGCCGAAGAATCATCCCGTAAGTTATGCCGGTGCCGTGCGCATCCGGCTCATTAGCGGCACCAAAAACAAGACGGCGCACGTGCTCACACTGGACGTAGCGGCTGAGCCGCGCTTGCAAAACTTCATGCTCGCGGGCGCGCCGACCATCGAAAAAGCCGTCGACGACCAGGACCAAGCTTTGGAGCGGGCGGCGGACCAGCCGCAAGAGATTCCGCTGCGTGGCAATCCAGTGCCGGCGCCGTTGCCAGCCATCTTGCCCCCGAATGCAGATATCGCCTTGCCGTTCTCACCGTTCCAAGGCAATCGCCAGGTGCAGATCCGACTCAAAGCGGGCGAGAAGGAAGCCAAAAGTCTAAAGGAACTATCCGGCACGCTCACCGCGCAAGTGCTGATTCCCTCGGAAACGCTGCTCAGCGTGGACAACGTGCTCAAGTCCGCCGGTCAGACCACCAAAGGCAAGAACGGCGATGCCGTGCATGTGACCAGCATCGACAAGATGGATAACGGCGACTACAAGGTGCAACTGCGTCTGGAAAACGCGCCGGGGCAAAACGCGTTTGGCGCGCTCAACGGAGCGGTGCAAATACAAATGCAGTTGCAGGTGCAAGGCAATATCGTGATTGAGGGAGCCGGTGCACCGGCGCCTTTCGCCAACACGCCCGGCCTGCCTGATCTCGTGGACGCCAAGGGCAACAAGTACAAGATCAAGCAGATCCCCGCTCGGCGGATGAACTTCAACAACGGCGTCGCCACCCAGGAACTCACCATCGTCTATGGCGGCGGTGAAGGGCAGGGCGAGCCCGTCCGCCTCCTCGTTACCGGCCCGCGTATGGCCAACATTACTATTCCATTCGCCTTCAAGAACGTGCCGTTGCAATAACGTGAAAACCCTAAAGCGGTGGCGAGTCACCGTCCAAAAAAACCAAAGCGGCGGAATAGCGCCGCACTCCAAAAACCCGCGGGCCGACGCTCGTGGGTTTTTTGTTTGCTTGGGAACGAATTACGGCAGGCGGCGTCGAAAGGAAGTAGAATCTACTGCCATGCGCCAAGTACTGTCCCTTGTGGTTGTTCTCTTTTTTGCACGGTTCGGTGCCGGCCAGGAAGAAACTCCGGACGCGCTGGTTCGGCGCCTGGGCAGCGTCTATTTCAGCGAGCGCGAAGACGCCTCGCGCAAGCTCGACAAGCTTGGCGAAAAGGCGCTGCCCGCGCTGGTCGATGCTGCGCGGTCGAGCGACCTGGAGACGCAGCGCCGTGCCGCGCAGCTATTTCGCCGTATCCGCGACCGGCTTCTCTTGGACCTCGTCCGAAAGCCCGCGCGCATCCGCCTCAATTTCAAGGACGTGCCGCTCGGGCAAGCGCTGGAAGAGACCACGTCGTTGACCGGCTTGCGGTTCCAGCTCGACTACGAAGTCCTGGATTGGACCAAGCGCAGGATCACGCTGGATACCGGTAACGTTTCACTTTGGGACGCCGTCGACCAGCTCCTGTCCGCGGCCGGACTCGCGCCGAAAGCCGACTTACCGCCGAGCCTTAACGCGGGCGGCACGATCTTCGTCGATCATGCTTACACCGCCGACGGCACGCTGCTGCTCGATAAAAGATCCAAAGACGCTTTGACCGCTGACCACTCCTCCAGCGTTCGCGTGGGCATTCTGCCATCCAAGACGTCGCGTGGTTTCCACCTCGATTTAGCGCTTGAGCCACGTCTGGGCTGGCTGCAACTGGAAAACGTGGAATTTACCGGCGTCTGGCGCGACAAGCTCAAGGCCGTTGTCCCGAAAAACTTGAGCCAAGCGGCACAGCTCAGCCGAACTTTGATGACGATGCTTGGTGGCACGACACCGTATCCGCGTTTCGTGGTCCCGGTGAGCGTGGCAGCGCCGGTCAAGGAAAAAACTATCCCGCTGCTCGAAGGACGCATAGCGCTTTCCGGCAAAGTGAAACAGCAATGCTTGGCGGTGGATATTGCCAACGCCGCGGGACAAAGGTATCGCGAGCCCGGCGGCGTCCTGGTCCAAGTACTTGAAGTAAAGTTGCAAGACGATGGCGGCGCGCTAGCCCGCATCCTCCTTGAGAATTTCGACGAATTGGTCGGGCAGCACCCGGGTCCAAAGGTCATTCGCCTTAAGCCGGGCTCTGTCGCCGTGCGCGGGCCCGCTGACCTGTTCGCGGATGGTGTGGAATTGGCCGACGCCGCGGGACGAGCCTGGCAGCGCGGCAATGTGACACATCAGCCGAGTGGGATGGACGGTGTCGAACTCCGCATTCAGTTCGAAGCGCCGGAAACAGCGGCAGCGCCTCTACGACTTACCATCTCCACCTATCGCCACATCGCCTTCGATGTTCCCTTCACGCTGCGCAACGTGCCAATTCCCGAGTAGGACAGGTTTCCAACCTATCCGGTTGCCTCTGCGGACAGGTTGAAAACCTGTCCTACGTGCCTGTATTAAGGAACGTATGTTCCGTCCCAAGCCACGCCTCGTCCTCGCGATTGTGCTTGTCATTCTCCTCCCGGGATTCGCGCTGGCCCAGGCCGACGAAGCCAGCCGCGTGCGCGTACTACTCGTCCTCGACACCGAAGATCGCATGGGCGCCACCTGGGGCCTTGACGGCGAGAACAGGAAGGAAGTGCTCGAAGCCGCCTTCCAGAAACTAAACCTCGGCGACCGCGTCACGATCGACACGTTCATCGGCAAGAAGGTCACGCCGGAAAACATTCTCGGCTATTACAAGAAACTAAAGACGCAGCCGTCGGAATCGTTGATGCTCTACTACTCCGGACATGGCGGTCTGCACGGCAACAAAGGCCACTTCCTTGCGCTGCACTGGGGCAATCTCTATCGTAAAGACCTGTTGGCCGCCATGAAGCACCATAATCCGCGTCTGGTCGTTGTGATGACGGATTGCTGCGCCAATCTCTCGGGGGGAACGATATCAGGGGAGCCGCCGCACACGGTGCTGACGCTTCAAGCAACAGGCCGCGTCACGCCACGCGCCAAAGTCGAAGAGCCGCCCTCCCAGAGCGCCGTCTTGACCAAGTATGAGTTCGCCCTCATTGGCGACGGCAGCACTGACGTGGACATCGAAGTCTACGACGCGCAAGGACAACTCGTGGCCAAGGACGATAAGTTCACCGACCTCGCCTTGGTGCGCTGGGTCCCCAAATCAACGCAAGAATTCACCATCAAGGTGCGCAACCTGGGCGGCGAGGACAACACCTGCCATATGGGCCATAATTAGATTGGCGATTTTGGATTGTGGATTGGCGACGAAGGCAGGCGTTCGGTCGTCAACAGAAACAAGCGATATCAATTCACGGCCTCTACATTGATTGGGCAAGACGCCGGCATGTCGTGACTCTTGACCGTATCGCAATAACCGCGTATAGCGAGGTGCTTTTCCTTCCAAGAACGCATCGGGGGGTTGCGGACGATGCACGGCAGGCTTCTGCTGGTGGTCGCGGTGCTGCTTTGCGGCTGCACGCGCGCGCATTATCGCAACAGCGCGGACCGGGAGACGTATCCCATCATTGCCGAGCGGCAAGTGCTGCCCGCGTACGACATTGGCCGCATGCTGCTCGAGCCGCCGCCCGAGTCGCGCCTTTACGATCCTTACAATCCCGACCGGCCGCCCAAGCCGCCCGACGATCCAGTGGCGGCCATGTACATGGCGCGGCCCGGCGGCATGAAGGGCGCGCACATCTGGGAAAGAGACGGGCTTGCCGGAAGTATCGAGCCGGACGGTTGGAAACTCGCGCTGGACCTGGACAAGAACGGCGTCCTCCGGCTGGACCAGAACAAAGCCGTCGAGATCGCGCTATTGGACAGCCGCGAGTATCAGGACGCGCTCGACGCCGTGTACCTGTCGGCGCTGGCGCTCACGCTCAACCGTTACGAGTTCGACCTGCGCTGGTTTCTGCGCAACAACACGACCTTCACGCATTTCGGCACGGGCGGACTCCCCACTGAAACGAATACGCTCGAATCTGTTTCGAATCTCGGCTTCACGCGCAGCCTGGCGGCGGGCGGGCAGCTCGTCGTCGATTTCGCCAATAGCCTGGTCTACGAATACGTGGGCGGGACCAGCCAGGTGAGTTCGAATCTGGCCATCACGCTGGCCCAACCGCTCTTGCGCAACTTTGGCCGCTATGTCCGCTTGGAAGACTTGACGCAGGCCGAGCGCAACGTGCTCTATGCCGTGCGCGACTTCGCCCGCTTCCGCAAGAAGTTCTGGGCGGACACCGCGGTGCAAAACGGCGGTTACCTCGACCTGTTGCTGGCGCTGCAAACGCTGCGCAATAATGAAGCCAACTACAAGCGACAAGAAGAAACCTACCGCTTGTACAATGAGCTGTTTCGCACCGGCCGCGCCTCCGCCGTCGAATTCGATCAGTTCTTTCAAAGCTGGCAGTCGGCCAAGCTGAACGTGATCGACTCCGAGGCCGCGCTGGAAAGCGCCTCGGATTCCTTCAAGCTGCGATTGGGCTTGCCGCCGCGCTTGCCGGTCACGCTCGATGACGCGTTGCTGAGTCAGTTTGTGCTGGTCGACGCCGACACCGACAAGCTGCGCGACCGGCTCAATGCGTTTCAGCGCGAACGCTTGAAGGAATTGGGACAGCCGCCGGCCGTCAAAGAGCTGGAAGGACATTTCGCGGCGCTGCGCAAGTTCGCTGACGAAATTCCGCACGCACTGGACAAAGCCGTGGGTGATGTCAAGAAATGGGGCGAGCGCGTCGGCCGCCCGGCGCGGCCCGGCGACGATCCGGAGTACCGTGAGCGCGAGCGCGAAACGTACCAGCGCTTGCTCCAGCAAGCCAAAGATATTGAAGCCGACTTGAAGAAAATCGTGGACGCCATCGAGCTGCACAAGAAGGGCATCACGGAAAAGACGCGTAAAGAGGCGTGGGAGGCCCTCACGCAGGATACGCAAAACCTGCTCAAACAACTCGATTCTGTCGTCACCATGCAGACAGAGGCACGCGCCTATCTGATCGAACTGCCCGAGGTAAGCGTGGCGGAAGCCGAGGCGCTCTCCTTCGCCAAGGAAAACCGGCTCGACCTGCAGAATCAGCTTGGCATCGTCACCGACGCCTGGCGCAAGGTCAAAGTCGCGGCCAACGCGCTCCACGCCGATGTGAACGTGATTGCCGAGGCCAACCTCGGCACCGACCCCGACGGCAAGAACCCGCTCGCCTTTTCCGCCCAGGCCAGCCGCTACGCGGTGGGCTTGCGCTTTGACGGCCCGCTCAACAGGCAAGCGGAGCGCAACGCCTATCGCGCCAGCTTGATTGTCTATCAGAAGGCGCGGCGCGACTACATGGAGCTGTCCGACCAGGTCGAGTTGCAGATTCGCCAGGACTTAAGGCAACTGCGCCGGTTGCGGTTCGGTTTCGAGATCTCGCGGCAGCAGCTCTTGTCCGCGGCCCGGCAATTCGAGAGCGCCCGGCTCATTTTGCTCGGCGGCCCGCGCGAAAAGCGGACCGCCAACGACACCACCACTCTTAACTTGTTGCAGGCCCTACAGTCCTTGCTCGATGCCCGCAACCGGCTGGTGGCCAGCTATGTGCAATTCGAGCAACAACGCATCCAGCTTCTGCTGGATCTGGAAGCGCTGCAATTGGACCAGCGCGGGTTTCCAGATGCGTCATACCGTAATGGGCAACTTCCGATTCGTTGACGGTCGTGTCTCTCCTCGCCCTGAGGGTGAGGGGTTGGGGCACTCAAGGTGACGAAGCGTGCCGCGCTGAACTTACCCCGAAGGGGTTTTATAAAACCCCCTTCGTGGTAAAGACATCCGGACGCGCCGGTCACGCAAAGTGTGAAAGATTTTGCACTGGCCGGCGTCTTTGTTACAGTGGGTTTGTGGGTCAACGCTTGTTTTGACATTCCTGCCAACTGCGTCGCAAATTCTGCTAAGCTCTAGGGACGTTACAAAGCATGCGAGGGGGATATGTCCATGCTTCACACCGAACCGCAAATGCAATCTACTGCCGTTTCCCAACTGCAATCCGCCGCTGTGCCGCTGCCGACGCCGCGCATCGGCTTGCCGTCGGCGAAGAGAAGCCGGCCGTGGATGGGCCGTCTCGTGCGGCTCGTCTTGATCGGCGGCGCAGTCGTCGGCCTGGGTTGGGCCGGCTGGAGCTGGGCGATCTCCGAGCGTAAAGCCGCCGAAGTCCTGACCGCGACCGCCGCCAAGGGCGATCTGGTCATCACCGTGGTCGAGCGCGGCGAGCTGGAAAGCGCCAAGTCCACGCAGGTCGTTTGCGAGGTCGAAGGCGGCGGCAAGCTGGCCAGCATCGTTGCCGAAGGCACGCGCGTCAAGAAGGACCAGGAGGTCCTCCGCTTCGACGTGGACGTACTCCTTAAGAGCATCAACGAGCAGGAAGTGAAATGGGAGCAAGCCGAAGGCAAAGCCAAGACTGCCAAGGCGGAGCTGGAAGTGCAAAGGAATAAGTCGGAAGGCGAAATCGCCAAGGCCGAGCTGGCCCTGACGTTGGCGAACATCGACCACGAGTCGTATGAAGAGGGCGAGTACCAGGTCGAAGTGGACCGCCGCAAAGGGACACTGGAACTTGGTAAGAAAGAGCTCAAGGAAGCGGAAGACAACCTGGCCTTCACCCGCGACATGGTAAAGAAAGGCTTCTCTCAACTAGAGCAGATTCGAGTCATGGAGCTGCAAGCGGAAGGCAAACGCTATCAGGTTCGCCAGCAGGAAGCGGACCTTCGGGTTTTCGAAAAGTTCACCAGGCTTCGCAAAACGACGGAACTCAAAGCGAAGGCCGAAGACGCCAAGCGCGATTTGGAGCGGACCAAGAAGAGCCAGGCCGCCGCGGTTGACAAGAACGTCAATGAATTGCAAGGAGCGGAAAAGACGGCGGGTCTGGAAAAACGCCACCTGGAACGGCTGAAGGCGCAGCTCGATAAGTGCGTCGTCAAGGCGCCGCAGGACGGCATTGTCATCTACTTCAAGCGGCCCTGGGACGAATCGTCGCGCATCCGCACCGGCGCCAACCTCTTCTACCAACAGCCGATCTTCACGTTGCCCGATCTCGACAATATGCAAGTCAGTCTCAAAGTGCACGAGTCGGTGGTCAAGAAGGTGAAAAAGGGGCAGGAAGCCACGATGCAGATAGACGCCTTGCCCAACCAGGTGCTGAACGGCAAAGTGCTCTATGTCGCCACTTTGGCGGCGGGCGACGAATGGCGCGGCGGCGGCGGCGTCAAGGAATACAAAACGGAAGTGTCCATTGACGATTTACCGACCGACGCGGGCCTGAGGCCCGGCATGACCGCCGAGGTGAAGATCTACATCAAGACCGTGGCCGACGCCGTCACGGTGCCCGTGCAAGCGGTCACGGAGCTAGACGGCAAGCAGATTTGCTATGTCGTCAAAGGCGCGGATATCGAACGGCGCACCGTGCAAGTCGGTGATGCCAACCAGCAGCTCATTCAGATTCTCGAAGGCGTGAGCGAAGGAGAGCGCGTGGCTCTCGACGCCCGTGTCCGCGCCGCCGCCGAGTTGAAGAAGCAGGAAAGCAAAGGCGGCGGTCCGAAGAAAGACGATAGCCAAAAGAAGAAAAAAACCATTTCAAATTGAGAATTGCAAATTGCAGATTTCAAATTGGAACACCGGCGGCGTCAACCTGCACGGCAGCCCTCCGTCAATTTGCAATTTGCAATTTGAAATATCTGAGCGAAAAGACATGCTCACCTCTCGCCTGGGCCATACTTTGCTGCTCGGCTTGCGCAGCCTCGGGGCGCATCGGTTGCGCTCCGGACTGACCGCGCTGGGCATCGTACTCGGCGTCGGCTCGGTGATCGTGATGCTGGCGGTCGGCGAAGCGGCCCGCTACCAGGCGCTGAAGCAACTCGAAGACCTGGGCGCCAGCACCATTCTTTTGCGCAGCGTGAAGCCAACCGACGACCCGACAGAGCGCCAGGGTGTCGATCTATTAGCGTATGGACTGACCTATCCCGATCTGGACCGCATCCGTTCGACCGTGCCCACCGTGGCCGCCGCCGCGCCGATGCGCGAGTTCCGCAAAACTGTCCGCTGCATGGACCGCAAGCTCGAAGCCCGCGTGCTGGGCGTGACCGCCGACTTCTTGAAGCAAAACAATATCCCCTTGGCGTTTGGCCGCGGCATCGACCAGCTCGACGAACAGTGCTTTGACAATGTCGTTGTGCTGGGCGCGGCGGCGGCCGAAACACTATTTCCCGCGCAAAATCCCATTGGCCGCACCATCTCCATTGAGAGCATCGACCGGCCGCGCTCTTTTACCGTCATCGGCATCACGGAGCCGAAGACCCGAGCCGCCGGCGCCGACTCGGGCGACGCCGATTTCAATCGCGTCGTCTTCATCCCGTTCACCACCGACCGCGTGCGCTTTGGCCGCGAGCTGATCACGTTCAAGGTCGGCGGTTATTCCGTGGAAAGACTCGACATCAGCCAAGTCACTGTGTCCGTGGACGAAGTGGACAACGTGTCCAAGACTGCCGCGGTTCTGCAATCGTTGATCGATCAGTTCCACCCGCGCAAAGACGTGTCTCTCATCGTGCCGCTCGACCTTTTGCAAAAAGCCGAGCAGACGCAACGGCTATTCACGCTGATCCTGGGCGCGATCGCCGGCATCTCGCTCGTGGTGGGCGGCATCGGCATCATGAACATCATGCTCGCCACCGTGACCGAGCGCACGCGCGAGATCGGCATCCGCCGGGCCTTGGGCGCCAAGCGCCGGGACATCGCCGCTCAATTTCTGGCGGAGACACTGGTGCTTTCCTGCTGCGGCGGGCTCATCGGCGTCGGATTGGGCGTTGCACTCTCGCATGCTATTTCCGGACTGTTTGGCTTGCCGACGATTATCCGCCTGTGGTCGCCGCTGCTGGCATTGGGCGTGTCCGTGCTGGTGGGGCTTACGTCGGGAATCTATCCGGCGCGCCGCGCCGCGCTCTTGGACCCCATCGAGGCTCTGCGCCATGAATAGAGCGGCGCTCGTGATCATCTGGGCGGTCGTTCGGAGCGGTTCCTGTCCAGCTCGAGCCGAAATCGTTTGACATCATGAATTCTCATGATTACTCTCAGAAGGATTGGATTGACATTCACATTTTTCTCATTTCTGGGAGGATTCCAATGAAATGGCCAGTCACCTACTTCGGTTCCTTCTGGTCTCGAATTCGCAATTACTATTGCACGAAATCCCAGCCCCTAAGAAACAAACGCAAATCGTTTCGACCTTGCCTCGAATGCTTCGAAGAACGCTGCGTGCCAGCTGTTGCAACCTGGGATCCGGCTGTGGGCCAAATGAATTTGTCAGCAAGCGTCGCCCTAAACTGGACGACGAATGCGATTCCTGGGCCCTTGGATGACGTCGTGTTTTCGGCCGACACCGACGTCCGTTGCGACATGGACTTGGGAAGCTGGACAATCAAGAGCCTAACAATTGAGCAGGGCTACACCAGCACGATCAAGTTGTTCGGCGGATTGATAACGATAACAAACGGAGGTGTAATGGAAGACGGTCGGCTTTCGGACGGAGCTGTTTCGATCGACAACGCTGGTAACGGCGATTTCAATTGGTCCGGCGGAACAATCGAAGTGGCGCTTGCCGTCGAAACCAACGGTCGAATGACCATTGAAGATGGTCCCGTTCAGAAAGTCGTGACGGGTGGCCAAGAAGGTGGCGCCATCGACAACATGGGCCAAATTGTATGGGTCACACTGGACGAAGATCGAATTGGCTTGCAAAACTCTGGATCAATAAGTAATTCCGGCAACAATCCGAGATTTGAAGTCCGCGGCACCGATGCACACTTTGTTGGAACCTCGGGTTAACTCGGCAATTTTTACCTTGGCCCGGAAGCGCAGCTAGTTGCTGTGAATGGCGCGCCGATCCAATTCGACGCCCAACTTCAGAATAATGGCACCATTCAATCGACCGGCACCGTAATTGTTCGGGGAGGCACGTATAGCGCGGGAACATTCAATGTCACCCATTTGACAATTGGCTTATCTCCGTCATTGCTCAACACCTTATCGGAAGGCGCTGTACTGAGTGGCGCAGACGCGGATCTCGTTGCAATCGTCCCTAACGGTCAACTAACTATTGACGGAGCGGTTAGTGTCGATACGGTGATGACGCAAGGCGACAACACACATCTGGGCGGTGATGGAGGCACTTTGGCGGTCCGGAACAATTACATTTGGGCTGATGGTACCTGGAATGGACAAGGACTAGTCCATGTGATGGCGAATGCGAGGCTCGAAATCTCTAACCCCTCCGAACATGCCATAATCAATGGATGGAGCCTAAAGAACGAGGGCACCGTCATTTGGGGAGACAGCGCGGGTGATATCACAGTAGGCGGCGCACTCGGCGGGGTTGCAATTGAAAACTCTGGGGTCTTTGAAATCTGGGCTGGGAACACGATTCGATTCAACAACACAGGTGAAGTCCCGAGTTTCGTCAACAACCCTACTGGATTCCTCAAGATCGACAGCGAACAATTCGGAGTCACGATTGAAATGCCGTTTGTAAATTATGGCAGAGTAGACTTGCATTGGGGGCACTTAGTCGCTCCGTACGGCTACACTCAGTGGGGCGGACAGACCGATTTGAAAGGGAATGGTTTGTCAGGTCCTTTCCTTGATTTCTACGAAGGCGCCTTAAACGGGCCTGGAAATGTTTTTGGGATGCTTCGAAATCTTGGGGCCACCATCAATGTCGGCGGAACGGGTCCGTTAACCGGTCTCCTACGCGTGGACGGCACTTTCGTCCAGAGTTCGGGGACAATCGTGTTCCGAATTGCCGATAATGATCCCGCGACCAACAACTATGATCGGCTCATTGTCACTGGAAATGGAACGTTCGGGGGGACCGTTCGGATCACATTGACTGGCGGCGCAAACCCCGCAGGTTCAGTTTACTCGATCATTCGATGCGCCGCCCGTTCCGGGGTCTTTGACATTGAGGATATTCCGGCAACATTCTTTCTTCGTCCCTTGATTAATGGCTTCGATGCCGAAGCCCTTTAGCGGTCTGAGCGCGGAAATTGGGATTTTGTTCTGCAAGTGGTGATCGCATGAAAACTGCAAATAGTGCCATAGTGGTGAGCGTTGCGCTTATTGCGTCAACCATTCTAGGACAAACAGAGTCCAAAAAACCTCGTGAGGACCCAATCAAACTCGAAACGGACGACGCGAAAAACTTGAAGCGTGCCAGGCAGTTGTTAGGTCAGATGCAGAAAGTAGTGCCCGGCGTCCGCGAATTGCGCGCTCTATTGAGAGACAAGGAAAGCGAGGAGACACGGTTCGTCGCCGCATGCGCTCTTGAGGAACTTGGCCCATCTAGCTTCTGGGCCGTTTCCAGACTCGCCAACGATGGCTTGTTCGATTCGAGCGCGCGCGTTCGAGCGAAATCGGCTGACGCTCTCGCACAAATCGGACCGCGCGCTCAATCTACTGTCCCGGACTTGGTGCTGGCGCTTCGCGACAAGGATATCAAGGTGCGGCGTCGAGTCGCAGTGGCGCTGGGAGCCATTCGGTCGCAACCAGACATTGCTGTTCCCGCGCTAGTGAAAGCGCTCTTTGACGAAGATTGCATTGATGGGCAAGAAGCCTGTGTGCGCACGGCGGCAATGCGAGCAATAAGCCATTATGGTCCCGCAGCGAAAGCCGCGCAGCCCACGCTGCTCAAGATCGTAATCGGCGAACAAGGCGAGCGCCGCAAGGCAGCCATAGGGACACTCGGGCAAATCAAGGAGGACTTGCCGACACTGATTCCCTTCCTTCGAAACATACTCAACGACCCTGAACAAGAAGAGTACCGCGCCGCCGCAGCCGGTGCCATAGGCGCAATCGGCTCAGAAGCGCGCGCCGCCATCCCCGACTTGCTCATAGCACTCATGTGTCGGGATCTTGTCCAGCCCGCGCGAGCGGACGGAATTCGTGCTGCCGTCTTGAGTGCGTTTGGGAGAATCCGTTCCGACGACAACCTAGTGGTACCCGCAGTCCTAGCAATTGCTTGCAACAAAAACTTGGAGAAGGGTATTCGACGTGAGGCGATCCTGACCTTGGGAAAGATTGGCCCAGGCGCGAAAGCAGCGATCCCGTCACTGATCCAATTACTGAACGACGATGAGTACGTGTTCTTCGCTCAGGATATTAGCAAAGCGTTTCAAGGGATCGGCAAGGACGCGGTCCAGCCGCTGATGAACAACCTCACGATCGACCACGGACTGCGACGCGCCCGAACAATTGATGCCTTAGGCTTGATGGGCCCGCTGGCCAGGGATGCTATACCTCTTCTCAAAGCCGAGTTAAGCAATCCGGAATTCCAGTCAACGGCATCCCTTGCGATTCGGGCGATCGAACGCAAACTCAAGTACTTGTCTGAACACGACCGCAATGGTCAGAAGTAGTTGACCCGCGACGCCTTGGGAATGCTCGCTCTCGAAATGACTCGACCAGTGCCGCTATCGCCGCAGCTGGCAGATCGGCGGAGTCTGGCAAACGCCCGAGCGCGACTACCAATCCACAGCCACCACCTCCAGTCAGCGCTTCGGCTCGTCGCACCCCACCGGCATCATGTCGCTGTGGGGCGACGGTTCCGTACGGCACCTCCGCTTCGGCGTCGATCCGGTGAACTTCATGCGCGCCTGCGTGCGCAATGACGGCCGCGTTGTGAATCTCGACGACTTTTGAGCACCTAGGAGTGCGCTGACTAGTGCTTGTCGAGGAACCGGCGCATCGAGCTGTAAAACTCGGGCGGCAACGGGTCGTTGTGCCCCATGTTCTTGAGCAACAAGAACTCGGTCGGCGCGGGGCAGGCGTCGCGCAGGCGCTGGGAGTGGCGGAGTGAAATGAGGCGGTCCTGATCGGCGGCGGCGACAAAGACCGGCCGCGAGCACATCTTGATCTTCTCCAAGCTGTCAAAGCGATTGTTCATAAGAAGTGAGTAAGGCAAGACCGGCAGTTGGTCGAGGGCCACGTCTGGAGCGGATGTGAACGTCCGCACCAGCACGAGTGCGCGATGCGGCTGGCGCGCCGCCAGATCGACGGCCACTGCGCCGCCCAGCGATTGCCCGAATATCACAACGCGCTCGGGCGAGATCTTCTTCTCCTTGACGAGCCAGTCGTAGGCGGCCTGGGCGGCGGCATAGCAGCCGGCTTCGGACGGTTTGCCGCTCGAGTGCCCATAACCCGGATAATCAAAGATGAGCACGGACTCGTTCAAGTTGTTCCACAAATCGCGAACCGCGCCGCCCCATTGCTCGATGTTGCCGCCATTGCTATGGCAGTAGAGGATCGCGCCCTTGGCGAATGGATGGGGCGCCCAGCGTGCGTGAATCAGCGTGCCGTCGGCGGTTTCGAAGTGAATGTCCTGCAAGGGTTGCGGCGGCGCCTTGTACGGCTCCGTCGCGGCCTGTGGCTGAAAAACCAAGCTGTTCTCGATGCTCGCGCAGCCCAGCGCGAACAAAATCAACGCCAAGCCGGCAAGTCGTTTTCCCATGACCAATCTCATTTCCATTTCAATTCCGAAATCCGAAACTCGAAATCCGAAACAAATTCAAAATCCAAAGAAGGAGTAATCAAAAAGACGGGCTTTGGTTTCGAGCATTTCTTTTTCCGAATTCGAATTTGTTTCGGATTTGCATATTCGAGATTCGGATTTTGTTTCTGCAAAGGCCAGATTCATGCAATGGCATAAGTAACTTCGTCTCGGCGCACAAGCCGGGGTTGGGTACAATTCGCCGCTCAAGAAAAGGAAGTCGATATCGGGCGCTATCCCATTTTGCCCGGACAGGAGGAAGGATCCCATGTTCGCCAAATTACGGCTCCTAGGTTGCATCACTGGGTTGGTCTTAGCGAGCGCGAACCCACCGGCGTCGCCGGCGCAGCCCGCACAATTGCCGCCGCCCACGCTCGTGCAGCCGCCCGCGCCCAACACGGTCGCGGCCACGGTCAACGGGCAACCGATTCTCGAACTGGCTGTCTATCGGGGCCTTTTGCGCGAGAGCCCGGCGAACCGCGACGCCGCCCGCAAGGATGTGCTCAAC